>NZ_JAIWQW010000001.1 GCF_026122815.1 Buchnera aphidicola (Pemphigus obesinymphae) | reverse complement strand
ATTCGGTAGGTGAATTTAAAGAAGATGCTTTAGAAGCAATATCAGATATTGTTAACCATAAAAGAATACCTTTATTGGTAGGGGGAACAATGTTGTATTATAAAGTATTGTTGAAAGGTTTAGCACCGTTACCGTCTGCTAATATAGAATTGCGTAGTGATTTACTAAAAGAAGTAAAAATTATTGGTGAAATTGCTTTACATAAGAAATTAAAAGAAATTGATCCAATTTCGGCAGACAGAATTCATCCTAATGATTTACAGAGGGTCATAAGGGCATTAGAAGTTTTTTTAATTTCAGGAAAAACGTTATCTGCGTTAATAAAAAAATCTACTTATAATTTCCCCTATAAAGTAATTCAATTTTCATTAATACCAAGAAATATGTTTTTGTTATACGAAAATATTGAACGTAGATTTAGAAAAATGTTAGATTTAGGGTTTCAAAAAGAAGTTGAAGATTTATTTAATAGAAAAAAATTGAATATTAATTCATGTTCTATTAATAGAATAGGATATTCTCAGATGTGGAAATTTTTATCTGGTCATTTAAGTTATAGAGAGATGTTTGAACAATCTATTACAGCTACCCGTCATCTAGCTAAACGTCAAATGACATGGTTAAAAAGATGGAATAATATTCATTATATATATAATGATGATATTAATTTATCTGTTAATCAAATATTAAAGATTTTTAAAAAATTTAAATCTAATATAATTATCTAATATATGTTTCCTTGCATAATTTTAAATATATTTATTTTTTATAAAAATGATGTTAGTGAATATTAACTACATATTTAAATAAATTTAGAATCTATTTTACGTGAAAAAATTTCAAAATAATCATAGATATAAAAGAATAATGTATTTTATTCATTGATGTAATTTTTTATCTATTTTTTTAAAAAAATGAATTAATTTTTATTAAGTAATTATTAAATATTATATCTCGATATAAACAAATTTGAAACTAATATTTCAGTAAATGATTTATTTATGGTAGATAAATTTTTATATTAGTATACAAACTTATATATGAATAAGTTTGATAATACGTGATTAATTTTATAAAAATGGAGTATTAATATGGTTTGGAATGAACCCAGTGATGATGGATCGAATGGTAATCCATGGAGAAAAAAAAATAAAAAATTAGAAAAGAACCTAAAAAAATATAAATCTAATAAAATATTTTTTTTTAATATAAAAAAATGTTTTGTTATATTAAAAAACTTAATAAAAAATAATAGTAAAAATCTTGGGTCATCTAAAAATATTAAAATTCCAATTATTACGATACTGATATTTATTCCGTTATTATTATTTTTTAAAGGATTTTATATTGTGAAAGAAACTGAACAAGGAGTGGTGACGAATTTGGGTAAATTTAGTCGGATAGTAAATCCAGGATTACATTGGAGACCAATTTTTATTGAACAAGTAAAATACGTTGACGTTGCGACAGTAACAGGAATGACATCATCTAATTTATTATTAAATGCAGAACAAAAACTGTTAAATATAGAAACAAATATGGAATATAAAATTGTAAATGTCAAAGATTATTTTTTTTCAGTTACAAATCCTGATGAAATTATGCGGCAAATAACTAATGGTGTTTTATACAATGTAATAGGATGTTTTACTACAGATAAAATTTTAACAAAAGATAACAATATTATTAAAAAAATCATACAGAAAGAAATAGAAAAAAAAATAACATTATTCAAATTGGGTATAAAAATTATAGATATAAATTTTAAAAAAATTGATTTTCCAAAAGAAATAAGACATTCATTAGATTTAATCCAATTAGCTCGTAAAAAGAAAAAAGAATATATCAATAAAGCTAAAAGTTATGCAGATGAAGTTATTTTTTTAGCTAATAATAAATCTGATTATATTTTAAGACAGTCTAAATTATACAATATATATAAAATAGTAACGTTTAAGAGAAATATAATCTTTTTTTCTAAAATATTTTATAAATATAAAATAAAAAGAATTTTTTTTATGGAAAATTTATATTAAATAGGTAAAAATTACGTTAATTTGTGTTTACAAATTTTAATAAATAGAAAAAATAAAATTAAATTAATTATTTTATTAAATAATTTTTTATAAGATTTTTGTCAAAATAATTCATACTTTTATTGTCCATTCAGTAACAATACGAAATTTTATTCTTTTTTTTTTAAAGATTAATCATATTGGTTATTTTTTTATAAAATTTTAAAAAAAATTTTCGTATAATTTTAAAAGATATAGAAAACATTGTTAAATATATGGGTATATAAAACACATGAATAGAATTTATATTTCATTATTAAGTATTTTTTGTTTTATTTTGTGCACTAGTTTTTTTTTAATTAAAGAAGAAGAGCGTGGAATTATATTACGATTTGGGAAAATAGTGCAAGATAAAGATGAAAAAGTATTAATTTATAAACCAGGATTACATCTTAAATTACCTTTAATAGATTTAGTAAAAAAAATAAATATTCAACTACATACAACGGAAAATAGATCTTATTTTTTTACTTCTAAAGAGAAGAAAAATTTTATTGTGGATTTTTATATTAGATGGAAAATAAATGATTTTGGTCGTTATTATTTAGTTACTGAAGGTAATAAAATTTATTCAACAGAAATTGTTTTAAAACGTAAATTTAATGATATATTAAATCAAACTATAAAAAAGTTAAATAAAAATAAATTTATTTTATATAAAAAAAAATTGTTTTATCAAAATACAAACAAAATTTTTAATTTTTATCCATTTTTTTTTAATGATTATTTTTTTAAATCATATTGTTTTAAAAATAATATGATTGCAGAAAAATATATTTCTTCTGAAAAATTAATAAGCAGTATTAATTTAACAAATTTAGGGATAAAAATAATTGATGTATCCATAAAAAAAATAAATTTATCTGCTAAAACACTAAATGAAATATATAATCTAATGATATTAGAAAATAAATTTGTTTCTAATAACGAAACTTTAAAAGGACAAATTATAGCTAAAAAAATTAAATTAGATGCTGATTATAAAGTGATGAAAATATTATCTGACGCACAAAGAAAAGGATTACTTATTCGAGAAACAGGAGAAATTACTTCATTAAAATTGCTTTCTGATTTTTTCATTAAAGAACCTCATTTTTATCGTTTTCTTAAAATATTTGAATTTTATAGAAAAAATTTTTGTAGTGAGAGAAATTTAATAATAAATGCAGATAATATTTTTTTAAATATATATAGAAAAAGTTAAACATGGTTAATTGATATTAATCAAAAATTATCATTAAAAAATAAAATCATGTAATATTCATATCATGTTACTAAAATATATTTATTGAAAATATTTAATACATTGATACATATTGCATTTTTATATAAAAATTATTTTTTTTTAAATAGGTTATTTAAAGTTTATGTATAAGAATATTATTATATTAGGTGCCCAATGGGGTGATGAAGGAAAAGGTAAGATCGTAGATGTATTAACTAAAAAAGCAAAATATGTTGTACGGTATCAAGGAGGACATAATGCGGGACATACTTTAGTTATTAACGGTAAAAAAATAGTTCTTCATGTTATTCCTTCGGGTATTTTACATAAAAATGTAATAAGTTTATTAGGAAATGGTGTTGTAATTTCTCCTTTTGCATTAATGGACGAAATTAAAGGTTTAGAAAAACAAGGTATCGTTACTAAAAATAAAATATTAATTTCTGAAAATTGTTTTTTAATTTTGCCTTATCATGTTCAGTTGGATGTAGCGAGAGAGAAAAAAAATGGAATTAATGCTATAGGGACGACTAAACGAGGAATTGGTCCTGCATATGAAGATAAAGTTGCAAGACGTGGATTACGTATTGGTGATTTACGAGATAAAAAGAATTTTTCTATTCGTTTAAAAAAAGTAGTAGATTATTATAATCATCAGTTAATACATTTTTATCAAGAAAAACCTGTAAACTATGCTGATATTGTAACAGATGTTTTAACTTTATCTGATAAATTAATTAGTATGATATCGGATATTCCAGATTTATTGCATGTTGCTATGAAACGTAAGGAATTAGTAATATTTGAAGGAGCACAAGGTACTTTATTAGATATTGATCATGGAACTTATCCTTATGTGACATCGTCTAATAGTACTTCTGGAGGGGCTAGTACTGGCTCTGGAATTGGGCCTTTAAATTTTGATTATATACTTGGAGTTGTAAAATCTTATACTACTCGTGTAGGTTTCGGTCCTTTTCCAACAGAAGTATTTCATGAATTAGATGATTATTTTTGTAAATACGGATCTGAATTTGGTTCTACAACAGGAAGACGAAGAAGAACTGGTTGGTTAGATATAGTTGCGTTAAAAAGATCCATAAGGATTAATTCTTTATCAGCTTTATGTTTAACAAAATTAGATGTACTCGATAAATTAAAGGAAATTAAAATTTGTACAGCATATAAATTGTTAAAAAATAATTCTATTATTACTAGTACTCCATTTTCTGTTAATGATTGGAATGGGATAAAACCAATTTATGAAACTATACCTGGTTGGCAGGAGAGTACTTTAGGTGTTAATTCTTTATCTAAATTACCCTTAGCAGCAAAAAATTTTGTTAAACGAATAGAAGAATTGACAGAATCACCAATTGATTTTATATCTACAGGTCCTGATCGTAAAGATTTAATAATATTAAATCATTCGTTAAACGTTTAAATAATGAAAGGTGATATATAATTGGTTTTATATTCCGCATATAGCACAATTTAAAAAAATGATGTTGAAAATTTGTATTACATTTTTTATTTATATAAAAATATTAATTTTTAATTTTAGTAATTTTAAATTTTTAACAAAATATGTACGATTTTTTATATAAAAATTTTTTAATTTTATGAAATATCATGTATTGAGTTTTTTTGTTTACTGAGATATATTATGATTATAACGCAATTATTTTTTTATACAGTTCCTTTTTTTATAAAAATTTATTTTTAAAAAATTAATCTTTAAAAGGAGCAATATAATGAGTTATTATGAAATAATATTTATGGTTCATCCTGATCAAAGTGAACAAGTTCCAATTATGATTGAAAAATACAAGCGTTTAATAAAAAAAAATAGCGGTGCTATTAATCGATTAGAAGATTGGGGAAGACGTCAGTTAGCTTATTCTATTAATAAATTACATAAAGCACATTATGTATTAATGAATATCGAAATTGATTCTAAATTTATTCGCACATTAGAAAATGATTTTAGATTTAATACTGCTATTATACGTAATATTATTATTCGTATGAAAAAGGCAATAATAGAACCTTCTCCTATGATAAAAACAAAAGAAGATAAAAAAGATAAAAAAGAAGATTTGTTAGCATAATTATAATTATATGTATTTATATATATAATTATAAAATATTAATGAAATAATTAGTATTATTATCGATACTATTTTTATGTTAAAAAAGGAATATATTAAGATGATTCGTTATTTTCGTCGTCGTAAATTTTGTAAATTTACAGCAGAAAAAATAAAAGAAATAGATTATAAAGATATCTCTATCTTAAGAAATTATATAACTGAAAGTGGTAAAATTGTACCTAGTAGAATTACTGGAACTAAAGCTAAATATCAACGTCAATTATCTCGTGCTATCAAAAGAGCTCGATATTTATCTTTATTACCATATACAGATCAACATCAATAATTATTTAATGGAAAAATAAAGAGGATTTATTAATGCAAGTTATTCTTCTTTCTAAAGTAAAAAAATTAGGTAATTTAGGTGAACTAATCGATGTAAAATCAGGGTATGCGAGAAATTATCTTTTACCGACAGGAAAAGCCATTTTAGCTACTAAAAAAAATATTGAAATTGTTGAATTACAAAAAATTAAATTGAAAGAAAAAATAGCTAATAAATTATATATTGCTCAATCTAAGGCAAAAAAAATAAATTCAATTGAATCAATAATTATAAAAGCTAAATCCGGAGAAGAAGGTAAATTATTTGGTTCCATAGGAACTCGTGATATCGCAGAAGCGATAACTTTATTAGGTGTTTCCGTTAATAAGAATGAAATTCGTTTACCGAATGGTAAATTGCGTTATATAGGTGAACATCAAGTAATATTTCATCCTCATAATGAAGTGAGTGTAATGATTACTATACATATTGTTTCTAAATCTTAGGATGAAACATATATGTTTTAAAATGTGCTATCATACTATTCTGAATAAAAGAGTTTAATTAAATGTTAAATGAAATTTTTAAATTAGTTAAAGAAGTAGGTAGTGTGATAATGCAATATTATAATAGAATAAAATTAATTAATATCTCTTATAAATCAGATGGATCTCCTGTAACTAAAGTAGACAAAATAGCAGATAATATAATTAAAAATAGATTAAAAACAATTTATCCAGAAATTCCTTTGTTGTCTGAAGAAAACTTATCCGATTGGAATAGAAATAAAAATTGGAATAAATATTGGTTAATTGATCCATTAGATGGTACTAAGGAATTTTTAAATAAACGATGCGAATTTACAGTTAATGTTGCATTAATTAAAAAAGGAATTCCTGTCTTTAGTGTGATTTATGTCCCTTTTTTTAAAATATTGTACTATACAGATAATAATAAATCTTGGAAAGAAGAAAAAGGACATACAAAGCAAATTCATGTTTATGATAATATTCCACCGCGTATTGCGTTAAGTTATTCCCATCCAGATAATAATATTGATAATTATTTAGAAAAATTAGGATCTTATGAAATAATTAAAATAGGTTCTTCTTTTAAATTTTGTTTAATTGCAGAAGGTAAAATACAGTTTTATCCCCGTTTTGGAAGAACTAAAATTTGGGATACAGCTGCTGGAGATGCTTTAGTAACCGCTGCTGGGGGTATAGTAAATACGTGGAATCAAATACCTTTAAATTATTATCCTAAGTTGGATTTTTTTAATCCAGGATTTTTTGCTGCAACCAATACAAAATTATATGATATAATATTTAATAAATATAAAATTAATAACGAACTATTGTAAAAAATAATATTATGAATAAAAAAATTGATATTAGAATTTTAGATTCTAGGATTGGTACAATTTTTCCATTTTTAAATTATGTTACTAAGGGTTCTTCAGCTATAGATTTACGAGCATGTGTAAAAAAAAAAATAAAATTGTCATCTTTGGAATCAATTTTATTGCCTACTGGAATTGCTATTCATATTTCTGATCCTGAAATCACTGCCATGATTTTACCTCGTTCCGGTTTAGGGCATATTTTTGGCATTGTGTTAGGTAATTCGGTAGGTTTATTAGATTCTGATTATCAAGGTCAGATCATGGTTTCTATTTGGAATAGAAGTAAGAAAGAATATATAGTAAAACCTGGCGACCGAATAGCACAAATGGTTTTTTTACCTGTTATTCGTCCAGTATTTAATTTAGTAAATAATTTTACTATAACTACCGAACGAGGTAAAAAAGGTTTTGGTCATTCTGGAAATCAATAATTTTAAAAAAATTCTTTTTGATTTATACCATACTTAATACGATAATCATATAATTTATCCAAATTATATTTCATATCTTTTTTTTCTGACAGGTAATTAATTAAATCTTGTATATTAATAATAGATATTACTTTACAATTATAGAGGTTTTCTATTTCTTTTACAGCGGAATAATTTTCGTTATCTATTTCTTGACGATCTAATGCTACAATTATTGCCGATATAGTAATGTCACTTTTTTGTTGAATGTGTTTCATGGAATTTTTAATAGCTGTACCAACTGTGATTACATCATCTATAATTATAATATTTTTTTTGAATGTATGACCTATTAGTGTTCCTCCTTCACCATATTTTTTAATTTTTTTTCTGTTAAAACAAAAAGGAAGATTGATATTATAATCTCGATTTAAAGACAAAGATGTAGATGTTACAATAGGAATTCCTTTATAAGCTAATCCGTATAGTACATCACACTGTATTTTTGATTCTACTATGGCATGAGCATAAAATTTGCCTAATTTAGATATGTCTTTTCCAGTATAAAATAACCCAGAATTAAAAAAATAGGGACTTTTTCTTCCTGATTTTAATTTAAAATCACCAAATTGTAGTACTTTCTTTTTTAAAGAGAACTTAATAAATTCTTGTTTCCAATTTATCATTTTATTAACCTTGTTATTTTATAAAAATTTTATTAAAAATGTATATATAAATCATGTAAGAATTTTTATAAATATAAAAAAGATAATTTTATCTAATATAAAATAAAAATTTTATATCATAAGATTTAATTTTAAATAATTTATTAAATATTTTTTGGCCCCTGCTGGATTTGAACCAGCGACCAAGCGATTATGAGTCGCCTGCTCTTACCTCTGAGCTAAGGGGCCAAATTTTTTATTTTGAGGCTAATATATATTATTATTTTAATGATAATATTTCAAGTAATATTCCATATATTTTTATTAATTTTATATGTAAAAGTATTTTTAATATGTATATATGTATATAAATAAAATTTATTGATTTATAAAAAAAATAGTGATAAAATCTTATTTTCCTCTGTAGTTCAGTTGGTAGAACGGCGGACTGTTAATCCGTATGTCACTGGTTCGAATCCAGTCGGAGGAGCCACACAATTTTTCTACTGATGTTTTTTTATTTTTATAATTTAAATTTTTTTATAAGATTATTAATTTTATCTTATTTAAATTTATTTTTTGATTCTATATATTTTATTTTAAATATTTTTTGATGAAAATTATTTTTTTATTCATAGTAAGTTTAAGATTATGATAAAATTTTTTAAAAAATATAAAAAAAATGTATCGACGTTTCTTTTTTATGATTATGAAACTTTTGGAACAAATCCTGCTTCAGACAAACCTTCACAATTTGCATGTATTCGTACTGATATTAATTTTAACATTATTGATAAACCAAAAATATCATTTTGTTATCCTCCAATAGATTATTTACCAAATCCTGAAGCAATATTAATTACGGGTATTACTCCACAAAAAACATTTTTAGATGGTTATAATGAATTTTATTTTTCTAAGTATATTTATAACATTTTTAATATAGGTAATACTTGTATTATAGGTTATAACAATATTCGTTTTGATGATGAAATAACTCGAAACATTTTTTATAGAAATTTATTAGATCCTTATTCTTGGAGTTGGAAGAATAACAATTCTCGTTGGGATTTATTGGGTGTTTTGCGTACATATTACGCAATTCGGCCTAATGGAATAAATTGGCCGATAAATGAAATAGGGATGCCTAGTTTTAAATTAGAAAACATTAGTAAAGCAAATAATATTTCTCATACTACAGCGCATGATGCTCTATCGGATGTTTATGCGACTGTTTTATTAGCAAAATTTTTAAAAGAAAAAAATGCAAAATTATTTAAATTTTTATTTGAAATACGTGCTAAAGAAAAATTATTAAATTTAATAGATATAAATAATATGAAACCAGTATTTTATGTATCTGGATTATTTGGTGCTTCTCGGAGTAATATTAGTTTAATATCTCCAATATTACGACATCCTAAAAATAATAATATATTGATAGGTATTGATTTAACTAAAAATATACTTTGTTTAATTAATTATTTAAAACAAGTGAATACCAAAACATTAAATTATAATGAATTATTTTCATTAGGATTTTTATTTATATATTTAAATAGATGTCCGATATTAGTTCCTTTAAATTGTCTCTTAAAAAAAGATTTAAATAGATTAAATATTAATAAGCAAAATTGTTTTAGTAATTTATACATTTTAAAGGAAACACCATCAATTAAAAATTATATTTTATTTTTTTTAAACTACAATCATGGTGTATTACCAAAAGATATTGATTTGACAATTTATGATTCTTTTTTTTGTAATCAAGATAAAAGCATTATAGAAAAATTGCATATACAACTTCCATTAAATAATGTTGATGATAAATTTTCTTTTCGTGACAATAGAATAAAAAAAATATTATTTCGTTGTAAGGCTCGTAATTTTCCTGTTTTTTTAAAAGATAATGAAAACAAAAAATGGTTAAAGTATTGTAATACAGTTTTAAATAAAAAATTAATGTCTAATTATAGATTAAATATAAAATTTTTATTAAAAAAGTATAATCAAGATGAAGAAAAAATTTTTTTATTAAAAGAATTATTAATTTATTCTGAAAATTTGGAGAGTTATATTTTAAATTTTTAATTAATTAATATTATTTTTTAATTTCTTTTTTAATGGGTAACATAATATTTATTTTTACTTTATTTAATTTTTCTATTTTTATTAATATAATGATTAAATCATTATATTACAATTTATATGTTTACAGTAGTAATCATACTATTAGTCCATATTACAACGTTTTTAATAAAATATATTTTAAAATAAAAGTATTTAATGATTATGAATTGATTAGTTCCAGTAGTGAATTTTAGAAATTTATTTATTTTTAAACAAGAAATTTTCCATGTGTTTTTCTATTATTTTTCTGTCTTTTAAATTTAACATGTTTAATTTTCTTTCATTTATTATCGTAGTTTGTTTAGACATCCATATTTCCCAAGCTAATTTAGAAATTTCATTATATATACGTTTTCCTAATGTTCCTGGGTATATTTGATATTCTTGTCCTTCCGCTTCTTTTTTTAAAAATTTACAAAAAATGATACGATTCATTGGATATTTTTATCTCATATTGTTTTTAAGAATGGTTATAATTTTTTTAACAGGACTAGATAAACCTATTAATTGTGGATTTATAAGGTTATACCAAATATGATAGTTATGATGAATATTTTTTTTTTGTGACAAACTTACAGTTATGTGTATAGGTATAATATATAATTTTAAATGGCTAAAATAATGGTAAAATGGATTGATTATTTGTTTTTTACTTTTTTTAATATTTTTCCCATTTAGCCAAGATTGAGCATGTATTTCTTTATAAAATTCCGGAAAAGAAAATAAACTAGCCCATATGCCATATGATGGTCTTTTTTTTAAGAATATAAAATGATTATATTGTAAAATTAAAAAATAAAAAGTTTTTTTTAAAATATTTTTGTGACTATGCTTTTTAGGATAATCTTCATAATTATTATTTGATAATGATATACAATTGATATTTAATGGACAAATATTACATTTTGGTTTTGTTCTTGTGCACACTAAAGAACCTAGATCCATCATAGCTTGATTAAATTTTCCAGTATTGTGTATTGGTGTAATATTGTCAATAATTTTCCATAATTTTTTTTCTGTTTTTTTTTCGTTTATTTTTGTATTAATTGCGTAGTAACGAGTAATAATTCTTTTTACATTACCATCTAGAATAGGGTAGCAATATCCAAATGCCAATGATAAAATAGCTCCGGCAGTGGACTTTCCTATTCCAGGTAATTGGATTAGTTCAATAAAATTATCTGGAAATTTATTTTTATATTTTTCTGAAATAATTTTAGTTGTTTTATATAAATTTCTTGCTCTGGCATAATATCCTAATCCACTCCAAAGAAAACATATTTCGTTCATAGAAGCTTTTTTTAGACTTTTAAAGTCTGGAAATTTTTGAATGAAGGCATTAAAATACGGAATTACAGTTTTTACTTGTGTTTGTTGTAACATTATTTCCGATAGCCAAATTTTATAAGGTGTTTTTTTAATTTGCCAAGGAAGGTTTTTTCTACCATGAATATGGTACCAATTTATAATTAATTGATAGAAATTATAAAATGTATTCATATATCTCCAATCCTATTATAATAAAATTTTTATTAATTTTGCATAAATTTTTATAATTGTTGGGTAATATTATTTAGATAAAATTTAAGGATAATCCAATTTTTTATATTATAATATTGTTATATAATTTTATAAATGATAAAAAAAGATTTTAATATGGTCAATAATATTATAATTCCGAAATATAATAATAAAGGTGTATTTTTGCGTCAGATTCGTAGTTTCGTTATCAGGAATAAAAAAATTAATGATTCTGGTATAGAAATTATAAGGAATGTTTTTCCTATTTTGGGTTTATCATTTAAGATAGAAAAAATAAATTTTGACAAGATTTTTAATACTATATCTCCTGTAGTATTGGAAATTGGATTTGGTACAGGGAAAACATTAGTTGATACTGCTTTGAAGAACAATAAAAAAAATTTTTTAGGTATTGAGGTACATCAAAATAGTCTTTTAAAATGTTTAAAATATGCACATTTTAAGAAAATAAAAAATTTAAAGGTTATATATCATGATGCAGAAGAAGTAATGTTATATATGATTAGAAATAGAACATTATCTAAAGTACAAATATTTTTTCCTGATCCTTGGCATAAAAAAAAACATTATAAAAGAAGACTTTTGAAAAAAAATTTTATTAATTTAATTTTAAAAAAATTAGTTTTAGGTGGTACATTACATGTAGCTACTGATTGTCAAAGTTATGCAGATAACATTGTTGAAATAATAAATTATATTCCAGGGTATAAAAATTTATCAGAAACAAATACTTATATTGTAAGACCAAAAAATCGTCCTGTGACTAAATTTGAAAAAAAAGCTATTATTTTAAACAAAGTTATATTTGATTTATTTTTTGAAAAAATAATATGATATCAGTCATGCAAAAATATTTCTAACAAGTTGTTTAAAAATAATTTCCCTTTTTTTGTAGTTTTCCAAGTAAGTAATGTTTCTTGTAAATAATTTTGGGAAATAGCAGATTCAATATTTTTTTTAATATATTTTTCTTTAAGAAAAGTATATTTAACAAAGTTTTTTCGATATGTTGGTTGGAATAATCTTAGAGTATTCATGAAATATTCAAAGGGTTTATCTTGGTCTTTTACTTTATATATTTTATTTATATATTTTCCATTGATAAAATCGAAAACACCTTTATTTTTAATAACTCTAATTAGAGAACCATTTTTCTGTGTTAATTTACCGTGAGCACCGCAACCTATACCTACATAATCACCATATTTCCAGTAGTTAATGTTATGTTTACAATAGTATCCTTTTTTTGCGTAGGAAGAAATTTCATATTGTTGATAACCTGATTGAGTTAATAATTTTCTACCTTCTTTCCATATTTTCCACATATTTTCTGAATTTGGTAAATTTAATTTTTTACTATAAAAAATAGTATTGGGTTCAATGGTTAATTGATACCAGGAAATATGATGAGGATTTAAAGAAATGGCTGTTTTTAAATCTGATAAAGCATTTTTTAACGATTGTGATGGAAGTCCGTACATTATATCAAAATTTACGTTTTTAAATTTAATATCATGTATGATAGTTTTAATATTAGGAATATCGATATATTCTTTATCTCGTGATAAGATGTGTAATTTTTTTTCATTGAAAGTTTGTATACCTATAGAAAGTCTAGTGATACCAATTTCTTTGTATTTTAGAATTTTTTTATATTCTATGTCTTTAGGATTGGTTTCTATTGTAATTTCTGCTGATGGAGAAACATAAACACATTTTTTTATTTCTTTTAATAACATATTTATAGATTCGTAATGGAATAAACTAGGTGTTCCTCCACCGATAAAAATAGAATTAATAATTCTATTTGAAGTTAAATTTATGTCTTTTTTTAAATCTAATATCAGATGACGAATATATTCTTTTTCTGGAATTTTGTTTTTTGTTACATAAGTATTAAAATCACAGTAAGGACATTTTTTAAAGCACCAAGGAATATGAATGTATAAGCTAAGAGGAGGTAAAGTTATCATGTCAGTATTTTTAATTATGTTATGAATTTATAATTCACGTATTTGTAATATAAAACATGGTAATTATTTTTAAAGTACATTTTTTTTATTTGTAGATATTAATTTTAATTTAATAAAAATTATTTTTTTTATATCCCGTGTTAAAAAACCAGCTTTCTAATATAATTACTGCGGAAATAGAGTGTATTTTATTTTTTTTTAATGATTTAAAACCATCTTGTGCAAATAATATTGACTTAGCTTCTATTGTACTTAGACGTTCATCATGTAATTCTACATGTAAAGAAAATTTTTTTTTTATTAATTTTGCAAATTTTTCTGTTTTTTTTGTTATATTTTGTTTGCTTCCATCTATATTTAATGGTAGTCCAACCACAATGAATTGCGGTTTCCATTCTAATATAAGAGCACCAATTTGATTCCAATCTGGAACTCCAAATTTAGCTGGAAGAGATTTTAATGCATGTGCTGTAAAAGTTAATTTTTGTCCTACAGCTACACCGATGTTTTTTATTCCAAAATCAAAAGATAATATAAGCATGTTTAAATCTCTAGAAATAAAAAATATATTTATGTATTTATTTTTTCATTTTTAATATTTTTTTTTCAATGGTATTTATAATTAAGTCTGTAATGGATTTATCACAATGTGATTCAATTTCGCAAATTCCAGTAGGGCTGGTGATATTAATTTCTATCAATTTATTTCCAATAACATCGATTCCTACAAATAGCAATCCCATTTTTTTTAATGCATTTGAAATGTAATTGGCTATTTTAAAATCATCTTGATTTAATTTTTTTGGTTTCCCAATGCCACCAGCAGCTAAATTACCTCTTGTTTCACCAGATTTTGGAATTCTAGCTAAACACCATGGAAATGGTTTTCCATTTATAATAAAAATACGTTTATCTCCTTTTTTTATTTCAGGTAAATAATTCTGTAACACGCAATATGATTTTTCATATTTAGTCATAGTTTCGATAATTACTGATGTGTTAGGATCATTTTTTTTTACACGAAAAACAGAACTACCTCCCATACCATCTAGTGGTTTTATGATTATATCTTGGTGTTTATTTAAAAATTGACGTATTAAAATAGTATTACTTGTTATTAAAGTATCAGGTATAATTTCAGGAAAATCAGTTGCAAATATTTTTTCATTAAATTTTCTTAGACTTTTAGGCTTATTAATAACCAATACTCCTGATTTTTCTGCAGCTTCTAAAATATATGTTGCGTAAATGAATTGCATATTTACAGGAGGATCCTTACGCATTAAAATAACATCTAAACTAGATAATGGAATATATTCTTCTTTTCCTAAGAAGAACCATTGTTTTTTATTTTTTTCTATTCTTAATAGACGACTCTTAGCATAACTTTTATTTTTTATTAAAAATAAATCATGAATTTCCATATAATAAATTGTATATTTTTTTTCTTGTGCTTTTATTAAAATAGCAAAACTAGAATCTTTTTTTATGTTAATGGTAGAAATAGGATCCATTATTATACCTAGTTTTATGTTCATTATTTTCCAGTTTTTTTGTTTTTTTTAAAAAAAAAAGTTATTAGAATTTTTAAATATAATTTTTACTACTATTTGACATTAATAATTTTATTTCATTAAAAATACATGATAAAAAATATTACTTTAATACAGAATATGTTTGATTAAAATTTATTTTGATTTTTATGGTTTTTTTTCGATTTATAAAATATATATTTAGATTAACATTTATTAATTCAATATGAATGTTCCATTGTTTAAATAACATAAAAAATACTACTATTTTAATAACAAAATTAGTTAAAGATAATTTAAATATATATTTTTTATATTTTATTTTGATAAAAACATATGCAATATATAGATGTATAACAAGTTAGAATTACAGGTAAAATTAATATTTAGCAAAAATAATATAAATCAATCTTTTATTCTTCATTATATTGAGGTCCAGCATAATTATCAAATCTAGACCAATGACCATTAAAAGTTAAGCGTATTTTTCCGATAGGGCCGTTTCTTTGTTTCCCTATGATAATTTCTGCAATACCTTTGAGATCACTATCTTCATGATATACCTCATCTCTATATATAAACATTATAAGATCAGCATCTTGTTCAAGGGAACCAGATTCTCTTAAATCCGAATTTACAGGTCTTTTATCAGATCTTTGTTCTAAAGATCTGTTAAGCTGAGATAATGCTATAACAGGAACTTGTAATTCCTTTGCTAAAGATTTTAAAGATCTTGAAATTTCTGCAATTTCCAATGTTCGATTATCTGACAACGAGGGTACTCTCATCAGTTGTAAATAATCAACCATAATTAAACTTAAACCATTATTTTCACGATATATACGACGTGCTCTTGAACGAACTTCACTAGGAGTTAAACCAGAAGAGTCATCAATGTACATATTTTTCTTTTTTAATAAAATGTTCATTGTACTAGAAATTCTAGACCAATCTTCATCGGTTAATTTTCCTGTGCGAATATGAGATTGATTCACTCGGGATAAAGATGCAAGCATACGCATCATAATTTGTTCAACAGGCATTTCAAGACTAAATATTAACACTGGTTTATCGTAAATCATAGCAGAATTTTCGCATAAATTCATGGCAAAAGTAGTTTTACCCATAGATGGTCGTGCAGCTATGATAATTAAATCGGAACGTTGCAATCCAGATGTTTTTTTATTTAGATCTTGGTATCCTGTATTGATCCCTGTAACACCATCATGTGGATTTTTAAATAATTTTTCTATATTTTCTACAGTCATATTAAGGATTTGTTCGATATTTTTAGGTCCAGAATCTTTTTTAGATCTTTTTTCCGCAATTTCGAAAACTCTTGATTCCGCATAATCTAATAATTCTTCGCTTTTTCTTCCTTGAGGATCATATCCTGCATTAGCTATTTTATTAGCTACTAAGATCATTTCTCTTACTACAGCACGTTCACGGACTATGTCTGCATAAGCGGTAATGTTAGCAGTACTCGGTGTATTTTTTGATAGTTCTGCTAAATAGGCAAATCTACCAACTCTTTCTAAAGTTCCTTTTTGTTCTAAAGATTCTGATAAGGTGATCAAATCAATAGGATTACCAAGATCTAGTAATTTTTGCATTTCACGAAAAATCAAACGATGAGAAAGGCTAAAAAAATCATCAGCAACAATGCGTTCTGAAACTGTGTCCCACCTTTCATTATCTAACATTAAACCTCCTAATACAGATTGCTCTGCTTCAAGTGAATGAGGAGGTATTTTAAATTTATGAATTTGGTTTTCTTTTATTTTTTTTTTATAGAATTTATTTTCTGACATAATTAATATTATAATATCATGTAATGAATAGATTTAAAATTATAACCTAATTTTAATATAAGAAACTATATGATAATGAATCTATTTATATTTGGTATTTTTAAATATGTCTTCATTTTTATTAATTTTTTTTATTATTATAAAAAAAAATGTTTATTTTTATAATAATAAAAACAATACTCAATTTTTTAAATTTATTTTTTAATTAATTTCGATATTGGCTATTAATAGTATAATTTTACCAGATTGGAATTGGTTTTTTACTGTATTTTTAGTAAGTATTCTTTTTTTTAGAATATATTTTTTCTTAAATTATAATATATATTTTTTTAAATTTTTTGATAAATATCATATGGGTATTTTTATATGAATAAAAATTATGTGTAACATTTTTATTATTAATTTTTTATTAAATATTTTAAAATTGATATAATATTAAAGAGATTAGTTTTTATAAATTTTTTCTCATATTTTTGTTAAATTTATCTTTTTTTCATTCATATTCTATCGTAGAATATATTATTTAAAGCATTTATTGAATCTATAAAAAGATCATAATTTAGTGATAAAATTACTAAATTTTTCATATTTAATAATTTTAAATGTAAAAATTATATTTTATACTTTTATTTCTTTTTGATTAAATTATTTTAAAATTTTTTGTATTAATTCTTTTTATATTTTTTTACCATATCTGGTAAAAAAATTAGTATTTTAGATATTTTAAATGATGTTAACTACCTTTCTTTATAAAATATTTGTCTAGTCTGTCAAGACTATTATTTTTAAAGAAATAATAACCGATGTTTAAAATATTAATTCAATTAATTTTTAATGAAAATATTATGTTTTTCAGTTTAAATTATTTGTATCCAGATGTTGAAGTTAAGAACAGAGATCTAGTTAATGAATAATGAATAATTTCATTTTTCTTATTATCGAGAATATACTCTCCTTTTTTTAAATAAAAAATTATTTAGTTTATTTATGTAAAATAGAGAAAATTTTAATGGGTAGAATTTTCTCTATTTTAGAGAATTAATTTCATTTTATATTTCTTTTCTTAATAGATTTTATGTTATTATTTATTTGGGAAAAGAATATCAATATTTTTTATAAAATGTTGATATATTATTAGATTTATTTTTGTTTCATTAATATTCTGTCGTAGAATATAGTATTTTAAGTATTTATTTATGTAATGTCATTTCTGATATAACAGGACATTTCTATTATATAAATGTTATAAAAAAGATTATGTAATTAAATTTACTGAGTAGGTAAACAAATGGCAAGTAGAGGTATAAATAAAGTAATTCTTATTGGTAATTTAGGTCAAGATCCAGAAATTCGTTATATGCCTAATGGTGGAGCTGTAGCAAATATTACTTTGGCTACTTCTGAAACATGGAGAGATAAAAATACAGGAGAAATGAAAGAAAAAACTGAATGGCATAGAGTAGTATTATTTGGGAAATTAGCAGAGATAGCCAGAGAGTATCTTAGAAAAGGTGCACAAGTATATATAGAAGGTGCATTACAGACAAGAAAATGGCAAGATCAAAATAGCGTAGATCGTTATACTACGGAAATCATCGTGAATATTAGTGGAACAATGCATATGTTAGGAAATAGAAATGTTCATAATTCATTTTCTAATGAAAATATACAAAAAAATAATATGATATTGCAAGAAAAAAATAAATTAGAAAAAGGTGATGTGAAATTCAATAAATCTAGTGCTTACAATAAAAAAGAGATTTCTATTAATGATGAGTCTCAAATTGATTTTGATGATGATATTCCTTTTTAAAAATATATTAACTAAATTAAAATGATTATAGCACCCCGTGTTTAGGGGGCTAGTGGTTTATATATATTTTTTACTCATTAATTTAATCAATACCAATATTATATTTCTTTATAATATTATTATAAATCATAATAATTTTTTAAATTCTAACAAACATTTACAAAATTTTTGAGGTTGTGAGATAAAAGGTGCGTGAGCGGATTGATTAATGGTAATAGAATAACTATTTGGTATTATTTCATCTAAAATATCGGCTATTTTATTAGGAATAAAAGGATCTAAATTACCATATATTCTTAATAATGGAACAGTTAATTTTTTTATATTTTCTCTTAAATCGACAGAACATAATGTTTTCAATCCTTCTATTAAAGCTATTCTTTTAGGATAAGGGTACAATAATATTTTTTTTTTAATATTGAAAAATATTGATAAGGTTGAGAAAAATTAAAAATTTGTAAATCTATAAAATTTTTAACAGTTTTCGCATAGTTATTACTTAAAGAATTATAAATATCTTTAAATATTTTAGGATTAATACCAGGCCATTGCGGACGAATTGTGAAACAAGGAGAAGAAGATACGTTAATAATTGCTCGTACATTTTTAGGATAGTATAAACCCATCATGTTAGCAATTAAACCTCCAAGAGACCAACCTAACCAGATAGCATCTTTAGGCATATAGTAAGATAAAATTTCTATTGTAGATTTAATTTTTATTGCTGAACAATGTCTACTTTTCCCAAATCCAGGTAAATCAACCAAATATAACGTAAAATGTGAATTTAATTTATAAATAATATGATACCATATTTTTATATTTAATCCCCACCCATGTAAAAGTATCAGATTGATGTTTCCTGATCCTATTTTTTCCCAATATAATTTATTCATAATTTTTTCTTTCTAAAAGTGTTTTATTTTAGTACGGTATATATAATATCAATTTTCACTGATATGATATATATCATGATGTTTTTTAAAAATAAATTATTCCATTTTATGGATATCAAATTTGAAGATAATTTTTTTCTTGTTATAAAATAAATAAGTATTATAATTAATTATTTTCAATCAATATCTTACCTAAGTATTCTTATTATGATTTATATTTCTAAACCAGCCCAAAAATATTTTAAAAAATTGCTTACAGATGAAGCAAGAGGTACTCAGATTCGAGTTTTTGTTGTTAATCCAGGTACACCTAAAGCGGAATGTGGAGTATCATATTACTCTCAGGACGAAATACAAGATAATGATTTGGAAATAAAATATACTGATTTTAACGTTTATGTTAACGTATCCGATGTAGATTTTTTAAAAAACGCTAAAATTGATCTTGAAATAGAAGGTACAAATTCGAATTTAACTTTAAGTGCTCCTTTTGCTAAATGTAAAAAAAGTAAAGAAGATTTATCTTTAAAAGATCGTGTACAGTATTTTTTAGATGTTGAAATTAATCCTGCTTTATCTTTGCATGGTGGTCAAGTTTTTTTAATTGACATTACTACATTGGGATATGTTATATTAAAATTTAGTGGTAGTTGTAATGGATGTTCAATGATTGGTGTAACTTTAAAAGAAGGTATAGAAAAAAAATTATTGCAGGTTTTTCCAGAAGTTAGAGGAATTACAGATTTAACAACTCATAAACATGGTCATCATTCTTACTATTGATTGTAAAAACATTTTTATATGGTCAGTATCATATATTATTATTCAATATAACAATAGAATTTTATTCTATAATTGATTAATTAAATGTATATTTATTTTCTGGAGTTAATTCTCCTCTTATGTTTTTTTGCATTATTTGTCTTATTTTTTTATTGGATAAATTTTGACAAAATAAAAAATGAAGTTTTGTAAGAGCAGCTTCTATAGTTAGATCATATCCACTAATAACACCGACATTAGCTAGTGAATTTCCTGTTGCGTACCCTTTCATATTGACTGAACCAGAGACGCATTGTGTTAAATTAACAATTATAATATCACGTTGATAAGCTATTTTGAGTTCGTTTAAAAATTTTTTATTTTGAGGAGCATTTCCTACTCCGTAAGAACATAAAATTAATGCTTTAACTGGTTGAAGTAAAAAATTATGAATAATTTTGGCAGAAATTCCTGGATAGATAATTATTACTCCAATAGGTTGTGGAGTTACGTGATGTATTTTAAAGTTTTTACGAATATCCGTTATTAAAGGTTTAAATATATATCTAACTTGTATTCCTATTTCGATTAATTGAGTAAAATTAGGAGAAATAAAAGCATTAAATCCATTGGCATTAGCTTTAGTTGTTCTATTACCTCGATATAATTTGTTATTAAAAAAGAGAGTTACTTCACAAATGGGATAGTGAGCTGCTATAAGTAAAGAATTAAGTAAATTTTGTCTACCATCAGATCGTATTTCATAAAGAGGTATTTGTGAACCTGTAATAATAACGGGTTTTTGTAAATTTTCTAATAAAAAAGATAATGCTGATGCAGTATAAGACATTGTATCAGTACCATGGAGAACAATAAATCCATCATATTTTTCATAGTTAATAGAAATATCATTAGCTATGATTTGCCAGTCTATAGGACTCATATTGGATGAATCGATTAATGGTTGATACTCGTTAATAATAAAATTAGGTATTTCTGGTTGGTGAAAATCAGGCATGTTATTTATTTGTTTTTGCAAATAACCAGACATTGGAACATAACCATTTTTTGAATTTTTCATTCCAATGGTACCACCTGTGTAAGCAATATATATAAATTTTTTATTCATTTCTCTCTCTCAGGTTAAAAAATTAAAATATTACATGTTTATGTATATTACTATAATATGAGTATTTATAGTATATTAAATGTATATTGTATATTTTTGAAAATAAGTATTTTTTTTATATAAAATGTTTTTTTTAATTATTGTATAATAATTTTAAGTGTTAACATTAAATAATAGATCATAATGATTAAAAAAAAATCAGATTTGAATTTTTTATCGGAAGTAGAAAAAAGAAGAACTTTCGCAATTATTTCTCATCCAGATTCTGGGAAAACAACTATAACCGAAAAAATATTGTTGTTAGGAAAAGTGATTCATAAATCTGGTACCGTTAAAGCTAGAGGTTCCGGAACGTACGTTACATCTGATTGGATGAAAATTGAAAAAAAGAGAGGTATTTCTATTACCAGCTCTGTCATGCAATTTTATTATAAATTTCATTTAATTAATTTGTTGGATACCCCAGGTCATCAAGATTTTTCAGAAGATACTTATCGTATTATTACTGCAGTGGATTGTTGTTTAATGATTATCGATGCAGCTAAAGGAGTAGAAGAAAGAACTAAAAAATTAATTAATATAACCAGATTAAGAAATACGCCTATCATTACTTTCATTAATAAATTGGATAGAGATGCTAAAGATCCCATAGAGTTGTTTGATGATATTGAAAATAAATTAAAAATATCTTGCACTCCTATTACTTGGCCAATAAATTGCGGACGTTTATTCCAAGGTATATATCATATTCATGATAAAGGAATATGGATTTATAAAAAAAATGTAAAAAAAAATAAAAAAGAATTATTTTTTTTAAAAATACCAGATTTAAACAATATTTTATTAGATAAAAATATTGGTACAGAATCAGCTCATAAATTACGTGAAGAAGTGGAATTAATAAAAGGGTGTTATTCAAAATTTGAACGTTCTTTCTTTTTAAAAGGTAATTTAACTCCAGTATTTTTTGGCAGCGCTTTAAGTAATTTCGGTGTAGATCACATGTTGCATAGTTTAATAAATTGGGCTCCATGTCCAACATACAAAAAAACTGATATTAGAAAAGTAGAATCTAATGAAGAAAATTTTTCTGGATTTATTTTTAAAATACAAGCAAATATGGATTCTAAACATAGAGATCGTGTTGCTTTTATGAGAATAGTATCAGGTAAATATGTTAAAGGTATTAAATTATTACATGTTAGGACAGGAAAATATATTGTTGTCAATGATGCACTTATATTTTTAGCTGGTGATAGATTTTCAGTCGACAGTGCTTATCCAGGAGATATTATTGGGATACATAATCATGGAACAATTAGGATAGGTGATACTTTTACACAAGGTGAACGAATTAAATTTATTGGTATTCCTAATTTTGCTCCTGAAATATTTCGGTGTATTCGATTAACTAATCCATTTAAACAAAAACAGTTATTGAAAGGATTAAAAGAACTTTCAGAAGAAGGTGCTGTTCAAACATTTCGTCCAATATTAAATAATAATTTAATATTAGGAGTAATAGGTGAACTGCAATTTGATGTAGTTATTGAAAGATTAAAAGAAGAATATTTTATAGAAGCTGTCTATGATAGTGTAAATATTGTAGCTGCACGATGGATATCATCTTCTGATAGCACGCAGTTGAATAAATTTAAATTAAAATATATATCTAATTTAGCAATTGATGGAAATAATGAACTAACGTATATTGCTCCGAGTTTAGTTAATTTAAATATTGTTATTATGCGTTATCCAAATATTATTTTTTCTAAATTTCAAGAAAATTAATGTTTTTTACGATATTCAATTTTTATTAAATAATTTAATACTAGGTAATATTTAATTTTCATTG
The DNA here is from genome assembly GCF_026122815.1 of Buchnera aphidicola (Pemphigus obesinymphae). GTDB lineage: Bacteria > Pseudomonadota > Gammaproteobacteria > Enterobacterales > Enterobacteriaceae > Buchnera_C > Buchnera_C aphidicola_BJ. The sequence continues at coordinate 99,911 of NZ_JAIWQW010000001.1, read as the reverse complement.
ATAATAATCAAAATATATTTTGAAAATAATTTTTAATGTTATTGGGATATATAATAATATATGAAACGCGCATTTATTTTAGTATTAGATTCTTTTGGAATAGGTTATAGCAGTGATGCTTATAAATTTGGTGACGAAGGTGCTGATACTTTTGGACATATACAACAAGCTTGCTTGAAAGGAATGGCTAATAAAAATAGAAAAGGTCCATTAAAAATTCCTAATTTAATGTCTTTGGGTTTAGGTAAATCAATAGACAAATCTAAAAATAAATCATTATTCTTGATTGATAATGATACTGATATTATAGGAAGTTATGCATATGCTAGTGAAATTTCTTCTGGTAAAGATACTATTTCTGGACATTGGGAAATTGCAGGTGTTCCCGTATTATTTAATTGGGATTATTTTAAAAAAAAAGAAAATAGTTTTAATAAGAAGTTACTGAAAGAAATTTTTATACGGTCTCATTTAATTGGATCATTAGGTAATTGTCATGCTTCTGGAACAACGGTATTAGATGATTTTGGAGAAGAACATATTCTTACTGGAAAACCTATTTTTTATACTTCTCAAGATTCGGTATTTCAAATTGCGTGTCATGAAGAAGTATTTGGTTTGGAAAAATTATATAATTTATCTAAAATAGTAAGACAAACTTTAAACGATAAAAAATATAATATTGGTAGAGTTATTGCTAGACCATTTATTGGTGATAAAAAATACCAATTTTTAAGAACAAATAATAGAAAAGATTTTTCTAATTCACCTACGTCTTCGACTGTTTTAAAGAAGTTAATAGACGAAAAATGTGGAATTGTTGTTGGTATCGGTAAGATTTATGATATCTATGCTGGTGTAGGTATTACACATAACGTAAAGGCTACTGGATTAAATGATTTATTCGATAAAACTATAAATCGCATAAAAACATCTTTGGATAACACTATTGTTTTTACTAATTTCGTAGATTTTGATTCTTCTTGGGGACATCGTCGAGATGTTTCGGGGTACGCAAGTGGATTAGAGTTATTTGATTCTAGGTTACCTGAATTGTTAAGATTAATAAAAAAAGATGATATTTTAATTATAACAGCAGACCATGGTTGCGATCCTACATGGTCCGGAACCGAACATACGAGAGAGAATGTGCCTATTTTAATTTATAGACCAGGTATGGTTTCTAAATATTTAGGTTATCGAAAAACTTTTGCAGACATAGGACAAACATTAGCTAAGTATTTTAATTTATCTAAAATGGATTATGGAACTAATATGTTATAAATGTCTTATTTATCTTAGGATAATTAATAAATTATTTAATTAAAGGAAATTAATATGGTTACTCCTCATATCGATGCTAAAGTAGGAGATTTTTCAGATGTAGTTATTATGTCAGGTGATCCTATTAGGGCAAAATATATAGCCGACAATTATTTAAAAAATGTTACTAAAGTAAATAATGTTAGATCTATGTTTGGTTATACTGGAACTTATAAGAACAAAAAAATTTCTATTATGAGTCATGGTATAGGGATACCTTCTTGTTCTATTTATGTCAAAGAATTAATAACAGAATATTTAGTAAAAAGAATTATACGAGTAGGGACATGCGGTGCGATTATAGAAAACATGGAATTGCATGATATCGTAGTTGGTATGGGAGCATGTACTGATTCAAAAGTAAATAGGTTAAATTTTAAAGATAATGATTTTGCAGCTATTTGTAGTTTCTCTATGCTTTTTAATATAGTTAAGGTAGCCAAAAAACTTAACGTTAAAATTAATATAGGGAATTTATTTACAACTGATTTATTTTATTCAGATGATCAAGAAATATTAGATGTAATAGAAAAATATGGAATTTTAGGTATAGAAATGGAAACAGCAGGATTGTATGCTTTAGCAGCTAAATATAAGATAGAAGCTATTTCTATTTGTACAGTGACAGATCATATAAAAAAATTAACTAAAATTTCTTCTGAAGATCGACAGTCAAGTTTGGATTCAATGATTCGTTTGGCTTTAGAATCTACTTTATTGTAAAATTCATAAATTCATATAATTTTAATTTAAGTGTAAAATGTAAATTAAGTTTTAAAATAAAGCAATTCTATTATTTATGGTGAGGAAGGGATTCGAACCCTTGATACGTTTCCATAATACACGCTTTCCAGGCGTGCTCCTTAAGCCTCTCGGACACCTCACCTGTTGTTTATATATTTTTTAAATCTAAAAACATAATAATTAATATAAGAAATAAGATCAAGTTATTTCATGTTTTAAATTTTTATAAGTTTTGATAATATTAGATATTATTTTTTTAGAAAAAGTATATCATTTTAAAAATAGTTTTTAAGAAGTAATACATTATGCTATTTGATTAAATATTATCGATTTTTTATCATAAATGGGGTATTATGTTTTATGTCATGTATCAATTTTTTGTTTTATAGTAATGATATATATAATTGACATCAATAAATTAAAAATTTATGTATATATAATATTTTACACGTATTTGGTAGAATTAATATTTTGTTAAAAATAAAATTTTTTATTAAATATAGTTTATTTTTCTATTTTATATTTTTATATATATAAATTTATTTTTAATATAAAGAATAGCATAGATAAATGAATCTTTTCTCAATTAAAAAAATGTTTTTAAAAATTATTTTTCTTATTTTTTAAAAAATTTATAGTTATTAAAGATATATTAATAAATAAAATTTATCAGTTAAACATATAGTGTTAAAAACGAATAAAATTATAATTATTTAATATATTATAAATATCGTACATTTTTGATAGTATTTTTTACTAAAGATATTTTTGATTTCGTTTGAAAATTAAAATATTTCAATAATTAATATAAAAAAATTTACATATTAGTTATATTTTATAGATAAAAATATAAAAACAAACTGTAAAAGTAAAATTTTCAATTGATCAAATTTTTAGTAATGTTATAATGTAAATATGTAATAATTTTTACCAATACAATTTATGTCCTACTAGCATATTTTTTATAAATGTAGGTATTATTAACACGTTATATTTTATAATATTTAAAAAAATGGCAGAAAAAAGAAATATCTTTTTAATTGGGCCTATGGGTGCAGGTAAAAGTACTATTGGTCGTCAATTATCTCAACAACTTAGTATGGAATTTTATGATTCTGATCAAGAAATTGAGAAGCGCACAGGTGCTGACATAAGTTGGGTTTTTGATGTAGAAGGTGAACAAGGATTTCGAGATCGAGAAAAAAAAATAATTGATGAACTTACCCAACTTCATGGTATTGTATTAGCTACAGGAGGTGGTTCTGTATTATCTCGAGAATCACGTAATCATCTTTCTGCTCGTGGTACCGTAATTTATTTAAAGACAACAATTGAAAAACAATTGTTACGTACTCAACGAGATAGAAAACGTCCGTTATTACAAAAAGATATATTAACTCGTCGAAAAAAATTAGAAAATTTAGCATATGAAAGAAATCCATTATATCACGAGATAGCGGATATAGTAGTAAATACAGATGAGAAAAGTGCGAAAATTGTTTCTAATCGTATTATCTATTTATTAGAAAAACACCATTAATTTTTTTTATATTGTATGGAAATTGATGAAATATGGAAAAATTGAATGTTGATTTAGGTAAAAGAAGTTATACTATTAGTATAGGTTCTAATTTATTGGAAGAAAAAAATATATTTTATCCTTTAGAATTAGGTAACAAAGCAATGTTGGTAACAAATAAAACATTAGCTAATATTTGGAAAGATCATGTACTACGTTGTCTTACTGAAAAAGGAATTGAAGTTGATCAAGTTATTTTATCAGATGGAGAAAAATATAAAAATTTGCGTGAAATGGAATTTATAATTTCTTCTTTATTAGAAAATACCCATGGAAGAGATACAACTTTAATTGGATTAGGAGGTGGAGTGATAGGTGATATTACTGGTTTTAGTGCAGCTATATATCAGAGAGGAGTAAGGTATATTCAAATTCCAACAACATTGTTATCTCAGGTAGACGCTTCTGTAGGAGGAAAAACTGCCGTTAATCATATTTTAGGGAAAAATATGATTGGTGTTTTTTGGCAACCTGCTTCTGTTGTAATTGATATACAATTTTTACATACTTTACCTAAAAGAGAGTTAGTTTCAGGCATAGCTGAAATAGTAAAGTACGCTATTATTTTTGACAGTGATTTTTTTATTTGGTTAGAAAAAAATATAGATGGGTTATTAAATCTCGATATTAAGTTAATGAAACATTGTATTTCAACTTGTTGTAAATTTAAATTAAGATTAGTAGAATTAGATGAAAAAGAGTCAGATAGTCGTGTTTTATTAAATTTAGGACATACTTATGGACATGCTATAGAATCTCATGTAGGATACGGAAATTGGTTACATGGGGAAGCGGTATCAGCTGGTATTATTATGGCAGCTCGAACTTCAGAAAAAATAGGAATATTAAAACATAAGGATGTTAAGCGTATAGAAAAATTGATGATTAGAGTCGGTTTGCCGATTAAGGGACCTAAAAATATGTTACCTTCTTCTTATTTTCCTTATTTTATGAGAGATAAAAAGGTAATATCTGGTGTTATAAGAATGATTTTGCCAGTAAAAATTGGTGAAGCTAAGGTTTTTACTGGAATTGATGAAAATATTATTAAATCTGTAATTACAGATTGTATTCAAAATAACTAGGGAGTAATATAGTTAAAACTATATTTTTGTTATTAATTTATTTTTATATATATAAACATAAGTGACTATTTTATTAGTCAAAAACTTTTAGTTTTATTAAAAATAATATATTAAGAAATTTATTGCTTATTTATAAGATAAAGATAAAACGTATTATTTTAAATTAATTTTTATATATAGAAGTAAAATAATTTTTTATAAGGATATAAATGTTTGTAATATTTAATATATATAGAATATATGAAATTTTTAATTATTTACCTGAATGAAATACGCAAGATAATAACCTTTATTTTAAAATTTATTTTTATTTGTGATAATAACATTATGTTAAGATTAAAGAAAATGCAATTGCTCCCTTTATTGATTTTTTTATTTTTTTTATTTTATTTTTTAAAAATAATTATTTTAATGTTTTTTATATTAATTTTCTTATTTTTTTTAAGATTATATATTTAATATTTGTGTTGTATTATTATTTAATATTGAATGTAATAAAATACATACTGTAAAAGTGATTTCTATTACTTACAGATATATTACTTAATGGTAAATAATACCATCCTTATGAGATAATTATGAAAATTTTTTTTCTGGCATCTTCAATTTTATCAGCTGATTTTGCTCGTCTAGGTGATGAAACAAAGAAAGTTTTAGATTCAGGTATTGACATGGTTCATTTTGACGTAATGGATAATCATTTTGTTCCTAATTTAACCATGGGTCCCATGGTATTACGATCATTAAGACAGTATAAGATACATGCAGATATTGATGTACATCTTATGACAAAACCTGTGGATAATTTAATTCCTCAATTTGCGTTAGCTGGAGCCAATTATATAACTGTTCATCCAGAATCTACAGATCATTTAGATCGTACTTTGGATTTAATAAAATTTCATGGTTGTAAAGTAGGACTAGGTTTTAATCCAGCAACACCAATTGGTTTTCTAGATTATGTAATGGATAAACTAGATATGATATTATTGATGTCAGTGAATCCAGGATTCGGAGGTCAAGATTTCATTCCTTCTGCTTTAGAAAAATTACGTGAGGTTAGGAAAAAAATTGATAAAAGTGCATATAATATATTATTAGCTGTAGATGGAGGTGTAAAAGTAAATAACATTGCTAATATAGCTTTAGCTGGTGCAAATGTTTTTATTGTTGGGTCGGCAATTTTTAATTCTAATAATTATCAAAAAACTATAAGAAATATGCGTGATGAGTTGGATTCTGTTTCTCATGGAGTTATTCATTAATTTTAAAAAAAATATATTATTTAAAAATAGAAATTTATAATGGAAAATAATAAATCAATTTTATTGAGTGCTGTACAACCGACAGGTAGTTTAACAATTGGTAATTATTTAAGTGTTTTATCTAAATGGAACACAATGCAGCAAGAATACAATTGTATTTATTGTATAGCTGATTTACATGCAATTACTGTTAAAAATGAAAGTAAAGTGTTACGTAAAAATATATTTGATACTTTATCTTTATATTTAGCTTGTGGTGTAGATCCAAAAAAAAGTATTATTTTTGTACAATCTCATGTTTATGAGCATGCTCAATTAAACTGGATATTAAATTGTTATTCTTATTTTGGAGAATTAACACGTATGACACAGTTTAAAAGTAAGTTTAAAAATGTTAATAAAAATATTAATGTTGCTTTGTTTAATTATCCTATTTTGATGGCATCTGATATTTTATTATACCAAACTAATCATGTTTTAGTGGGTTTAGATCAAAAACAACATTTAGAATTAGTGATTGATATTGCTAATCGTTTCAACACTATATATGGTAAAAAAGTATTCACTATTCCTTCTGTGTTATTATCTCAACAAGGGTCTAAAATTATGTCTTTGTTGGAACCTGTAAAAAAAATGTCAAAATCTAATGTTAATAAAAACAACTCTATTTTTTTATTGGAAAAAATAGATTCTATTCGAAAAAAAATAAAAAAATCCGTCACTGATTCAGAGCAACCAGCAAAAATTTATTATAATATCGAAAAAAAACCAGGTATTTCTAATTTATTAACAATTTTTTCTTGTATCACAGGAAAAACAATTTTTGAATTAGAAAAAGAATTCGCTGGAAAATTATATGGAGAATTTAAGGAATCGTTATTTGATGCGCTATCTACTTTGATATTGAAGATACAAAGATCTTATTCTTTATATCGCAAAGATGAATCTTATTTAGAAAAAATTATGATAAAAGGTGCTTTACAAGCACGTAAATATGCAAGAAGAACGTTAAAGAATGTATATGATGTTTTAGGTTTACGATAATATATATTTTATTACGTATTTTAATCGTATAACATATCGACAATTTATTATGAATATTTTCTATGTTTTGAAAAAAAACCTAAAATGAAGCACAGTATAAAAACTATTAAATATAAAATATTTGCGGTGAATAATGCTCCTTTAATTCCAAATTGAGCAACAATAGGACTGGTGATAATAAACGTTAATAACGTTCCTATTGTTCCAGATGTTAAAATAAAATTAATGACTTTTGGAGAAGTTTTTTTAGTTTGTAAAGATCCTAATGTAATTATTAGAGTGTAAATAGCACTAGAAAAAAATCCTAATAAAATTATGATCCATTTTAAATATTCATAATTTGTATTTTGAATGAATAAATACATTAATACACAGGAAATACCTGTGAGAAAAAACATCATTCTTTGTAAATCAAAAAATTTCAAGATTCCACTAAAACACCACATACCAAACATATATGCCATCCAGAAATTGCTAACTAATTTCCCAGCATCGACAATATTTGTCCCTATCAATTTTATCGAAAATTCTGGAATCCATGAAATAAATCCTAATTGTCCTAAAATATAACATAATGCTGATAAAGATAACAAAAATGTACTGGTACTATATTTTTCTTTTTGCTTTATTTTTTTTTCTTGAGGAGTAGAATTTAAATTTGGAAATTTTGAGTATATTGTTAATAAGAAGATAAATAAGTAAATAATCCCTATTAATGTGTATACCCAGTACCATTGAAAATTTTCCTTTAATAAAAAAGTAGTGCAAATAGGAATAAACATACCTGACATGCTGAAAAAAGAATCTGTTAATAACAATAAAGAAGCTCTTTTGTTTCCTGTATACAAATGAGTAATTAAAAAAGTTCCTATTGACATTGTAATTCCACTTATAATACCTAGCATAAAAATACTAAATGAAAAAAATATTAAATTATGATTTAATATTAATACACATATTGATAGTACCATAAGAAAAAAACCTACAATAATTTGTTTTTTTAATGGAATAATTTCCATTAACCAAGCATTTAAAAAAATAGATATTAAGATACCAGCATTTAAAAAAGTAAAAATATTGCTGGTGTATGATAAAGATATTTTAAAATATTCTGATACGTTTCCCATTATCAATCCTGTAACAACAATTAATGCACCAGTTAAAGCATAAGAAAAAAAACTAATCCAAATAAGACTTATACGATTTGTTCTTGTCATATGTTAGTATCCTGAAATAAATTTATTTAATTTTATTTATTTTTTATTATGAATAAATGATTCATACTTGCTTTTTAATTAAATAGAATATATATGATGTTATATAATTTGTTTTTGGTAATATATCAGCAAAAAATTTAAATTTTTAAAAAATGTGATTGATATCAAGTTATATCAAGATAAAATATTTATAGCAATTTTATTGTATGTAATGTGCATTTTATATACATAAAACATTTTTTCGTATATAAGATATATATTTTTATTTTCCAGTGTAACATTTATCTAAAATAAAAAGTTAGTCATAAACTATTTGTATTTTATATAAAAGTTAATTTTGTGATTGTGATACTGAATTTAATATGTGTTGTTATATCTACATACATTTTATTAATTTATATTTTTTATACGCAATATAATATCAAAAGAAATTTTTAGAAATTAATAAATATTTGTAATATTTTTGTTGATATTGTTTTATTTGTTTAGATTTTTTTTGATATAAAATAGATTTTTGCAGAATAAATTAGGGAATAGAAAATATATTTTTGGGAAAAATAAATTTTTGGAAACATAACTAATAAACAATTTTAAATTTATTTACTTTTAGATAAATATGTTTGTACTGTAATTTTTAATATATTTTTTATTAAAAACTTATTATTTTGTCATATTTAACAATATCATTAAATTATTTTTTAATTATGATTAAGAATTTAATTAATGTGATTATGTAATATTATCTTATTTTTAGATAAATTTGATTTATTTTATATAATTTGTAATCTATATTCGTTATGATTTTATATTGATTTATAATATTTAATATTTTTGCTTTATTTTTTTTTGTGTAAAAATTAAGTATTTTAAATAATAAATGTTATTTTAAATAATTTTATATCGTATTTTATGTATCAATTTTTTCAATGATTTTAATAATAATATTAATTATGATATAAAATTTGCGTATAGGTGTTATTAGTATAAGTTTTCATTAAAAATTATTTTCCAATGTTGATAAAAATTTAATTTTTATATTTTCAGGTCATAAAGATATTAGTTTTATTTTTTATTTGAATTAAATTTTGGATGTTTTTTTAACATGTAAGTATGATTATATGTAAAATAATTATTTTACTTAAAAAAAATTTTTAAAATTGATATTATTAATAATGATGTTGATTTTTATATCTCATATATTTGATTAAATTTTCAATGAATATTTTTCATAAATAAATTAAATCTGCAATGTAAAATGAAGATTTTATGCTGATAATCAAGTATAATATTTATTATTATAAAAATATAGAAATAATATAATCATGAAAAACAAAAAAAATGTTTTTTTAAAGAAATTTTTTAATATATTTACGTTTATTTGTATAACATATACTTTATTTTTTAGTTCTGGTGTTTGTTTAGCATCTAATTTTTTTAGATTAATTGAAGTAAAAAAAAATATATCTCACATTAATCATACTTCTAGTTTTAAAAATAACAATGAAAAAATTTCTTATGCGTTAGGAGTTTCATTAGGTAGTTACATGGAACGTTCATTGATAGATCAGGAAAATTTAGGATTTTTTTTAGATAAAACAAAATTTATTTTAGGGTTGCAAGATACAATGTTTGGAACATTAAAATTGTCTAATGAAGAAATTGCTAATAGATTGAGAAATCTAGAATACAAATTGAAAAATACAGAGATAATGATGTTAAAAAAAAGAGCTGAAGAAAATTATATTCAAGGAAAAGTATATATATCTAATTTTGAAAAAAAAATAGGTGTAAAAAAAACTTCAACTGGTTTATGTGTTTTAATAAAAAAATTAGGAGATGGGCAATTTCTAAAAGATAAAGGTATGATCTTAGTAAATTACAAAGGAACGTTAATTGATGGTAGTGAATTTGATAATTCATATACAAGTGGACCAATATGGTTATCTATAAAAGATGTAATTCAAGGGTGGCAAGAAGGTATTAAATATATTAGTAAGGGTGGGAAAATTCAATTAGTAATACCGCCTCAATTAGCTTATGGAGAAAATGGAGTTCCAGGAATTCCTGGTAATTCAACATTAATCTTTGATATAGAATTAATTGATGTAAAACCTATGTCAAATTAAATTAATTTTTATTATTATGCAATTAAAAATTTAACATGTTTAAAATTTTTTTCAATTCTTAAATTATATTATGTGTCCATAAGATATAATTTATGTTTCCAATATTATGGTTTAAATTATATGAATTATTTGGTTATAGTTACAGGTTCAGCATACGGAAAACAAAATTCCAGGACAGCTTTATTTTTTTCTCGTGCTTTAATTGATTGTGGACATAAATTAGATAGTATTTTTTTTTATTTTAGTGGTGTATTAAATGCAAATAAGATGGTATCTCCGGCTGAAGATGAATTTAATTTAGTTAATTCTTGGCAAGATTTCCATTCTCAATTTAATATAAAATTAAACATTTGTATTAGTGCAGCTGCTAGAAGGGGAGTAATAAGTGATGAACAGGCATTACGATTTGGTATTCAAATAGGAAATTTAGCTAAAGGTTTTACGTTAACTGGATTAGGTGAATTATCTGAATCTATTCGAAAATGTGATCGTGTTGTACAATTTTAATGTGATTTTATGAAAAATATAGCTTTTGTTTTTTCTTATGCACCGCATGGTACTGATTTTGGTAGAGAAGGTTTAGATTTAATTTTGTCTGCTTCTTTGACAATTCAGTATATTTCCATTTTTTTTATTGGTGATGGAATTTTTCAATTAATAAAGAATCAAAAACCAGAATATATATTCTCGCGTAATTATACACCTGCGTTTTGTATTTTGCCTTTGTATGGTATTAACAAATTTTACTTTTGTTCTGATTCTTTAATAGAACGAGGTGTTTTTGAAAAAGATATTTTTTTATTAGATATTCAGATTTTAAGTAAGAATATTCTTCAAAAAAAATTAGATGAATGTGATGGAATTATTAATTTTTAAGAGGTGTTTAGTATGTTACATACTTTAATGAATTCCCCTTTTAAAAGTAATATGATATTATTATTTAATATTTTAAAGAAATCAGATGATTTATTAGCATTACAAGATGGTGTAATTATTGCTGTAGATAAAAACTATTTTTTAAGAGATTTATTAAATTCATCAGCTAATCTCTATGTTTTAAAAGAAGATCTAGCGGCGCGCGGTCTTTGTAAAAAAATTGCAACTGGATTTATTATGATCGATTACCAAAAATTTGTGTTTCTAACTGAAAAAAATCAACAGCAAATGAATTGGTAAGCAATTAGTTATTTTATTCTAGAATATTTTTTAACCATTCTAAATTCTGCATAATAATAGTATATTCAATTTAATTTATTTTATTAGAAATCATAAAAATTTTATAATAGGAGATTTCATGGCCACAGTTAATCAGTTGGTCCGCAGACCCCGTGTTCGTAGAAATATAAAAAGTAACGTACCGGCCTTGGATAAATGTCCTCAGAAAAGAGGAGTATGCACAAGAGTTTATACAACTACTCCTAAAAAACCTAATTCAGCTCTTAGAAAAGTTTGTCGTGTTCGGTTAACCAATGGTTTTGAAGTGACTGCTTATATAGGTGGAGAAGGCCATAATTTGCAAGAGCATTCGGTAATTTTAATAAGAGGTGGACGAGTAAAGGATTTGCCAGGGGTTCGTTACCATATTGTTAGGGGTTCTTTAGATTGTTCAGGAGTAAAAGATCGTAAAAAAGGTCGTTCTAAATATGGTGTAAAAAAAACAAAAGTATAAATATAAATAAAAACAAAAATAATTTTTTTATGGGAAAGGAGTATTTATGCCTCGGCGTCGTGTAATTGGTAATCGTAAAATTTTACCAGATCCAAAATTTTCATCTGAAATATTGGCTAAATTTATTAACATATTAATGGTAGATGGGAAAAAATCAATCGCTGAAGTGATAGTTTATAAAGCATTAAAAAAAATATCAGAACATATAGGTAAGTTAGAATTAGATATTTTTAATCTCGCATTAGAGAATGTTCGTCCAACAGTAGAAGTAAAATCTCGTCGTGTTGGTGGTTCTACTTATCAAGTTCCGGTGGAAGTTCGTCCGGTACGAAGAAATACTTTAGCTATGCGTTGGATTGTCGAAGCAGCGCGTAAACGTCCAGATAAATCGATGTTTCTCAGATTATCCAATGAATTGCAAGATGCTTTCGAAAATAAAGGGAATGCTGTGAAAAAAAAGGAAGAAGTACACAGAATGGCAGAAGCAAACAAAGCTTTTGCACATTATCGTTGGTAAAAACTATTTATTGCAGTAATGAATTATATATACGTTAATCAACAGGTAAAGCCATTCTTTTTTATTGATTAACAATTTAGACTATTAGGTAACCAGAGGAATAAAATGGCTCGTACTACTCCTATTACCAATTATAGAAATATTGGAATTAGTGCTCATATAGATGCTGGAAAAACGACCACGACTGAACGAATTTTGTTTTATACAGGAATTAATCATAAAATTGGCGAAGTTCATGATGGAGCAGCAACTATGGATTGGATGGCACAAGAACAGGAGAGAGGTATTACTATTACTTCTGCTGCAACGACTGCATTTTGGTCAGGAATGGCTGATCAGTTTACACCACATCGAATTAATATTATTGATACACCAGGACATGTTGATTTTACCATAGAAGTTGAACGTTCTATGCGGGTATTAGACGGTGTTGTTATGGTTTATTGTGCGGTTGGAGGTGTTCAATCTCAATCTGAGACTGTTTGGCGTCAAGCAAACAAATATAAGGTACCTAGAATTGCATTTATTAATAAAATGGACCGTATGGGAGCAAATTTTTTAAAAGTAGTTAAACAAATTAAAAATCGTCTTGCTGCAAATCCTGTTCTTATTCATTTACCAATAGGTAGCGAAGAGAATTTCGTAGGAATAATTGATTTAATAAAAATGAAATCTGTTAGTTGGAACGATAAAGATCAAGGAGTGACTTTTACTTATTCAGATATTCCTGTCGATATGTTAGATTTATCTAGAAAATGGCATCATAATTTAATTGAATCTGCAGCCGAAGCAAATGAAGAAATTATGGAAAAATATTTAAATGGAGAAAAACTTTCTGAAGAAGAAATAAAATTAGCACTTCGGCAAAGAGTTTTAAATAACGAAATTGTTATTATTACTTGCGGATCCGCATTTAAAAATAAAGGAGTACAAGCTTTATTAGATGCAGTAATAGAATATTTACCATCTCCAACAGATATAGGATTAAAACAAGAAATTTCGAACAGAGCAAAAAATTCAACTATTTTACCTAAATGTAATGATGAGGAACCTTTTTCAGCATTAGCGTTTAAGATTGCCAGTGATCCATTTGTTGGAAATTTGACATTTTTTAGAGTGTATTCTGGAGTAGTGAAATCAGGAGATACTGTATTTAATTCTGTAAAATCTCAAAAAGAAAGATTTGGACGAATTGTTCAAATGCATGCAAATAAAAGAGAAGAAATAAAAGAGGTACGATCTGGTGATATAGCTGCAGCTATTGGTTTAAAAAATGTAACAACAGGTGATACTTTATGTGATCAAAATTCTAGAATTATTTTAGAACGCATGGAATTTCCTGAACCAGTAATTTCTATTTCTGTAGAACCAAAAACAAAATCTGATCAAGAAAAAATGGGTTTGGCTTTAAATAGATTAGCAAAAGAGGACCCTTCATTTCGGGTATGGACGGATGAAGAATCTAATCAAACTATTATTGCAGGTATGGGAGAATTACATTTAGAAATTATTGTTGATCGTATGAAAAGGGAATTTAACGTTAGTGGAAATATTGGCAAACCTCAAGTTGCTTACAGAGAAACTATTAAGGAAACAGTAAAAAATATAGAAGGGAAACATATTAAGCAATCTGGAGGACGAGGTCAATATGGACATGTAGTGATTGATATATTTCCATTAGAACCAGGAAGTGAATCCAGTTATAATTTTATAAATGATATCAAAGGTGGTGTCATTCCAGGAGAATATATTTCAGCAATAGATAAAGGGATTCAAGAACAGTTAAAATATGGACCCTTGGCAGGATACCCAGTTGTAGATATAGGTGTACGTTTACATTTCGGATCTTATCATGATGTAGATTCTTCTGAAATAGCGTTTAAATTAGCTGCATCAATAGCATTTAAGCATGCTTTTAAAAAGGCTAAACCAATTTTACTAGAACCTATTATGAAAGTGGAAATAGAAACTCCAGAAGATTATATGGGAGATGTTATTGGTGACATAAATCGTCGAAGAGGTATTATCGAAGGCATGAATAATATGATAAATGGAAAAATTATTTTTGCTAAAGTACCTTTATCTGAAATGTTCGGATATGCTACGGATTTACGTTCTCAGAGTCAAGGAAGAGCAGCTTATTCTATGGAATTTTTACAGTATGCAGAGGCTCCTAATAATATAGCTAAAAACATTATTTTAGAACGAGAAAAATGATTTTTTATATTTAAAAATTTTAATAAAGGTTATATTTTATGTCTAAAGAAAAGTTTAAAAGATTAAAACCTCATATTAATGTAGGAACGATAGGTCACGTTGATCACGGTAAAACAACTTTAACAGCCGCTATTACTACCGTATTGGCTAAAAAATATGGAGGATCTCCTCGTGCTTTTGATCAAATAGACAATGCTCCTGAGGAGAAAGCCAGAGGCATTACTATAAATACTTCTCATGTTGAATACGACACTCTTAGTAGACATTATGCACATGTTGATTGTCCTGGGCATGCAGATTATATAAAAAATATGATTACAGGAGCTGCTCAAATGGATGGAGCTATTTTAGTAGTAGCTGCTAGTGATGGTCCTATGCCACAAACACGTGAACATATTTTGTTAGGTCGTCAAGTAGGTGTACCTTATATAATTGTGTTTTTAAATAAATGTGATGCTGTTGATGATGAAGAATTATTAGAATTGGTTGAAATGGAAGTTAGAGATTTATTGACACAATATGATTTTCCAGGTGATGATACTCCTATTGTAAGGGGTTCGGCTCTAAAAGCATTAGAAGGTGTTCCGGAGTGGGAAGAAAAAATAATTGATTTAGCTAATTTATTGGATAGTTATATTCCAGAACCGATAAGATCAATAGAAAAACCGTTTTTACTTCCTATAGAAGATGTATTCTCTATTTCTGGTAGAGGGACAGTTGTGACTGGTAGAGTAGAGCAAGGTATTATAAAAGTTGGTGAAGAAGTGGAAATTGTTGGAATAAAGAATACTATAAAAACAATATGTACTGGTGTTGAAATGTTTCGTAAATTATTAGATGAAGGGAGAGCAGGAGAAAATGTTGGAATTTTATTACGAGGCACTAAACGAGAAGATATAGAAAGAGGACAAGTATTAGCCAAACCAGGAACCATTCACCCTCATGTTAAATTTGAATCAGAGGTTTATGTACTTTCAAAAGAAGAAGGTGGTCGCCATACACCTTTTTTTAAAGGATATCGGCCTCAATTTTATTTTAGAACTACAGATGTAACCGGTTTTATTGAATTACCTCAGGATATAGAAATGGTTATGCCTGGAGATAATATTAAAATGACAGTAACATTAATTCATCCTATTGCAATGTCTGAAGGACTGCGTTTTGCAATTCGTGAAGGTGGTCGTACGGTTGGAGCTGGTGTTGTTATTAAGGTAATTAGTTAATTAATATTTTATTGAATAGGATAATTGAAAGGTTGATTTATATTAAATACGGAAGAGCTTTATCAGCTCTTCCGTATTTAATATAAAATATAGAAACATAATTTTTAAATACTACAGTTTACAAAATAGAATATGTTTTTTATAATAATAACATTATGGTTATTGAAAAAATATTCAGCGCACGTTTAGATAATTTTATTATTTATAAGAATTTTTTATAAAGTTGAAATATTGACAATTTTTTAATAAATATTATTATTAATTTTTAAAAATATATTTTATTTTAATTTTTAAAAACTATGTATGTTTATTTTTAAAAGAATGTTAAAATATCTTCCTTATTTTATACAAATTTTAATTTTTAATTGATATAGAATTTTTATTTTAAATTATTTAAATTTCTTATATAATATAAGGACTTAATACTCCTAATTTTGGAGTTATGCATTAAACTACTACGCCAACTTACTAATTATTTAGTAAGAAAGGTGTTTTTTAGTTTTTATAAAATTGGAGTTCTGATTTTATGCAGAACCAAAGAATACGTATTCGTCTTAAAGCTTTTGATCATCGATTAATAGATCAATCAACTTCAGAAATTGTTGAAACTGCTAAAAGAACGGGAGCGCAAGTTCGTGGTCCTATACCACTGCCTACGCGTAAAGAACGTTTTACTGTTTTAATTTCTCCTCATGTTAATAAAGATGCACGTGATCAATATGAAATTCGTACACATAAGCGACTAATTGATATTGTTGAACCTACTGAAAAAACAGTGGATGCTTTAATGCGATTAGATCTTGCTGCTGGTGTAGACGTACAGATCAGCCTTGATTAATAAGATAATTACATGCATGATCAAAGGGTTGTAAAATGATAGGTTTAGTTGGAAAAAAATTAGGTATGACACGAATTTTTACTAAAGAAGGTGTTTCTATACCTGTTACAGCGATTGAAATAAAAGAAAATCGTATTATTCAAATTAAAAATTTAGATAATGATAAATATAAAGCTATACAAGTTACTACAGGAATTAAAAAATTTAATCAGTTAAAAAAACCTGAATCTGGTCATTTTCTTAAATCAGGAGTAAAAGCTGGTCGTGGTTTATGGGAATTTAGAGTTTCTGATTTAAAAGATTTTAAAATTGGAAATATAGTTAATGTAAACGTTTTTATTAATGTAAAAAAAGTTGATATTACTGGTATTTCTAAAGGAAAAGGATTTTGTGGTACGGTAAAAAGATGGAATTTTAGAACTCAAGATGCAACTCATGGTAACTCATTATCTCATCGTGTACCTGGTTCTATTGGTCAAAATCAAACTCCAGGAAGAGTATTTAAAGGTAAAAAAATGGCTGGTCATTTAGGCAACGTTCGAGTTACAGTTCAAAGTTTAACAGTAGTTAGAATCGATGCTGATCAAAACTTGTTATTAATAAAGGGTTCTGTTCCTGGTGCAACTGGTAGTGATCTTATTGTTAAACCAGCTATAAAAGCATGAGGACTATAATATGGAATTATTACTTAAAGATGAATCAACCTTATTTCATTTGTCTGATGTTACATTTGGTCGAGATTTTAATAAGTCTCTTGTGCATCAAGTTGTAATGGCTTATAGATCTAGTGCTAGGCAAGGGACACGAGCTCAAAAGAGTCGTGCTGAAGTTTCCGGATCTGGTAAAAAACCATGGCGTCAAAAAGGGACAGGAAGAGCAAGAGCTGGATCAATCAGAAGTCCTTTATGGCGTTCTGGTGGTGTTACATTTGCATCTAAACCTCAAGATTATGAACAGAAAGTTAATCGTAAGATGTATCGTGGTGCCATGCAAAGTATTTTTTCAGAATTAGTACGTCAAAATCGTCTTATAATTTTTAAAAAATTTTCTTTAGATTTTCCTAAAACTAAGTTATTAGTGAGAAAATTAGAAGATATAGGATTGAAAAATGTACTAATTATTATTAAAGGAATAGATCATAATTTATTTTTAGCTTCTCGTAATTTATATAAAGTAGATGTTTGTGATGTTAATTTAATTAATCCAGTTAGTTTAATTTCTTTTGAAAAGATTATTTTAACAACGGAAGCTATTAGTAAAATAGAGGAAATGTTTTCATGACACATAAGAATCTTATTTTTAAAGTATTACTTTCTCCTAAAATTTCAGAAAAATCTTCTTTATCTGCAGAAAAATATAATACAGTTGTTTTTAAAGTAAAAAAGGACGCAAAGAAGTCTACGATAAGACAAGCTGTACAAGAATTATTTAAAGTAAAAGTAAGTTCTATTAACACTCTTGTAGTTAAAGGAAAAATAAAACGTAAAGGGAATCAAGTAAGTCGTCATAAAAATTGGAAAAAAGCTTATATTACTTTAAGAAAAGGTCAAAATGCAGATTTACTCAGCAATGTAGATTAGTTGTAGGGAAAAAAATGGCAATTATTAAATGTAAACCGACATCTCCTGGTCGTCGTCATGTTATTAAAGTGGTCAAAAAAAATTTGTATAAAGGTAAATCATTTTCTTTACTAACAAAAAAGAATACTAAAACAGGCGGAAGGAATAATGCTGGTCGAATTACTACTCGTCATATAGGTGGAGGTCATAAAAGAGCATATAGAATTCTTGATTTTAAAAGAATAAAAGATGGTATTCCAGCTGTTGTAGAACGTTTTGAATATGATCCTAATCGTTCAGCAAATATTGCTTTAATCTTATATAAAGATGGGGAACGCAATTATATTTTAGCTCCCAAAGGTTTATCTATTGGAGACAAAGTTATTTCTGGTATTAAAGAATCTATTAAAGTAGGAAACGCATTACCTTTAAGAAATATTCCAGTAGGAGAATTAGTTCATAATGTGGAAATGAAACCTGGAAAGGGAGGTCAAATAGCACGTTCAGCTGGAAGTTTCGTACAATTAGTAGCTAGTGAAAATACTTATGTTACGATTAGATTAAGATCTGGAGAAATGAGAAAGATACCATCTGATTGTAGAGCTACTGTTGGAGAAGTAGGAAATTCAGAACATATGTTAAGAGTATTAGGAAAAGCTGGAGCTTCTAGGTGGAGAGGTGTTAGACCAACAGTTAGGGGTACTGCTATGAATCCTGTTGATCATCCACACGGAGGAGGAGAAGGTAGGAATTTTGGTAAACACCCAGTGACTCCGTGGGGTGTTCAGACTAAAGGAAAGAAAACTAGAAAAAATAAACGTACTGATAAGTTTATCTTACGAAGTCGAAATAAATAATTACAGAGGATAAAGAATGCCACGTTCTCTTAAAAAGGGTCCTTTTATTGATCTCAATTTATTAAAGAAAGTAGAAAAATCTATTAAAAAAAATGATAAAAAACCATTACGTACTTGGTCTCGTCGTTCTACTGTTTTTCCAAATATGATTGGTTTAACTATAGCAATACATAACGGTCGTCAACATGTTCCTGTTTTTATTACCGAAGATATGGTAGGTCATAAATTAGGAGAATTTTCTTTAACTAGGACTTATAAAGGGCATGCTGCTGATCGTAAAGTTAAAAAACGTTAGCAAAAAGAGGAACAAATGGAAGTTTTAGCTCAATATCGTCAAGCTCGTTCATCTGCACAAAAGGTTCGTTTGGTTGCTAATTTAATTCGTGGTAAAAAAGTACAAAAAGCTTTAGAAATACTTATTTATTCTAATAAAAAAACATCAAATTTGGTAAAAAAAGTATTAGAATCAGCAATAGCTAATGCTGAACACAATGAAGGTGCCGATATAGATAATTTAATAATAAAAAAAATTTTTGTTAATGAAGGACCAACTATGAAACGAATGATGCCACGTGCTAAAGGTCGCGCTGATCGAATTTTAAAACGTACCAGTCATATCACCGTAGTTGTTTCTGATCGCTAAGATTTTGGAGACTAGTAATGGGTCAAAAAGTACATCCTAATGGCATGCGATTGGGAATAATTAAATCTTGGAATTCTGTTTGGTTTTCTAATAGTAAAGATTTTTCTGATAATTTAAACAGTGATTTTCAAGTTAGAAGTTTTTTAAAAAAAGAGTTATTTAAAGCGTCTGTATCTCGAATTATTATTGAGCGTCTAGCTAAAAGTATTCGAATTACTATCTATACAGCACGTCCCGGAATTGTTATAGGAAAAAAAGGAGAAGATGTAGAAAAATTAAGAGCAGCTATAGCTATTATAGCTGGTGTTCCTGCACAAATTAATATTTCAGAAGTAAGAAAACCAGAGTTAGATGCAAAATTAGTAGCCGATAATATTACTTCTCAATTAGAAAGAAGAATAATGTTTCGTCGAGCTATGAAAAGAGCAGTTCAAAACGCCATGCGACAAGGAGCAAAAGGGATAAAAGTTAAAATAAGTGGACGTTTAGGAGGGGCAGAAATAGCAAGAAAAGAATGGTATCGTGAAGGGAGAGTCCCATTACATACATTACGTGCTGATGTCCAATATAATGCTTCAGAAGCACATACCACATATGGTATTGTTGGAGTAAAAGTATGGATTTTTAAAGGAGAAATTTTAGGTGGCATGTCTGCTGTAAAAATTTTAGAAAAGCCGATTTCTCAAGCTAAAAAATATTATCGTAAGAATCGTAAGTAAGGAGATTATCTTATATGATGCAACCAAAACGAACTAAATTTCGCAAAATGCATAAAGGAAGGAATCGTGGTTTTGCTATTAGTACTGATGTTCAATTCGGGAGTTTTGGTTTAAAAGCTGTAGACAGGGGACGTTTAACAGCTCGTCAAATTGAAGCAGCAAGGATAGCTATAACCCGTTCTGTAAAAAAACAAGGGAAAATGTGGATACGAATTTTTCCTGATAAACCTATTACTCAAAAACCATTAGAAGTAAGAATGGGAAAAGGGAAAGGGAACGTTGAATATTGGGTTGCTTTAATCCAACCAGGTAAAATTTTATATGAAATAGAAGGTTTGTCTGAAGAATTATCTCGAGAAGCATTTAAATTAGCAGCTGCAAAATTGCCTATTAAAACTATATTTGTTACTAAAACGGTGATGTAATGAAATTTATTAAGCTGCGTGAGAAAAATTTTATAGATTTAAATTCTGAATTATTACATTTATCAAGAGAATATTTTAATCTACGCATGCAATTATCATCAGGTAAATTAAAACAATCTCATTTGTTAAAAAAAGTTCGTAAAAATATTGCTCAAGTGAAAATGTTGTTGTCAGAAAAAGGAAAACAATCATGACCAAAAAATATAATATATTACAAGGTTGTGTGATCAGTGATAAAATGCAAAAAACGGCTGTTATAGCTGTAGAACGTTTTGTCAAACATTCTATTTATGGAAAATTTATAAAACGTACAACAAAATTACATTTCCATGATGAAAAAAATGAATGCGTTATTGGAGACACAATAGAAGTTCGGGAATGTCGTCCAATATCTAAAAAAAAATCTTGGATTTTATTACGTATTTTAGAAAAATCGACACTTTGAAAATTCTATGCTAAGCATAAGCATGAACAGTAGTTACTAATTGGCTGTTCATGTTTTCAGAAATGTAAGAGAAAATGGAATGATAAATTTTTTATATTGGTGTTTATTATAAATTTGTTTATTTTTAATCAACAAGTGTTATTATTGGAGTGCTAACATGATTCAGGAACAAAGTGTATTAAATGTAGCAGATAATTCTGGTGCGCGTTCTGCAATGTGTATTAAAGTTTTAGGAGGTTCCAGAAGACGTTATGCAGGTATTGGAGATATTATAAAAGTTACAGTAAAAGAAGCTATTCCAAGAGGTAAAGTAAAAAAAGGTGATGTGCTTAAAGCTGTGGTGGTACGGACTAAAAAAGGTATAAGAAGATCCGATGGTTCTATCATTCGTTTTGATACTAATTCATGCGTATTATTGAACAATAGTACTGAACAACCAGTGGGAACCCGTATTTTTGGGCCAGTGACTCGAGAATTAAGAATAGAAAAATTTATGAAGATTGTTTCATTAGCTCCTGAAGTATTATAAATGGTAGGAGAACATAATATGGCAAATAAAATACGTTGTAACGATAAAGTGGTAATTTTAGCAGGAAAAGATAAAGGTAAAATAGGTATTGTAAAAAGATTATTATCTTCAAATAGGATTATTGTAGAAGGTATTAATGTAGTTAAAAAACATCAAAAATCCGTTCCGGCTCAAAATAAACCAGGAGGAATAATTAGTAAGGAATCGGGAATTCATATTTCTAATGTGGCTATATTTAATTCGATAACAGAAAAAGCTGATCGTATAGGTTTTAGATTTGAGGAAGGGAAGAAAGTTCGTTTCTTTAAATCTAATAAAAAGAATTTACATAATGTGGGACTATAATCATGTCAAGATTGTATGATTATTATAAAAAAACAGTATTACAGAAATTGATGATACAATGTGGTTATAATTCTTTAATGCAAGTACCTAGAATTGAGAAAATTACTTTAAATATGGGAGTTGGAACTGTTATTTCTGAAAAGAAAACTCTTGATCAAGCGGTTTTAGATTTAACTTTAATTTCTGGGCAAAAACCTTTAGTGACTAAATCCCGTAAATCTATAGCTGGTTTTAAAATTCGTCAGGGTTATCCTATTGGTTGCAAGGTAACTTTAAGAGGGAAACGTAAATGGGATTTTTTAGATCGTTTAATTACTATCGCTATACCTCGTATTAGAGATTTTCGTGGTTTGCCTACAAATTCTTTCGATGGTCGAGGTAATTATAGTATGGGAATTAAAGAACAAATTATTTTTCCAGAGATTGATTATGATAAAATTGATCGTATTCGTGGTTTAAACATTAATATTACTACTACTGCTCGTTCTGATTATGAAGGTGAATTACTATTGTCATCTTTTCATTTTCCATTTCGTAAATAAATAAGGTATTCAATGGCTAAACAATCAATTAAAGCAAGAGAAGTAAAGCGTATTAAGTTAGCTAAAAAATTTTTTAAAAAACGTGTAAAATTAAAAAAAATTATTTCTGATCTATCTCTACCAGAAGAATTTCGTTGGCAAGCTGTGCTAAAATTACAAATATTACCAAGAGATTCCAGTCCTTCACGTCAACGGAATCGTTGTCGTCAAACAGGTAGACCTCATGCTTTTTTACGCAAATTTGGATTAAGTAGAATTAAACTCAGAGAATCAGCTATGCGTGGTGAAATTCCTGGTTTAAGAAAAGCGAGTTGGTGATTAGTTAGTAATTTTATTTCTCGGGAGTAAAATAGATGAGTATGCAAGATCCTATTTCAGATATGCTTACGTGTATTCGTAATGGTCAAGTATCTAATAAATTATCGGTTACAATGCCTGCATCTAAATTTAAAGTAGCGATTAGTGATGTTTTAAAAAGAGAAGGATATATCAAAGATTATGTTATTAAAGAAACAATTAAGTTAAAATTAAAAGTTATTCTTAAATATTTTCATGGTAAGGGCGTAATTGAAAGTATACAACGTGTCAGTCGTCCTAGTTTGCGTATATACAAGCAAAAACATGAATTACCAAAAGTAATGTCTGGTTTAGGTATTGCGATTATTTCGACTTCCAGGGGTTTAATAACTGATAAAGAAGCTAGAAAATTGGGTCTTGGTGGTGAAATTATTTGTTATGTTTCTTAATGGGAGAAAAAAATGTCTCGTATTGCCAAAAATCCTATTTTTATTCCTTCTTGTGTGGATATAAAATTAAAAGGACAAAAAATTTTCATTAAAGGGAAAAATGGTGAACTGACTTATATTTTTCACAGAAGTGTAACAATAGAAGAAAAAAAATCTTTTTTATGTTTTTCAGTTAATTTAAGTTATGTTGATGCTTGGGCGCAAGCAGGTACATGTCGAGCATTAGTTTATTCAATGATAATTGGTGTTACAGAAGGATTTTCAAAAAAATTACAATTAATCGGTGTAGGATATCGTGTTAGTGTTACTAAAAAAAATGTTATTAATATGTCTTTAGGTTACTCTCATCCTATTGAATATACGTTGCCTTTTGGTGTAATAGCAGAGATTCCATCTCAAACGGAAATTATACTTAAGGGTGCAGATAAACAATTAATAGGACAAGTAGCGGCTAATTTACGTGCTTATCGTGTTCCTGAACCGTATAAAGGAAAAGGAATTCGGTATGAAAATGAAATAATACGTGTGAAAGAGGCTAAGAAAAAATAATATGACAGCAATTAAAAATAAAAAATTAGCTCGTTTACGTCGTGGGTTAAAAACACGATGTAAATTAAAAAAATTAGGTGCTGTTCGTTTGGTTGTTCATCGAACTTCTCGTCATATTTATGCGCAAATTATATCTTCAATAAGTTCTAGAGTGGTGGTAGTAGCTTCAACTTTAGAAAAAACAATAAGTAGAAATATTATTTATACAGGAAATAAAATAGCAGCAGCAGAAATTGGAAAAATAATTGCAGAACGAGCTTTAAAGAAAGGTATTAAAAATGTTTCTTTTGATCGTTCAGGATTCCAATATCATGGTCGAATTCAAGTTTTAGCAGAATCTGCGCGACAAGCTGGTTTGATATTTTAAGGATAACATATAATGGCTATTATTGAGAAAAAAAATACTTTAGATTTTAAAGAAAAGTTAATTACAGTTAATCGTGTATCTAAAACGGTCAAAGGTGGTCGTATATTTTCTTTTACTGCGTTAACGGTTGTTGGAAATGGTCAAGGTAAAGTAGGTTTTGGATATGGCAAAGCACGTGAAGTACCTGCAGCGATCCAAAAAGCAATGGAAAAAGCACGCAGAAAAATGATTAAGATAGAAATTGTAAATGGGACTTTGCAACATTCTGTTAAAGGTTCTTATACAGGTGCTAATATATTTATGAAACCTGCATCAGAAGGTACAGGAATCATTGCTGGAGGTGCTATGAGGGCGGTATTAGAGGTTTCTGGTGTACACAATGTTTTAGCTAAAACGTATGGTTCTACTAATCCTATTAATGTGGTAAGAGCAACAATGAAGGGATTAGAAAGCATGAGATCTCCAGAAATTATTGCTGCTAAAAGAAATAAATCCGTATCAGATTTTATTGGATAATATAAAAATGATAAAAACTATAAATATAACACAAGTTAAGAGTGCAATAGGTCGTTTATCCAAACATAAATCTACATTACTTGGTTTGGGTTTGCGGTATATTGGACATACAGTTAATCGTAAAGATACACCAGCTATTCGGGGTATGATAAGATCTTTATCTTATATGTTAAAAATACAGGAAATATAGAACATGTATTTAAATAATCTTTTTCCGGCCAAGAAGGCTCATAAAAAAAGAAAACGGGTAGGAAGAGGAATAGGTTCTGGTTTAGGTAAAACAGCTGGTAGAGGGCACAAAGGACAAAAATCACGTACAGGTGGGGGTATTAATAGAGGCTTTGAGGGAGGTCAAATGCCTTTGTATCGGAGAATACCTAAATTTGGATTTATTTCTCGAAAAGCGCGTGTAACGAAAGAAGTAAGATTGTCAGAGTTAAATCGATTTTCAAAAAAAATAATTACTTTAAATTTGTTAAAAGAACATAATATCATTCATAAAAATATTAAGTTTGTAAAGATCATTTTATCTGGTAGCATTTCTTCACCAATTAAGGTATACGGTTTGCGTGTAACAAAAGGTGCACGTATGGTTATTGAAAATTGTGGTGGTAAAATAGAGGAATAAGTAAGCATATAATATGGTTAAAAAATTAGGATTAGATTATCAAAAGTATCATAGTGGTTTTAACATACTTAAGAAAAGAGTTTTGTTTATTATAATGGCATTAATTATTTTTCGTATCGGTTCTTTTATTCCTATTCCTGGTATTGATGTTACAATGTTATCTAGGTTATTGGAAAGACAACAAGGTACTATTATTGAAATTTTTAATATGTTTTCTGGTGGCGCTTTAAGTCGTGCTTCTATTTTTGCACTGGGAATTATGCCGTACATTTCTGCATCCATTATTATTCAATTGTCAACTTTAGTTTATCCACGATTGATAGAAATAAAAAAAGAAGGAGAGTCTGGAAGACGTAAAATTAACAGATATATTAGATATACTACCTTGTTATTAGCAATTTTGCAGTCTATTGGTATTGCAATAAGTTTGCCAAATATGCCTGCATTGCGTTTTTTGATTATTCATCCTGATTTATATTTTTACTGTATTGCTGTTTTTAGTTTGGTCACTGGTACTATTTTCTTAATGTGGTTAGGTGAATTAATTACCGAGAAAGGTTTAGGTAATGGTATTTCAATAATTATTTTTTCTGGAATCATAGCTGGTTTGCCTTCTTCAATTGGTAGCACATTAGAACAAGTTAGATTAGGTGAATTAAATTTTATGTTGTTTTTATTTGTTATTTTTTTTATTTTTTCTATTATTTTTTTAGTAGTTTTAATAGAACGTAGTCAAAGAAAAATTAATGTGCATTATGCAAAACGTCAACAAGGTAGACGTATTTACGCTGCTCAAAGTAGTTATTTACCTTTAAAAGTTAATATGTCGGGAGTTATTCCTGCTATATTTGCTTCCAGTATTATTCTTTTTCCAGCAACTATTTTTTCTTGGTTTGGAGATGGAAGTAAATTGAAATGGTTAATGAATATTTCATTTTATTTACAACCTAATAAATTTGTTTACATGTTTTTATACGCTCTTGCAATAATTTTCTTTTGTTTTTTTTATACTAGTGTAGTTTTTAATTCTCGTGAAACAGCAGAAAATTTAAAAAAATCGGGAGCTTTTATTCCTGGTATTCGACCAGGTGAAAAGACTGCAAGATATATTAACAAAATAATGTTGCGTTTGACACTGATTGGTTCTATGTATATTACTTTTATTTGTTTAATTCCAGAATTAATGAGATTTTTTATTCACGTTCCATTTTATTTTGGTGGTACATCTTTATTAATTGTAGTGGTGGTTATTATTGATTTTATTTCTCAAGTACAAACATTAATTATGTCTACACAATACGAATCGGCGTTAAAAAAATCTAAATTAAATTTTAAAGGTATTTATAAATAAAATATATTTGCAAGGAGTGTAGGATGAAAGTTAGAGCATCTGTAAAAAAGTTATGTCGTAATTGTAAGATTGTGAGGAGAAAAAATGTTGTTCGTGTAATTTGTACTCATGAATTGAAGCATAAACAACGTCAAGGTTAAATGAGCGATTTATGTAATGATTAATTTTTTAGTTTTTATGATTTACATTATAAGGGTATTTATATATAAATATTTTTATACGAAATATAAAATTATAGGAGTGAATAGTGGCTCGTATTGCAGGAATTAATATACCTGATCACAAACATATCATAATAGCATTATTATCTATATACGGTATAGGTAAAACTCGTGCTAAATCAATTTGTTCTATTGCTGGAATAAAAGGAAATATTCAAGTAAAAAATTTAATTGAAAAAGAAATAGAGTTGTTACGTACTGCAGTAAGTAAATTTGTTGTTGAAGGCGATTTAAGAAGAGAAAAGACCTTAAGTATAAAAAGACTAATGGATCTCGGATGTTATAGAGGTTTACGTCATCGTCGAGGATTACCTGTTCGTGGTCAGCGCACTAAAACTAATGCTCGTACGAGAAAAGGGCCGCGTAAATCTATAAAAAAACAATAAGAAAGGAATTATAATTTATAATGGCAAAAATATCTGTTCGTGTTAAAAAACGTGTTAAAAAACAAGTTTTAGATGGTATAGCTCATATTCATGCTTCTTTTAATAATACTATTGTAACAATTACTGACAGGCATGGGAATGCTTTAGGTTGGGCTACATCTGGTGGTTCAGGTTTCAGAGGTTCTCGTAAGTCGACTCCATTTGCTGCTCAGGTAGCTGCGGAACGTTGTGCTGAATTAGTGAAAGAATATGGAATAAAAAATTTGGAAGTGATGGTAAAGGGACCTGGTCCAGGTCGGGAATCAACAATTCGTGCGTTAAATGCCGCTGGTTTTCGTATTACAAATATTACTGATGTAACTCCTATACCTCATAATGGGTGTCGTTCACCTAAAAAACGTCGTGTATAAATTTTTATATGAATGGAAAAATTGACGAAATGGCAAAATATTTAGGTCCTAAATTAAAATTATGTAGGCGTGAAGGTAGCGATTTGTTTTTAAAATCCGGAGTTCGTTCTATTGATACTAAATGTAAGTTAGAGCAATCTCCTGGTCAACATGGTAATCGTAAACCTCGTCTTTCTGATTATGGAATTCAATTAAGAGAAAAGCAAAAAGTACGTCGTTTATACGGTATATTAGAACGTCAATTTCATAATTATTATAAATTAGCTGTGCGTTTAAAAGGAAATACTGGAGAAAATTTACTAAAATTATTAGAAGATAGATTAGATAATGTGGTTTATCGTATGGGTTTTGGTTCAACTAGATCGGAATCTCGTCAATTGGTTAATCATAAATCAATTTTAGTAAATAATCGTGTTGTTAACATTGCTTCTTATCAGTTATCTATTAACGATAGAATTTCTGTTCGTGAAAAATGTAAAAATCAGTCCCGTATAAAAGCAGCTTTAGAGTTATCGGAACAAAGAGAAAAACCTAGTTGGTTAGAAGTGGATATTAATAAAATGGAAGGTTTTTTGAAACGGTATCCTGAAAGAGAGGATTTGTCTGCAGAAATTAATGAACATTTGATAGTTGAACTTTATTCTAAATAAGGTTGAAATGACAAAAGAGGACATAATGCAGAGTTCTGTAACTAATTTTTTAAAACCACGTTTGGTAAATATTGAACATATTAGTCCTACGCATGCTAAGGTTGTTCTTGAACCTTTAGAACGTGGCTTCGGTCATACATTAGGTAATGCATTACGTAGAATATTGCTTTCTTCTATGCCAGGTTGT
Source organism: Buchnera aphidicola (Pemphigus obesinymphae) (assembly GCF_026122815.1). GTDB lineage: Bacteria > Pseudomonadota > Gammaproteobacteria > Enterobacterales > Enterobacteriaceae > Buchnera_C > Buchnera_C aphidicola_BJ. The sequence continues at coordinate 70,989 of NZ_JAIWQW010000001.1, read as the reverse complement.
GCAGTTACAGAAGTTGAAATTGATGGAATACTACATGAATATAGTACAAAAGAAGGAGTTCAAGAAGATGTTCTTGAGATTTTATTAAATTTAAAAGGTTTGGCTATAAAAATGTATGGTAAAGATCATATTATATTAAATTTAAAAAAATCAGGAATAGGTGTAGTTACAGCTGCAGATATAATTCATACGAGTGATATAGAAATTATCAATCCTGAACATATTATTTGTCATTTAACTTGTGAACAATCTGTAATTAATATGAGAATTACGGTACAAAGAGGAAGAGGGTACGTACCGGTTGCTACCAGAATATCTTTAGAAGATAATAATCGTTTTATAGGAAAATTATTTTTAGACGCTTGTTATAGCCCTGTAGATCGTATTGTTTATAATGTTGAAGCTGCTCGTGTAGAGCAACGTACCGATTTAGATAAATTAATCATAGAAATGGAAACTAACGGAACAATTGATCCAGAAGAAGCTATTAGACGGGCAGCAACAATTTTAGTTGATCAGCTAGAAGCGTTTGTTGATTTACGAGATGTTGGTGAGCCTGAATTAATAGAAGAAAAACCGGAATTTGCACCTATTTTATTGCGTCCTGTAGATGATTTAGAATTAACGGTACGATCTGCTAATTGTTTAAAATCTGAGAGTATTCATTATATTGGCGATTTAGTTCAGAAAACTGAAATAGAATTATTGAAAACACCTAATTTAGGTAAAAAATCTTTAACTGAAATTAAAGATGTTTTAGCAGCAAGAGATTTATCTTTAGGGATGCGTTTAGAAAACTGGCCTCCAGAAAGTATTTTAGATGATTAATAAATTTTTATCTTTTAATACTATATCAATTAGGAGAATAAAATAATGCGACATAGAAAAATTAGTTTTCGATTAAATCGTAGTCCTAATCATATAAAGGCAATGTTTCGAAATATGATATGTTCTTTATTACATCATGAATTAATTAGAACAACTGTAGCTAAAGCAAAGATATTGCGTAGAATAATAGAACCATTAATCACTAAATCTAGAGTGGATAATGTTAAAAATCGTAGGTTTATATTTTCTAAAATCAGGAATAATGAAATGGTTGATAAGTTATTTACTGATTTAGGACCATTTTTTTTGAATCGTACAGGTGGTTATATTCGTGTATTAAAATTTGGATTTAGGGCAGGGGATAGATCACCTATTGCATATGTACAATTTGTAGATAGAAAAAAAGAAAAATCTAAAATAGTAACTAAAAAGTAAAATTTTTATTGCAAACAGAAAATTTTTGTTTTAATATGTCTGACATTTTTGGTTATTAATAATAACAAACGGCATTTTATGCCGTTCTGTTTTTGTAATAATTTTTTAAAATATAAATTATTTATTTTATTATTTTTTATAAATTTTATATTATGAGAATAATTATCCTTGGAGCTACTCAAATTGGTATTAATATAGCAGAATTCTTACTAATTGAAAATAATGATATTACGATAGTAGATAAAAATGAATTATCTTTGTTTCAATTGCAAGACAGATTAGACTTACGTGTTGTTATAGGTTATGAATCACGTTTGGAAGTATTGCGTGAAGCAGGGGCAGAACAAGCTGATATATTAATTTCTGCTACTTGTTCTGATGAAATGAATATAGTGGCATGTCAAATTGCGTATTCTTTTTTTTCTATTCCAAAGTGTATTGCAGTTCTTAAATCGACAGATTATATAGAAATAGAGGATAAAATTTTTCCTGAAAATCAAAAGTATATTAATTTTTTTATACATCCAGAAAAAATGATAATAAAACATTTAATCGATTTTATAGAATATCCAGGAATATTAAAAGTAATTTATTTGTTTAATGATACTGTAGTTTTATCTTTGTTAAGAATATTTGATAATAGTAGTTTGGTTGGTTCTTCTATTGTTGATATAAAAAATAAAATTTCTGGAATCGATTTTTTTATTCCTATTATTATTCGTGATGGAATCCCATTTTTTTCTATTCATTCTACTGTTTTTAAACTTAATGATGAATTTTTTATTTTATGTTTAAGTAAACATTTTTTGAAGTTAATTAAACAGTTAAGAAATATTAAACAAACATCAAATAAAAACATTATGTTGGTTGGTGGAGGAAACATAGGATTTGGGATAGCCCGTATTTTAGAAAGAAAATGTAATATAAAGATACTAGAATTAAATGAGAAAAGAGCCAAGATGATATCAAAACGTTTAGAATACTCAACAGTATTGTTGGGTAACGCTTCTGACATTAGATTATTTGCCGAAGAAAATATTGGGAAAATTGATATTTTTATATCCGTAACTAATAATGATGATACGAACATTATATCTAGCATAGTTGCAAAAAAGATGGGATCGAAACAATCTTTGGCTTTAGTGAAAAATGAATTTTATTCTGAACTAATAAATTTTTCTAAAAAAGTAGATGAAATTATTTTCCCTCAAGAAATTATTATGTCTGAATTGTTAAATCGGATTAGATCATCAAATATAATTAGTTTATTTTTATTTCATACAGGTAAGATGGAAGTTATTGAAATTATTGTCAGGGAAAAAAATGGTTCCAGTTTGATTATAGGTACTTTGTTATCACAAATCACTTTACCACCTGGTGTAATCATTTTCGCAATTATTAGATATAACAATCTTATTATTTTTGATCATTTTGATGATATACGGATAGAAGAAGAAGATCATATAATTATGTTATGTACTAATAGAATCAGTATTAAAGTTATCGAAAAATTATTTTAAAGTATTTTAATATTATTTAATGTTGATTTTTTGTTAAATTTTTTTAATGATTAATTAAATCATTAATTTAATACTTTCCCTGGTACGAACCATTCTTTTTTGGAATTAAGAAAATCTAGTACTGACATTATTTTTTTTCCAGATATTTGTAATTTTGTGATATTTAATATTCCATTTTTGGTGTTGATTTGAATTCCATTTTTGTTAGCTAATATAATTTCTCCTGCTTTTTTTTTGTTTGAATTATAAATTACGTTAGCTTCCCAAACTTTAATCAATTTATTATGAATGATAAAAAATGCTGTTGGCCAGGGATTAAAGGCTCGAATTGATCTTTCTAATTTTATAGCGTGGTTGTTCCAATTTAATTTTCCTTGTTCTTTTTTTATTTTATTTGCATAGGTAACAGATATGTTGTCTTGTATAGTGTATTTATAAGTATTTAAGAAGTATTGATTTAATACAATTAGTATTGTTTGTATTCCAATTTTAATTAATTTTTTTTCTAAACTAGAATAAGTGTCATTTAGAGAAATAGAGCAGCTTGTAGAATATAATATTTTACCTGTATCGATGCCTTTATCCATTTTAATTATACTGATACCAGTTTTTTTATCTCCATTTAAAATAGCCCATTGAATAGGTGCAGGTCCTCTCCAACGAGGGAGTAAGGAAGCATGTATATTAATACAACCTAACGGAAATAGATTTAATATATTCTCTGGGAGTATAATGCCATAAGCTACTACTAACATAATGTCTGCGTTTAGTTTTTTTAATATATTTTGTATTTCTGTATTATTAAGAGTAATGGGTTGAAATACGGGAATACAATTTTGTTGAGCTAATGTTTTTACAGGAGAAAAAATTTTTTTTTTGTTTCTACTAAAATAAGAATCTGGTTTTGTTAATACTGCCACAACTTGATGTCGGGATATAAGTAATGCGTGTAGATGCGCAGAAGCGAAATTAGGAGTACCCGCAAAGATAATTTTTATTTTCTTATTTTTTTTTATATTTTTTTTTGAGTAATAAATCATTTTTTTTTGCCATTTTTTTTATTTTTTTGCGTATATTTTTTTGTTTTAATAATGATAAATGATCTATAAATAGTTTTCCTATAAGATGGTCCATTTCATGTTGAATACATATAGACAAAAGAGAATTTGTTTTTATTTCTTTTTTTTCTCCAAAATAGTCTAAGTAATTTATTTTTATGTATTCATATCGTGTAATGATCGCACGTTGTTTAGGAATAGATAAACATCCTTCTTCTGCTTTTTTTTCGCCACTAGTACTTATTATTTCAGGATTAATTAAAACTAAAGGTTTGTTATAATTGTGAATATTACTAATAACAATTATTTGTAAAGGAATGTCAACTTGTGTTGCTGCTAATCCTATTCCTTCTTCTGAATACATAGTTTCGAACATATCATTTACTATATTTCGGATATTATTATTTATTTCTTTGACAGGTTTAGCAGTAATCCTTAAATTTTTATCTGGATATTGTAGTATTTTTAAAATAGTCATATAATTTTATATATTAATTTTTATGTAATTTTATTATGTTATAATCTTTTTTTATTAATTGGTATATAAGAATACCATATTTTTATAAATAATATTTTTTAATATTTATAATTTATGTTAAGAGTTTATATAAATATTACATTTTTTTATGAATATAAAACTTAATAATAGTATTTTTTATATTTTAGGGAGTTATATATTATATATATAATTTTCAGTATTTTACTATATAAAATATATTATATAAAGTATAATATTTCTACAAAAAATGTGGAGTATCGTTAAAAACAATTTTTGAAATAAAATTTTTAATTTTAGTAAAAATGTTTTTTTTATTAAATGTTTATATACAAATTATTTTATTATGTGTACTTTAGCAATAATAATTATTCAACATTTTTAAATTAATATTCAGATATTAATATTATTTTAAATTTTTTAAAAACCAATTTTTTCGGGGATACAATGTTTGACGTATTAATATACTTATTTGAAACATATATTCATAATGAAATAGAAATTTTTATAGATCATGATAAATTAGCGAGTGATTTGATGGATATAGGATTTCAAAAAAAAGATATTTATAATGCTCTCATTTGGTTAAAAAGATTAGTTGATTATCAGAGCGAATTAACATTTTCAGTACCTTCAGTTTCCGATAAATTTCCTGTACGTATTTATACCAAAGAAGAATCTCAAAGATTAAATTTCGATTGTAGAGGATTTTTATTATTTTTAGAACAATTACAAGTTTTGAATTTAGATACTCGTGAAATAGTAATAGATAGTGTTATGGCGTTAGATATTGAAGAATTTGATTTGGAAGAATTAAAGTGGGTGGTATTAATGGTTTTATTTAACATACCGAGTTGTATTGATGCTTACAGCAAGCTGGAAGATATTTTATTTAATGTCAATGAAGAATTTATTTTACATTAATATTTTTATTTCATTTTAAAATTTTTAAAAATATCAAAATATACCGATAATTACTTTTTTTATATAGTATATTTTTTATATAATTTTTATAGGTATTAATTTCTAAAGTAGAATATATTTTTTATTAAAAGTTAAAACTGATAATATATTATTGCATGGTAGATTTTTATTTGAACAAATGTAGAATATAACTTTATAAAACCGATTATTTATGTTATCTAAAATAAATGTTTTTTATTTTTATTTTTTTGTCAAATTCTTTACAAAATTGAAATATGTGCATTGTAATGTATGGGGATAATAATGAATTTTAACATATATTTTGATCTATATTTTTATTGTTAATTAAAATTAACATGTTTTTTTAATATTTTTAGTGAAGAGATAGAATTATGATTAAAATAAAAAAAAAATCTTTTTCGGTGTTTGGAAATCCTATAACTCATAGTCTATCACCTAAAATTCACGATTTATTTTCAAAAAATACTGGTATTAAACATCATTATTCTGCGATTCACGTGCCTTTAGGTAAGATTGAAAATGTGTTAAGTTTTTTTTTTCACATGGTGGTAAAGGAGGTAACATTACGTTGCCTTTTAAAGAAAAAGCATTTAATTTTTGTCACCAATTAACCGAAATAGCAGAAGTGTCTGGTGCAGTAAATACCTTAAAAATGTTAAAAAATGGGAAAATATTAGGAGAGAATACGGATGGAATAGGCATATTAAATGATTTAAAAAGATTAAAATTTGTAAAAAAAAAATATAACATATTGGTAGTCGGAGCTGGTGGTGCAGCTAGAGGTATTATTTTACCATTATTGTTGTTTGGTTGTTACGTATTTATTACTAATAGAGATATGAAAAAAGCAGAAGATATAGAAAAAAAATTTAAAAATTTTGGGCAAATTGCTTCTGTCACGTTAGATAATTTTAAAAAAAAAATTAATCTTATCATTAATGCTACATCCAGTGGCATATACGGTTTATCTCCTGTATTACCTGATTATATTGTTGCTTCTGATACTTATTGTTATGATATGTCTTATCATCCTCCAATAACACCTTTTTTATCGAGATGTAAAGATTTAGGTGCAATAAATATTGCAAATGGAATAGGTATGTTAGTTAGTCAAGCTGCGTATTCTTTCTTACTTTGGCATGGTATATTACCTGATGTGATTCCTATAATCAATTTTTTAAATACTGACAATAAATAAAAATATTTTTAAATTCAAAATGATTATTTGATATAATTAAAATTATTTAAAATGATAAAAGTAATAAAAAAACCTTGACTCTTTTATCTCATTCTGTAACATATAGATTGTATTTTAAATATATATATTTTATATATTGAATTTTTACTTTTTTAGTCCCTTTCGTCTAGAGGTCTAGGACATCGCCCTTTCACGGCGGCAACAGGGGTTCAAATCCCCTAGGGGACGAAAAAAATAAAATTATTTCTGTACTATACAATATATATATGTTATTCTTAATTTGTTTTTGACATAGTTAATAAAATTAATAATAAAGTTCTTTAAAAATTTGGAAAACAAGCATACATTAACTTATAATTAAGACATCTGTGGGTTGTAAGGTTAAGTAAATAAGCGTACATGGTGGATGCCTTGGCAGTTAGAGGCGATGAAGGACGTGCTAATCTGCGAAAAGCGTCGGTAAGTTGATATGAAACGTTATAACTGACGATATCCGAATGGGGAAACCCGGTACTTTTAAAATAGTATCATTACTAACTGAATAAATAGGTTAGTAAAGCAAACCGGGAGAATTGAAACATCTAAGTATCTCGAGGAAAAGAAATCAACCGAGATTCCCTCAGTAGTGGCGAGCGAAAGGGGAACAGCCTAGAGCTATAATCAACTTAATTTTCAGTAGAATATTTTGGAAAAAATAGCGATACATGGTGATAGCCCAGTATATAAAAAGAATTATTTTGTGGGCTCAAAAAGTAGAACGGGACACGAGAAATCCTGTTTGAATATGGGGGGACCATCCTCCAAGGCTAAATACTCCTAACTGACCGATAGTGAACTAGTACCGTAAGGGAAAGGCGAAAAGAACCCCGGCGAGGGGAGTGAAATAGAACCTGAAACCATGTACGTACAAGCAGTAGGAGCTTATATTTTTTAATTTAATAAGTGACTGCGTACCTTTTGTATAATGGGTCAGCGACTTGTATTCTGTAGCAAGGTTAACCGTATAGGGGAGCCAAAGGGAAACCGAGTCCTAAATAGGCGTTAAGTTTCAGGATACAGACCCGAAACCCGGTGATCTAGCCACGGGCAGGTTGAAGGTTAGGTAAAACTAACTGGAGGACCGAACCGACTGATGTTGAAAAATCAGCGGATGACCTATGGCTAGGGGTGAAAGGCCAATCAAACCGGGAGATAGCTGGTTCTCCCCGAAAGCTATTTAGGTAGCGCCTCGTGAATTCATCTACGGGGGTAGAGCACTGTTTCGACTAGGGGGCCATCCCGGCTTACCAAACCGATGCAAACTCCGAATACCGTAGAATGTTATCACGGGAGACACACAGCGGGTGCTAACGTTCGTTGTGGAGAGGGAAACAACCCAGACCGCCAGCTAAGGTCCCAAAGTCATAGTTAAGTGGGAAACGATGTGGGAAGGCATAAACAGCCAGGATGTTGGCTTAGAAGCAGCCATCATTTAAAGAAAGCGTAATAGCTCACTGGTCGAGTCGGCCTGCGCGGAAGATTTAACGGGGCTAAACTATGCACCGAAGCTGCGGCAGCAATAGTTTTTATTTATTTGCTGGGTAGGGGAGCGTTCTGTAAACCGAAGAAGATGTATTGTGAAATACATTGGAGGAATCAGAAGTGCGAATGCTGACATGAGTAACGATAAAACAAGTGAAAAACTTGTTCGCCGAAAAACTAAGGTTTCCTATCCAACGTTAATCGGGGTAGGGTAAGCCGACCCCTAAGGTGAGGTCGAAAGGCGTAATCGATGGGAAACAGGTTAATATTCCTGTGCTTTGTGTTACTGCGAAGGGGGGACGGAGAAGGTTAAGTTAGCCAGGCGACGGTTGTCCTGGTTTAAGCGTGTAGGTATAAAGATTAGGCAAATCCGGTCTTTTTTAATCTGAGGCGTGATGACGAGTCATTAAGGTGATGAAGTAACCTATACCACGCTTCCAAGAAAATCCTCTAAGCATCAGGTAATATAAAATCGTACCATAAACCGACACAGGTAGTTAGGTAGAGAATACTAAGGCGTTTGAGAGAACCTGGGTGAAGGAACTAGGCAAAATGGTGCCGTAACTTCGGGAGAAGGCACGCTGGAATGTAGGTAATAGAATAAACTTCTAGAGCTGAATCCAGTCTAAGACATCAGCTGGCTGCAACTGTTTATTAAAAACACAGCACTGTGCAAACATGAAAGTGGAAGTATACGGTGTGACGCCTGCCCGGTGCCGGAAGGTTAATCGAAGGGGTTAAAGGAAACTTGAAGCTCTGGACTGAAGCCCCGGTAAACGGCGGCCGTAACTATAACGGTCCTAAGGTAGCGAAATTCCTTGTCGGGTAAGTTCCGACCTGCACGAATGGCGTAATGATGGCCAGGCTGTCTCCACCTAGGACTCAGTGAAATTGAAATTGCTGTGAAGATGCAGTGTACCCGCGGCAAGACGGAAAGACCCCGTGAACCTTTACTATAGCTTGACACTGAATATTGATTTTTGATGTGTAGGATAGGTGGGAGGCTATGAGTATTAAACGCTAGTTTAATAGGAGCCGTCCTTGAAATACCACCCTTTAAAATTTAGTGTTCTAACCTAGTGCCGTAATCCGGTACAGAGACAGTGTCTGGTGGGTAGTTTGACTGGGGCGGTCTCCTCCCAAAGAGTAACGGAGGAGTACAAAGATTGGCTAATCACGGTCGGAAATCGTGAGATTAGTGTAAAGGCATAAGCCAGTTTAACTGTAAGCGCGATAGCGCGAGCAGATGCGAAAGCAGGTCTTAGTGATCCGGTGGTTCTGTATGGAATGGCCATCGCTCAACAAATAAAAGGTACTCCGGGGATAACAGGCTGATACCGCCCAAGAGTTCATATCGACGGCGGTGTTTGGCACCTCGATGTCGGCTCATCACATCCTGGGGCTGAAGCAGGTCCCAAGGGTATGGCTGTTCGCCATTTAAAGTGGTACGCGAGCTGGGTTTAGAACGTCGTGAGACAGTTCGGTCCCTATCTGCCGTGGGCGTTGGAAGATTGAGGGGGTCTATTTCTAGTACGAGAGGACCGAAGTGGACGCATCACTGGTGTTCGGGTTGTCATGCCAATGGCATTGCCCGGTAGCTAAATGCGGAAAAGATAAGTGCTGAAAGCATATAAGTACGAAACTTTCCCCAAGATTAGTCTTCCCTGAAACATTATTGTGTTTACTGAAGGGTCGTTGAAGACTACGACGTTGATAGGCTGGATGTGTAAGCATAGTGATATGTTGAGCTAACCAGTACTAATGACCCGAGAGGCTTAACCTTACAACACCAGAGGTGTTTTTATTAATGATTATGTATGTTCTTGTTATCTAAATTTAAACACATTTTTTATTTTAAAAATGCCTGGTAAAAATAGTGTTATGGTACCACCTGAAACCATTCCGAACTCAGAAGTGAAACATTTCAACGCCGATGGTATTACGGGGTTTCCCCGTGTGAGAGTAGGAAATTACCAGGCAACACATAAAAAACAACCAAGGGTACATTTATCCTTGGTTGTTTTTTATGTGTTGCCTGATATTATCATAAAATAATTAATATTTTTTTATGAGTAGTTTTATTTGTACTTTTAAATAGAGTTAGTTATTTATAATAATAAGCAACATTTTTAAAAAATAATTTTTCTATTAATATAGAAAAACTTCTAAAATTTTTTTATTAACTTATTGTATTAAGTTAGTTTTATTTTCATGTAAAGGTAATGTAGATGTCCAAGATTAAAGGTAATGTTAAGTGGTTTAATGAATCTAAAGGTTTTGGTTTCATTACTCCTGAAGATGGAAGCAAAGATGTATTTGTTCATTTTTCAGCTATCCAAAGCAACGGATTTAAAACTTTGACTGAAGGTCAAAGCGTTGAATTCGAAATTACCGAGGGAGCAAAAGGACCATCTGCTGCTAATGTAATTAGTTTATAAATTAATATATAATAACATTATATTAATTTAATTCCATTATATAGTGCAGTGCTATTTAGTACTGCACTATTTTTTATTTTAAAAAAAAATTAATTATTATTATTAATATGGTTTTATGTAGCATATTTAATTTTTGATAACTTTTTATTTTTTAATTTTAAAAAATTATCAAATTAATGGATATTTTTATTTTAAAAATAAATAATTTTTACAAAACCATACGTACTATATTAATTTGACTTAATTCACGGTATAAAATTTCTATTTGAGAAAAATTTTTAGCACATATTGAAATAGAAATAGAAAGATAATTACCTTTATTGCTAGATTTTATTTGAGGTATATAATCTCCAGGTAATCTAAATTGTATTACTTGCACTATTTTATCAATTAGTTCTGGTTTCGCCAAACCAATTATTTTATAAGTAAATGAACAAGGAAATTTTAACATTTTTTCTAATTTTGTTTTCATTTTGGTTCCTTTTTTTTATATCTATAAAATTATTTATAACATTTTTAATTAAATAAAAATTAATATTTTTATTATTGATCAAGAATTATTTTAACATGAAATATTGATATTTTTTTTTATAAAAAAGGATATTAAAATTAAATTTTTAATCTTTAATAATATAATTATTATTTGATATATACAAATAAAGCAAATTGTAATTTGATAATTTAAATAGATTATATTTTCATTAATAATTTTTAACAAAAATTATTAATGTATTTACATATTTATATTAAAATTAAGTATATTATATATATAATATACATATTTAATATATGTTATTTATTTTAATAAAAACTTACTTTTTTTAACATAAAAATATTTTTATATATAATGGATATTTTGATTAATAAGGAATCAGTGATATTTTTTAGTTAATAATATTAATTTTTATTTTTTATAAACATTATTTTTTTAAAAAATTTTTAATGATTTATTGAATAGAGATGCGGTTATGTTAAAAATTTTTAATTCATTTACTAGAAAAAAAGAATATTTTAAACCTATTTTTTCTAAAAGAGTGAGTATGTATGTTTGCGGAATAACTGCTTATGATTTTTGTCATATTGGTCACGGAAGAACATTTATAATATTTGATGTTATAGCCCGTTATTTTCGTTATTGTAGATATCAATTAAAATATGTTAGAAACATTACAGATATTGATGACAAAATTATTAATGCATCTTTTAGAAACAAAGAAAGTATTAATTCATTTACTAATCGAGTAATCGATTACATGAATCAGGATTTTAAATTATTAAATATTTTATCTCCAGATGTAGAACCAAGAGTAACCGAATATATAAAATTTATTATTGCTATGATTTCTGATTTACTCAAATTAAATCATGCTTACATATCTGAAGATGGAAATGTAATATTTTCTGTTGATAGCGATATTAATTATGGGATGTTATCTAGACAATCTTTAACTTATTTGAAATTTAGTGACAAAATAAAAAAAATCAACATTATGAAAAAAAATAAGTTAGATTTTGTTCTATGGAAAATTTCTAAAAAAAATGAACCTTATTGGAATTCTCCTTGGGGAAAAGGGAGACCTGGATGGCATATTGAATGTTCTGCCATCAGTAAAGCTATTTTAGGTGATACGTTTGACATTCATGGCGGTGGTTCAGATTTGTTATTTCCTCATCATGAAAATGAAAGATCGCAGTCAATGTGTGCAAATAAAAGTATTTATGTAAATTATTGGATACATACAGGTATGGTTATTTTAAATAACAAAAAAATGTCTAAGTCTTTAAGTAACGTATGTATTTTAAAAGATATTTTACAAAATTATGAAGCCGAAATTATTCGATATTATTTATTGTCAACTCATTATAGACATCCTTTATATTATTCAGAAGAAAATTTAAAAATATCCAGTCTTTCTTTAATACGACTTTATAGAGCTTTAAAAAATACGAATATTAGCAACACAATTGTTTATAATTCTATTTTTGAGTTAGAATTTAAAAAAGCTATGGATGATGACTTCAATACACCTTTGGTATTATCTATCTTTTCAAGAATAGCTAATCAAATTAATTTTTTTAAGAAGAAGAAAGATTTTATAGAAGTGAATAAATTAGCATCGATATTAACGTTTTTAGGAAGAGAATTGGGATTATTAATGCATAATTCGGATGATTTTTTAAAAAATCTGTCTAATTATACTCAGGAACAAATAAAAGAAATAGAGATGTTATTAAATATGCGAGATAATTTTAGAAAGTTAAAAAATTGGGAAGAGGCAGATAATCTTCGTAAAATTTTATTAAATTTAGGTATCGTTATTGAAGATGATAAAAATAAAACTGTTTGGTATTGTGTAAAAAAAATGTAGATGTTTTTTATATATAGATAAAAGTATTGATTAAACAATTTCACTTATATTTTTTTTACATTTTATATTTATTTTAATTTTTTTTAATCATTGTGATATGTTTCACAAGCATATAAAGTATTTTGTAATAATGAGGTTACAGTCATAGGACCTACTCCTCCTGGAACAGGAGTTATGTAAGATGCTTTTAAACATACGGATAAGAAATCGATATCACCAACTATTTTCCCGTTATTTAATTTATTAATTCCTACATCGATGACTATTGCTCCTTTTTTAATCCATGTTCCATTTATAAAATTAGGTTTACCGACTGCTACAATTAATAAATCAGCATTTTTAACATAATTTTTTAAGTTTTTTGTAAATCTATGTGTAATTGTAGTTGTACAACCGGCTAACAATAATTCTAGACTCATTGGTCTTCCGACTATATTTGATGCGCCAATGATCACCGCATGTAATCCATAAGTGTTAATATTATATTTTTTTAATAAAGTCATAATTCCTAGTGATGTACATGGTCTTAGTGTAGGTTTTTTTTGACAAAGACATCCTATATTATATGGATGGAATCCGTCTACATCTTTTTCAGGTAAAATTTTGCTAACTATGTTCATGGTGTTGATATGTTCAGGCAGAGGAAGTTGTATTAAAATTCCATCGATGCTATTATCTTTATTTAATAAATCAATTAAATCTAATATTTTTTTTTCAGAAGTTTTAATTGGTAAATTCCAATTTTTTGAAATAAATCCTACTTTTTTACAGGCAAGTATTTTTTTGTTAACATAAACTTCAGAAGAAGAATTATTTCCTATTAAAATAACTGCTAAACCGGGAATTCTTTTTCCGATTTTTAATCTTTCTTGTACTTTTTTTAAAATATTTAATTGTATAGAATTAGCTATTTTATTGCCATCTATAATTTTAGCGAATGACATAAGAGTACTCTTTCAGTATGTGAAATGTGATATTTATAATTGGTATAATGGAAATTATTTTTTTCTAAAATAGATTTTTAATCTAAATTGTGTTAATAATTATTTTACATACACATGTAAAATTTATATTATATATGGTATAATAATTTAATTGTTATTAATAAAATTATGCACCCTTAGCTCAGTTGGATAGAGCAACAGCCTTCTAAGCCGTAGGTCACAGGTTCAAATCCTGTAGGGTGCACCATATTATATCAGGTTTATTTTAATACATTATTTTTTATGATATTTTCTATATTTTTTTTTATTTCAAGTGTCGTATAAGATGCGTCTATTTTATAATATTTTATGTTATTTAATTTTGCTGTGTGTCTATAGTATTTTATTAAAGGTATAGTAAATTTTTTATATTCTTTTATTCTTTTTTTTATTTTTTCTTCTTTATCATCATCTCGAATTATTAATGGTTGTCCTGTAATATTATCTTTATTTTCTACAATAGGTGGATTGAAAATTATATGATAAATTCTACCTGATTCAATATGTATTCTTCTTCCTCGGATTCTTTCTAATATCAATTTTTCTGTCAGTGAAAATTCAATTATACAATCTATTTTTACATTTATTTTTTCTATAGCGTTGGCTTGGTTTACAGTGCGAGGAAATCCATCTAATAAAAATCCTTGATTACAGTCTTTTTCTTTAATTCTTTTTCTTATTAATTGAATCACAATATTATCATTGATTAATTTCCCACAGCTTATAATTTTTTTTATTTTTTTACTTAATTCAGTTTTTTTTAATGTCTCATTTCTTAATATATCACCAGTAGATATTTTAGGAATGTTATATTTATCTGTAATCCATTGAGCTTGAGTTCCTTTTCCTGTCCCAGGAGCACCAATAAAAATAATACGCATTATTATCAGTTCCTAAAAATACTAATTGTTGTTTTATATTATATATAATATTTTTATTGAAAATTGTTAATTAATAAGTAATTTATTAATTCTATTAATAAATTGATTAGGATTGTCTAAATTTCCTTTTTCAATTAGCAAAGCTTGTTCTAATAACAATTGTATCCAATCATATAGTAAAATATCATCTTTTAGATTCATTATTTTTTTTACCAAAATATGATTCGGGTTAATTTCAAATATATATTTTATTTGAGGAACTTTTTGTCCAGCAGCTGAAAATAATTTTGCCATTTGAGTGGTCATTTCGTTAACATCTGTTAATACTACAGCAGGAGTATCAATCAATCGGTATGTAAAACGTACATCCTTTACTTGATCTTTAAGTATTTCTTTTACTTTTTTTATGAAAATTTCAGAATTTATTTCTGAACAGTTTTCTTTCTTTTTATCTTTTTTTATTAATTCATTTAATGATTCATCGATTTTACTAATAGATTGAAATTTTTTTTCTTGAAATTCTGTTAAATAATTCATCATCCATTCGTCAATACGGTCAGAAAGTAGAAGAACATCTATTCCTTTTTTTCTAAAAAATTCTAAATGAGGACTAGTATTAGCTGATAGATAACTATCAGAGGTGATGTAGTATATTTTTTCTTGTTTAGGAATCATGTTTTTAACATAATCTTTTAACGATAATGTTTGTTCTGGACTATTGTTTTTGATTGAAGAAAATCTTAAAAGATTGGAGATAGTGATTTTATTTACAGTATCTTCGGCAGGTCCTTCTTTAAGAACTAATCCGAATTGATTCCAAAATATTTTATATTTTTTATTGTCATTTTTTGCTAATGATTCCAACATTTGCAAAACTCTTTTCGTCAGTGCTTGACGTAAATTATGAGTAATACGATTATCTTGTAATATTTCTCGAGATATGTTTAAAGGAAGATCATTAGAGTCTATTAAACCACGTACGAACCTTAAATAATTAGGTAAAAAATGTTCTGCATTATCCATTATATATACACGTTTTACATAAAGTTTTAATCCATGTTTATTTTCTCTATTCCATATATCCCAAGTTGCTTTTTCTGGAATATATAATAAACTTGTGTATTCGTTATGTCCTTCTACATGATTATGACTCCATATTAGAGGATTATTAAAATCATGAGTAATGTGTTTATAAAATTCTTTATATTCTTTTTCAGTAATATTGTTTTTATTTATAGTCCATAAAGCTTTTGCTTTATTAATTTGATCCCAGGTACCAATTTTCTTTTTTTCATCATAATTGAATATTTTTACAGGTACCGATATATGATCTGAATATTTGTTAACTATATTGCGAATCTTCCAGGTATCTAAAAATTCTTTTTCTTCTGATTTTAAAAATAAAATAATTTCTGTTCCTGTTTCTTTTTTAAGAATTTCTTTGACTGTGTATTCTCCATTTCCTGATGATTCCCATTGAACTCCTATTTCTTCGCTAGTAGTTACAGAACGAGACCGAACAATAACTTTGTTAGATACAATAAATGATGAATAAAAACCTACACCGAATTGTCCTATTAATTGGTGATCTTTTTTTTCTATTAAATTAATAAATTCTTTTGTTCCTGACTTTGCAATAGTACCTAAGTTTTCGATAATTTCTTGTCGATTCATACCAATACCATTATCACTGATAGTTAAAGTATTATCTTTTTTATCAATTGAAATATTGATCACAAAATTAGTATTTTTCTGATATAATTCAGGTGAAGAAATAGCTTTAAACCTGAGTTTATCTATTGCATCAGAAGCGTTGGATATTAATTCTCTAAGAAAAATTTCTTTATTAGAATAAAGAGAATGTATCATTAAATGAAGAAGTTGTTTTACCTCTGATTTAAATATGTATTTTTCTTTTTTTTCAATATTCATATATTTGTTCCAATTTACATATACATGTATTTTTTACAATGACTTATAAATAATAGGAGAGTGGCATTCATATATTTGATTTTTACTGCTTTACAATGGTAAATTGAATTCAGGAGGTAAATTTACTCCGGTAGAAATAGATGCCATTTTTTGTTTATGGGCTTCAGAAATTCTTCTTTCAGCATCATTGAATGCAGCTGCAGTTAAATCTTCTAACATTTCTTTGTTATCTTTTAATAAACATGGATCTACTTCTACTTTTTTGCAATTATGTGCTCCATTGATAGTCACTTTAACTAATCCAGCTCCTGCTTCTCCTGTAACTTCCATGTTTGTAATTTCTTTTTTTATTTTTGCCATTTTTTCTTGCATTTTTTGTGCTTGTTGCATTAGATTACCTAATCCATTTTTAGTAAACATATTATTCTTCTTCAATTAAATTTGTTTTTTTAAATAAAAAATTTATTAGAATTATTTTACCATATTTTTTTATTTTAATTGCAGATTAATTCAATTTTTTATAGAAAACTTTGTTTTTTATTATATACATGTGTTTCAAATGCAGAATTATATTCTGTAACTTTTTTTATCCTAATTTATTTTTTTTAATTAAAGTTTTTTATAATTATGTAATTAAAATTGTATTAGTTTTTATATTTAATGTTCTTAATAAAATCATTTCTACGCCAATTTTATAATTAGGTGCCATGTAGAGTTCTTTTCTACCTAATATTAACATTTTATAGTAAGATTGAATATCTTTATGATCCATAGTATTCGTTATTTTTAATAATAAATTATTTTCAATTTTATTGTAAAGATTGTTATGCCATAATGAAGGAATATTTTTTAACATAGTTATGTGATGTAAAGTTCTTAGAATTTCGATGACAATTTTTTCCCAATTACTGCCTTGTAAATTTAGTGCATTAAGTGATGAGATAATTTTATGTGCATCTTTTTTTAATATAGCTACGGTTAAAATTAAAGATTGTGTTTTGTCGATAGTTCCTAACATATTAGTAACGTTTTTAATAGATATACTTCCTTGTCCTATAGATACTGCTTGTTCAATTAAATTTAAAGCGTCTCGTAAACTTCCAGAAGCATTTTGAGATATTATTGTTAAAGATTTTGAGTCATAAATTATTTTTTCGCTATCTAATATTTGTTTTATTTTTGTATATATTTCTTTGGGCGTTAATTCTTTTAAGTTAAATTGTAAACAACGTGAAATAACAGTTTTTGGAATTTTTTCAGGATTTGTTGTGGCTAGAATAAATTTAACATGTTCAGGTGGTTCTTCTAGAATTTTAAGAAGAGAATTGAAACTATGTCTTGATAACATATGAATTTCATCGATTAAGTAAATGATAAAACGACCTTGTACCGGTGAATATTTTATATTATCTAATAATTCTTTAATATCTTCTACTTTAGTTTTAGATGCTGCATCTATTTCTAATAAATCAAGACAAATACCTTTTTCTATATTTTTACAATTTGAACATGTTCTACATGGTGTAGGTGTAATTCCGCGTTCGCAGTTTAAACTTTTAGCTAGTAATCTTGATAAAGTTGTTTTTCCTGTTCCTTTTGGTCCGTAAAATAACCAAGCATGGTGAATTTGACCAATAGATAAAGCATTTGATATTGCAGTTAATACATATTCGTGACCAATAACTTGATCAAAAGATTGGGGTCTCCATTTTCTTGCCAGTACTTGATAATTCTTCATATATGTAAAATGTTGTTATAGGATGTTTTATCCTAGCATAATATTATATTTTTTTAATAGTAAAGATTGTTTATTTGAAAAATTAATTCAAAAATAAACTTGCAATTTGTAATTTTTTAGGTAATTATAGTTATGTTATAAATTTATTTTTTAATTTTTTGGTACTCTATTAGCGGTTTAGTACTGAACATTTAAAAATTTGGTCAGATTTGGAAAAAAGCAGCCATATTAAGTTATCAGGTACATAAATTTAGCTAATAGAGTCTTGTTTATGATTATAATCATATATTTCTTAATGTCTTATTTGATTGAGCTTGGTGCATATTCCAATATTTACCTTTTCTATCTATTAACATGTTATGATTTCCTTCTTCTATGATTTTCCCTTGATGTAATACCACTATTTTATCTGCTTTCATGATAGTAGATAGTCGATGGGCTATTACTACCAGAGTAGAAAATTTTTTTACTGAAAGTAATGTTTTTTGTATATTTTTTTCAGTTTCTGAATCTATATTTGCTGTAGCTTCGTCAAGAATTAATATTTTGGGATGAATAATTAATACTCTAGCAATAGCTAACAATTGTTTTTGTCCAATAGATAAATTGTTTCCTCTTTCCCGGAGATTTTCGTGTATTCCTTTTGACATCGATTTTACTAGATTGGCTAATTGTACTGTTTCTAGTATTTTCCAAATTTTATTTTCCGATATGTTTCGCCCAAGTGTTATATTCTTTAAGATGGTATCTGCTAGTATTAATGGTTCTTGTTGAACAATAGAGATTCCTTTTCTTAAAGTTTTATGACTTAAAGATTGAATAGGACGTTTATCTATATATATTTCTCCTTGATTAATAGGATAGTAACCCATAATTAAATTAGCAAGGGTGCTTTTCCCACTACCAGTGTGTCCGATAAAGGCAGTAAAACTTTTGGAAGGTATGGTGATATTAATATTATTTAAAATATTAGGTTGTTTTTTTTTATAACTAAAATTAAGGTTTTTAATCTGAATTAAACCGCTTTTTAGATGTGCACAATCGGATCCATAAATTTGTTTAGGTGTATCGATTAATTCGAAAATTCTTTCTCCTGCAACAATAGCTTGCTGTAATATAGATTGTTGAGTAGTGATAGCTATCAAAGGTTCATTTAATCTTCCTAAATAACTTATAAAGGCATATAAAATTCCTACTTCAAATAAATTTACAGAAAAGAATTTAAAAGATGTAATTAAACCACATAAAACAATAGCTGAAAATAAACTTAGTAGAGGTCTGAGTAGTAATCCATCTAATCTTAAAATTTTCATACGAGATAAATAATGTAAATTGCTGGTTTTTTGAATAGATTTTTGAAATTTAGATTCTTGACTGAATTGTTGAATAATTTGCATTCCATTAATAATTTCATTAAATTTATTGTTTATGTGTTCTACATATTCTCTAACTTTTCTTAAAATTGGAGTACTTTTTTTTTGGTAAAATAACATCACAATTATTACCATTGGAAAAATGATAGTTGCAATACTAGCCATATGCCATTCGAGAGTAAACATAGCAAATAATGTTACAACAATTAATACTATACTACGGAATACTGTTGCTATTACTGTATCATAAAGTTCTTTAACTATTTCTGTATCGTTAGTAATTCGAGATATGATTTGTCCTATAGGTTGAGTATCAAATACATGTAATGGTTGTTTTAAAGCAGATTTAATTACATCCAATCGTAAATTTTGGACAATGTTTACAGCAGTTTTATTAAAAATAATAGTTTGAAAGTAATTTAGAATTACCGAAGTTATTTGTAACATTATAAAAACAACGATTAATGATAACATTAATACGTTATTAATATTATGGGGTACGATTATATGATTTATAAAATAACTGATTAATATTGGTCCTAATACTTCAGTAATTGAAGCGGTTAATAAGCAGAAAAAAGCTATAATTAGCTTTTTTTTCCAAATTTTAATATATTTTAATAAACGTTTTAGAACTGTCCAAAATCTTATTAAATTAGGAGTATTATTTAATAACATATTAACATTTTATCCTTATTTATTTAAATGTTTAATTTTTGATAATTATACATTTTATTGTACCATTTTTTTTCTTTCATTAACTCAGAATGATTTCCTATTTGGGAAATTGATCCATTTTCTAATACAACGATATTATCAGCATTAATTAATGTGGATAATCTATGGGCAATTATTATTAAAGTATGCTTATTTGTTTTCCATTTATTAATATTTTTTAGTATTATTTGTTGACATTCTCCGTCTACAGCAGACAATGCGTCATCTAATATGAGTATTTCAGTATTTGTTAATAATGCTCTAGCAATGGCAATTCTTTGTTTTTGACCACCAGATAACATAATTCCTCTTTCACCAACTTGGGTATCGTATCCTTTAGGTAAGTTTAAAATTTCTTGGTGAATATTGGCTAAATAAGCTGATTTTTCAATTTCTTTTTTAGTAGCATGAGGTTTTCCTAAAGATATGTTATTGTATATGGTGTCTGAAAATAAAAACGAAGTTTGATTTACCATGGCAATGCGGTGACGCCATAGTTTTATTTCATAATGAGACAAAGGAATATTATTATAAGATATATTTCCATTTTTTATATCGAATTGTTTTTGTATTAAATTTAAAAGTGTACTTTTCCCTGATCCTGTTGGACCACATATTCCTAATATTTTCCCAGGATAAAGTTTAAAAAAAATTTTGTTTAATGCATTTTTTTTACTTTTTGGATAAGTAAAATTGTTAATTTTAATTTCTAAGATACATGGAGTAGATGGAAATTTTTTATTATTTTTTTGGGAATTAGATATTTTATCTCCTATAATTAATTGTATTCTTTCCCAAGCAGCACTACCTCTTTCTACGATATTAAACATCCAAGCTAAAGCCAACATCGGCCATACCATGAGTCCAAGATACATAATAAAACTAGTTAATTGTCCCAATGTAATTTCTTTATTCCAAATTAAATAACCACCACCTGTAATAGCAATGAGGTTAGACAATGAAATACCTAAATGTATGGTAGGATCAAACTTAGCATCTATTTTTGCTACTTCCATATTTTTTTGCCCAGCTATTTGCGCAACTTGATCAAATTTTTTACATTGTTCTAATTCTAATCCGAAAGCTTTTATCATGCGGATGTTAGTTAAACTTTCTTGTGTTTGATTTGTTAGTACGGAGAATGCTGCTTGTGCTTTACGAAAGGTACTGTGTAGTTCTTTCCCATATGTTTTTATAATTAAAGCCATAATAGGCATGGGTATTAAGGATAATAACGTTAATTTCCAGCTAATTTGGGTAAACATGATTATCAATACTGATATTCCCATTATTAATGAATCTACTAGTGTTAAAACTCCTTCTCCAGCAGCAAATACCACTTTATCTACATCGTTAGTTGCTCTGGCCATGAGATCACCAGTTCTATTTTTTAAATAAAACATAGAATTTTGAAAACTAAGATAATTATAGAATTGTATTCTTAACTCTACTGCTAATTTATAAGCTGCTCCAAAAAGTAAAACTCGCCACATATATCTAAGAATATAAACTAATAAAGCAGTAAACAACATAACAATAATCCAATATAAAATTTGCATGTTATTTATTTTATTTTTCATTACTAAATCAACAAGCATACCTACTACTTTAGGAGGTAATAATTGTAAAATAGCAATAATAATTAGTAGAAATATTGCTCCTAAATAACGTTTCCATTCACGTATGAAATACCAACTTAATTGATTAAATAATTGCACGAAAGAATCCTAAATTTTTTGTTTTTAATAATTGTTATATGTAATATATAATATTTTATTTATAATATCTAAATACATTGTAATAATTTATATATAGCTTTTTATTAGATATTTAGAAGGTATTAAAGATTAAATATATGATTTTATTGAATTAAAATTTGATTTTAAAAATTTTTTTATGATTTTTGCATTTTACTAAATAATAATTGATTTTATTAAGATAGTTAAAAAATAATTTAAATAAAAAATAAAAATATTTTAATTAGAAAAAATAGTTTAATAAAAAATTTTATATTAAAAAATAATTTTTTAAAACTATTAATATCATTTTTTGTAATATAATTATTACAATATGCAATTAAAGATTTATTTTTATTTTTTTAAAATTTATATGATAATATCATGTATATAATACTTAATTAATTATTATATGTTGAATTTTTTTATATGAATCGATATTTCATATGTTTAAAAAATTTTATTTATATAAATACATTTTAATTTATTTTAAATAAATTACTGTTATTTTGGAATTTTTATTTAATAAAAGTATTATATATAAAAAATTCTTAAAAAATATAAAAACAAGTTGAAAATTAATACATATGTTCAACTTGTTTTTGTTTTTTAAATAATATATTTTCAATTTTTTAAAAAAATATAAGGTTTATTTTCTAAAGCAATATTAAATACTTCTTCTATATTTTTTACAGGATGTATTTCTAAATTAGAAATAATATTTTTAGGTATTTCTTCTAAATCACGTTTATTTTCATAAGGGATTAATACTTTTTTTATTCCTCCACGATGAGCAGCTAACAATTTTTCTTTTAGTCCTCCTATTGTTAGAACTTCACCTCTCAGAGTAATTTCTCCTGTCATTGCAATATCAGCATGTACTGGATTTTTTGTAAGAGAAGAAACTATTGCTGTACACATAGCTATTCCTGCACTAGGTCCATCTTTGGGAGTAGCACCTTCTGGAACATGTACGTGTATATCGTGTTTTTCATAAAATTCTTTGTTTATTCCTAATTTTTTTGCTTGAGCTCTAACTACTGTTAAGGCAGCTTGTATAGATTCTTGCATTACTTCTCCTAGAGATCCGGTATAGGTAAGTTTACCTTTTCCTGAAACACAGGTAGTTTCGATGGTTAGTAAATCACCTCCAACTTCTGTCCATGCTAATCCTATCACTTGTCCAATTTGATTCTTATTTCCTGATTTTCCATAGTCAAATCTTTGAACACCAAGATATTTCTTTAAGTTTTTGCAGTTTATTTTAACTATTTTTAGTAATTTATTTAATACCAATGTTTTAACTGTCTTACGACATATTTTTGATATTTCTCTTTCAAGATTTCTTACTCCTGCTTCTCGGGTATAATAACGAATAATATCAGTAATAGCATTATCTGATATTATTAATTCATTTGAGTTTAAAGCATTTTCTTTCATTTGTTTTGGTTTTAAATATGCTTTAGCTATATTTAATTTTTCGTCCTCGGTATAACCAGATATGTGAATCACTTCCATTCTGTCTAGTAAGGCAGCTGGAATATTAGTTGAGTTAGAAGTAGCTACGAACATAACGTCAGAAAGATCATAGTCTATTTCTAAATAATGATCATTAAAAGCAAAGTTTTGTTCTGGATCTAATACTTCCAATAAAGCGGAAGCTGGATCTATTCTGATATCACATGACATTTTATCTATTTCATCTAATAAAAAAAGAGGATTTTTTACTCCTATTTTTGCCATTTTTTGAATTATTTTCCCAGGCATAGATCCAATATATGTACGGCGATGACCTCTGATTTCAGCTTCGTCTCTTATGCCACCTAATGCCATTCTAATATATTTTCTTCCTGTTGCTTTAGCAATAGATTTTCCTAAAGAAGTTTTACCTACTCCAGGAGGACCTACCAAACATAAAATAGGTCCTTTTATTTTACTTATTCTATTTTGTACAGCCAAATATTCTAAAATTCTTTCTTTGACTTTTTCTAATCCAAAATGATCTTTATCTAGTATTTCTTGAGCAACAAGAATATTTTTTTTTATTTTGCTTCTTAAATGCCATGGTACTTGAATCATCCAATCTATGTAACTTCGGACAACTGTAGCTTCTGCAGACATTGGTGACATTAATCTGAGTTTTTTTAATTCAGATTTTGTTTTTATTTTTGCTTCTTTTGGCATTTTAGCGGCATTAATTTTTCTTTTTAGAATTTCATTTTCATCGGGAGTATCATCTATTTCTCCTAGTTCTTTTTGAATAGCTTTCATTTGTTCATTTAAATAATATTCTCTTTGACTTTTTTCCATTTGTCTTTTTACACGGTTGCGTATTCTTTTTTCGACTTTTAATAAATCTATTTCTGATTCCATTATTGCCATTAAATATTCCAATCTTTTATCAATATTAGGAATTTCTAATATGGTTTGTTTATCTGATAATTTTAGAGGCATATGAGCTGCTATGGTGTCAGCGAGTCTAGCAGCATTATCTATATTTCCAAGAGAATTTAATATTTCTGGTGGTATTTTTTTATTTAGTTGTATATATGATTCAAATTGGTCAATAGTGGTACGTACTAGTACTTTTTGTTCTTTATTATGAATTTTGGGAGTTTTAATTATTTCTATCTCTGATGTAAAATAATGTCCATTATTGTTTAATTGATTTATTTTTGCTCTTTGTAATCCTTCTACAAGTACTTTTATAGTACCATCTGGTAATTTTAACATTTGCAAAATTGAAGCAATAGTTCCTATATTAAATAAATCTTCAAATTTTGGTTCATCTATTGATGCTTCTTTTTGTGAAACCAACATAATTTTCTTATTTTGAGCCATAGATGCTTCTATGCATTTAATTGATTTTTCACGACCTACGAATAGCGGAATTACCATGTATGGATATACGACAACATCACGCAATGGTAAAACAGGAATTTCTATCTTTTCGGAAGATATATTGTTCATAAATATTTCTCTGAGTTATATTTTTTTATTAGAAAGATACGATTAAGATAGATAAACATAAATTTTATAGTATGTGGTGAGTATATAGTAATGGATATCGGATATTCAATGATAAGTACTTAAAAAAATGAAAGGGGAAATTCCCCTTTCTAATAATATTACTGAGTATTTTAATTTATATTTTTTCAGATATTTTTTTTGATATATGATTTTCTTTTATTAATAATGGTAGTGATTTACCTTGTACTACTGATTTATCAATGATTATTTTTTTTACATTTTTCATAGAAGGTAATTGGTACATAATATCAAGTAAAATATTTTCAATAATTGAACGTAAACCTCTGGCTCCTATTTTTTTTGTTTTTGCTTTTTTTGCAATAGTTAAAATTGCTTCGTTGTGGAATTCTAATTCTACTCCTTCTAATTCAAATAAAATTTGGTATTGTTTTATTAAAGCGTTTTTAGGTTGACATAAAATTTTAATTAAATTTTCTTCGTTTAAATCATGTAATATGCTAATTACCGGCAGACGTCCTATAAATTCTGGAATTAAACCAAATTTAATTAAATCTTCTGGTTGTATTTTTTCTAATAATTTATTTTCGTTATTTTTTTCAGATTTGTTTTTTATAATTGCGTTGAAACCAATATTTATTCCTATTTCTGTTCTTTCTGAAATTATTTTATTTAAACCTGGGAATGTACCTCCACAGATAAATAGTATTTTTGATGTATCTACTTGTAAAAATTCTTGTTGAGGATGTTTTCTTCCGCCTTTAGGAGGTACAGATGCTAGAGTTCCTTCTATTAATTTTAATAAAGCTTGTTGTACACCTTCTCCAGATACATCTCGAGTGATAGAAGGATTATCTGATTTTCTTGATATTTTATCAATTTCATCTATATAAATAATGCCAATTTGGG
The DNA here is from genome assembly GCF_026122815.1 of Buchnera aphidicola (Pemphigus obesinymphae). Classification (GTDB taxonomy): domain Bacteria; phylum Pseudomonadota; class Gammaproteobacteria; order Enterobacterales; family Enterobacteriaceae; genus Buchnera_C; species Buchnera_C aphidicola_BJ. The sequence continues at coordinate 44,924 of NZ_JAIWQW010000001.1, read as the reverse complement.
CTTTTTGAATATTATAATTGCTTTTTTGTAGTAATTTTTGAATAATGTTTTCTACATCTTCACCTACATATCCTGCTTCTGTTAAAGTGGTAGCATCTGTTATTACAAATGGTACATCAAGAAATTTTGCTAATGTTTCTGCTAATAAAGTTTTTCCACTTCCTGTAGGACCAATTAATAAAATATTACTTTTACCTATTTCAATATTTTTTTTATTTGAAACATGATAAATTTTTTTATAGTGGTTATAAACAGCGACTGATAATATTTTTTTTGTTTTATTTTGTCCAATAACATAATTGTCAAGATGTGTTTTAATCGTATGAGGAGTAGGTAAAATTTTGTTTTTATTTTTTATTAATGTATCGTTTGTTTCTTCTTGTACAATTTCATTACATAAGGTAATGCATTTATCACAGATATATACTGAAGGGCCAGCTATTAACTTTGATACTGATTTTTGATTTTTTCCACAAAAGGAACAGTATAGTATGTTTGCAGTGTCGTCTTTTTTTTTGTCAGACATTAATTAACCTCTTTTTCTTATCGTTAATTCTTTTACTTAAAACTATTATAGATTAAATTACATATTTAATATGTAATGATATAAAAAATATGGCTAACTACAAAAATATTTTTTTATTTTCGATGAGTTAATATTTTGTCTACTAAGCCATAATTTACTGCTTCTGATGCGGAAAGAAAATAATCTCTTTCGGTATCTTTATTGATTTTCTTAATAGATTTTCCAGTATGTAAGGATAGAATTCTATTCATATTTTTTTTAATTTTTATTATTTCACGTGCATGTATATCAATATCTGATACTTGTCCTTGGTATCCTCCTAAAGGTTGATGAATCATTACTTTCGAATTAGGTAAACAGAATCTTTTTTCTTTTTCTCCACTTGCTAATAATAATGCCCCCATTGAGCAAGCTTGACCTATGCAAATGGTGTTTACTTGTGGTTTTATAAATTGCATAGTATCGTAAATAGACATGCCCGATGTAATGATTCCACCTGGAGAATTGATATATAAATGTATATCTTTTTCAGGATTTTCAGCTTCTAGAAATAACATTTGTGCTACAACAATATTAGCTTTAACGTCTTCAATATTACCGGTAATAAATATTATTCTTTCCTTTAAAAGACGAGAATAGATATCAAAATATCTTTCTCCTTGTGATGTTTTTTCTACAACAAAAGGTATTAAATTCATGTGAAATTTTTCTTTTTTATACGACATATAATCTCCAAAAACATTTTGATTTGTTAATATTGGATTTTAAAATATTAAAACATTTTATTGAAATTTTTAACGGTTATTTATTTTTTACATGTTCGTTTTTATAAGATGTATTTTTTATATTTAATAAATTAAAGATTAGATGTGTTTGTATACAAATTATTTTTTATAAAAAATAGTTAAATTTTATTTAATTAGCATTAAATTAATATTTTATTATACGATGTATAATAATTTTTATTATAAAAGATTATTATTTATTTTTTGATATGGACAATGAGCGATAATATTTTTGTATTTAATATTGTTTGTTAAAAAAAATAATATACATTAATTTATTTGATTTTTTAAAAAAATTATATTTTTTGTTAATTATTTTTTTAGATATATGATGATTTTATGAGGAATTGATTTACTAATCATTTAGTAGAAAACAAAAAATTTATGTAACTTTAAGATTTATGTTTTTAAAATAATTTTTTTTTTAATGGTTGTAAATGATCTTATTTTTTAATGTTAATATTCTTTTTGAGTAAATATTAAAGAGTACTTTTTATACACTTTATTAAAAATGTTTTTATGATAGTATTACGGTTTTATAATTAAAATTAATTTTAATAAGTTTTTAAAATACATATGCTATGTATAGCATAAAATTGATTAATAATTTTTACGTTTGTGATGTACTTTTTATTAAATGACAAAAAAATTTACATTACTATTAATATCGATTGGGATTAAATGATAATTTAATAAGAGTAATTTAAATAAGAAATATACATTTTCTGAAGTAGATAAAATGTAAATTTTTTATTTTTAACATTATTTCATTTTTTTATACAATGAGGAGATTTAAAATTTTTATTTTTTATATTATTAAATTCTTCTTTAGTGTAAGTATGAATAGATATTCCATGAATATTATATGTACAAATAATAGTCGATAATAAAGTATAAACTTTTTTATGTCTTATAATTAAACTCTTTTTAATAAATTTGTCACTTATTATTACAATTTTAAAATGACTAAATGGTCTATTTAATAAATTATGTTTTTTACTTTCATTATGAATAAATACGTTATTTTCACCAAATTCTTTTTCTAATTTTTTTAGTATTTTATATTTGATCATATTTTCACTTGATTATTTAGGATAATTAAAAATTTTAATATTTTAATGTTTATTAAACATTTTTATTTTGAATTTATTTAAAATCATTAATTTTATTTAATTAAATTAAAAAATTATAATGTTTAATTTTATACGATAATTTTGATCAATAATTTTTATTTTCGATGTTTTAAAATAATATATTTATATTATAGAATATAAATATATTATATGTATTTCATTTTTATGATTATTGTTTTTTAAATAAAAATATCAATTACATAAAATATATGTTATTTCATTATACTATATATAAATATATTTAGTAATTATATTCAGACTTGCAATCTATACTCTTTTGGAAAGCGTTATTTTTAAAGTATATAATTATGATATTAAGATTTTTGTTATTGAGATTACGGAATAAATATCAATGAAAGTAAAAAATTTTTTTAGGGTTTTATTATTAGTTTGTTCTTTTTTATTTTTAAGTGGTTGTCAAAGTGTTATATTAGATCCTAAAGGTTATATTTCAATGGAACAAAGTTCTTTGATTATTACATCTTTTTTGATGATGTTACTTGTTGTTGTTCCAGTTATTTTGATGACTTTATTTTTTGTGTGGAAATACAGAGATACAAGTAAAAATACGAAATATAGTCCTAATTGGGATCAATCATATAAAATAGAGATGTTTATTTGGATTTTACCTGTTTTAATTATTTTTTTCCTTGCTTGTTTATCATGGAATTCTGCTCATAAATTGGAACCTAGTAAACCTTTACATTCTTTGGTAAAACCGATAGAAATAGATGTGGTGGCATTAGATTGGAAATGGTTGTTTATATATCCCGCGTATAATGTTGCTACTATTAATGAAATATCATTTCCGATTAATACACCGATAGTTTTTAGGATCACTTCAAATTCAGTAATGAATTCATTTTTTATTCCTGCTCTTGGTAGTCAAATATATGCAATGGCAGGTATGGAAACAAAATTGCATTTATTAGCTAATGAATCAGGTCATTATAAAGGTTTTTCAGCGAACTATAGTGGTCGTGGTTTTTCTGATATGAAGTTTACAGCAATAGTAACTAGTAATAAAAAGTTATTTGATAAATGGATAAAAAATGTTAAAAAATCTCCTTATACGTTAAATACTATAAAAATGTTTCATTATATAGCTTTATGTAAAAATAAATTTTCTGTGCAATATTTTTCTCACGTGAATCATGATTTATTAAACAAAATTATACATCAATTCAATAAATAATTTTTTTATTAAAATGAAAAATAAAAATTTAATGTTCTTAACAGTGCGCATTACATTTAAGGAATAGATATGTTCGGTAAATTAACATTAGATGCAGTACCGTATAATGAGCCTATTATTATGGTGACTTGTGCTATTATATTTTTTGTTCTTTTATTTATATCAGTTAAATTAACTTATTCGGGTAATTGGAAGTATTTGTGGTCAGAATGGCTGACATCTGTTGATCATAAAAGAATAGCTGTAATGTATATTGTTCTTGCATTTGTGATGTTATTTCGTGGTTTTGTTGATGCTGTTATGATGCGTGTTCAACAAGTTTTAGCATCTTCAGGAAATGTTGGTTTTTTACCTCCTCATCATTATGATCAAATTTTTACTGCACACGGTGTGATTATGATTTTTTTCGTAGCTATGCCGTTGGTAATAGGATTGATGAATTTAGTAGTACCTTTACAGATAGGAGCTCGTGATGTTGCATTTCCTTTCCTTAATAATTTAAGTTTTTGGTTAACCGTTAGTGCTGCTGTTTTAATTAATTTATCTTTAGGTATAGGAGAATTTGCACAAACTGGTTGGTTAGCATATCCACCATTGTCCAGTATTCAATATAGCCCAGGGGTAGGTGTTGACTATTGGATTTGGAGTATCCAGATTTCTGGTATAGGAACAACTTTAACTGCCATTAATTTTTTAGTTACAATATTAAAAATGAGAGCACCGGGAATGACTATGTTTAAGATGCCAGTATTTACATGGACAGCTTTATGTACCAATGTATTAATGCTTGTATCTTTTCCTGTATTAACTTTAACTCTTTGTTTGTTATCTTTAGATCGTTACTTAAATTTTCATTTTTTTACTAACGATTTAGGAGGTAATGCTATGATTTATATTAATTTAATTTGGATTTGGGGACATCCTGAAGTATATATTTTAGTATTACCAGTATTTGGTGTTTTTTCTGAGATTGTTTCTACTTTTTCAAAAAAATCTTTATTTGGATATCATTCTCTTGTATGGGCGACTATTGTTATTACAATTTTGTCATTTATTGTGTGGTTACATCATTTTTTTACCATGGGTGCAGGTCCTGATGTAAACGCATTTTTTGGTATTACAACAATGATTATAGCTATACCTACAGGAGTTAAGATATTTAATTGGTTATTCACTATGTATGAAGGACGCATTTATATGCATTCTGCCATGTTGTGGACCATAGGATTTTTGATTACATTTTCGATTGGTGGCATGACGGGGGTATTACTTTCTTTACCAGCCGCTGATTTTGTATTGCATAATAGTTTATTTTTAATTGCTCATTTTCATAATGTTATTATAGGTGGTGTTGTTTTTGGTTGTTTTGCTGGAATTACATATTGGTTTCCGAAATTATTTGGATTTACTTTAGATGAAATTTGGGGGAAACGTGCATTTTGGTTTTGGTTTATTGGTTTTTTTGTTGCTTTTATGCCGTTATATTTTTTGGGGTTTATGGGGATGACTCGTCGTATTAGTCAAAATATTGATCCTGAATTTCACGTAATGTTGGTTATAGCATCTTTAGGTGTATTTTTAATTATGATAGGAATAATATGTCAAATTTTTCAAATTTATATTTCTATTCGAAATTCTCAAAATTATTTAGATAATACAGGAGATCCATGGGATGGTAGGACTTTGGAATGGTCTATTTCTTCTCCACCTCCTGTGTATAATTTTGCCAATATTCCCATAGTATGTGATAGAGATGATTTTTGGAGAATAAAAAAATTAAAAGAAAAAAGAATTAAAAAAGTTGTTTATTCTGAAATTATTATGCCTAAAAATACTTCTTTTGGTATATTTATTAGTTTTTTTTCTCTATTATGTGGTTTTTCAGCAGTGTGGTATATATGGTGGTTATTTTTATTTTCTTTAGTATCTATTTTATATTTGTTAATTTTAAAAAGTTTTAAAAATAGTACACATTATACTATTTCTATAGAACAAATTAAGAAAATTGAGAATAAACATTTAAACAATTTAAAAATAGCAGGTTTAAAATGATAACAAATGATTTAATACCTATTATTGAAATGAATAAAAAAAAATATATTAATGGTGTAATAGAATCAAAAAAAATATTTGGTTTTTGGTTATATTTAATTAGTGATTGTATTCTTTTTGCAACAATGTTTTCTGTTTATTTTGTTATGGTTAATAACATATCTGATGGTCCTGTTGGAAAAGATATTTTTAAATTATCTTTTATATTATCAGAAACTATTTTATTATTATTTAGTACTATTTTTTATGGTATAGTTAAAATATCAGTGTACCAAAAAAAAATAATGAATACTGTTATTTTTTTATTCATTACATTTTTTTTTGGTTTAGGTTTTATCGGATTAGAATTTTTTGAATTTTATAGTTTAATTATGGAAGGTTATGGTCCTAGTCGTAGTGGATTTTTATCTGCTATTTTTACTTTAGTAGGTGCTCATGGGATACATGTATTTTTTGGTATTATTTGGGTTTTGGTGATGATATGTCAGATAATTAAATTTGGTATATCAAAAATAACATATGTTCGTATAGTATGTCTTGGTTTATTTTGGCATTTTTTAGATTTAGTATGGATTTGTTTATTCACTTTTGTATACTTAATTTGTTTTATTTAATTTTAGGTTATTAAAATTTTATTATGAAAAATATCATTAAATTGTACATATTAGGAAGTATTTTTTCTATTATTTTAACAATGTTGCCGTTTGTATTTATTATGGGACATTATTTTTCTAAAGTAATGTTATTTTTTTTCATTTCTTTTTGTGCAATATTACAGATTATCGTGCATTTACGTTATTTTTTAAATTTAAATACTGCTATTGAGAATAGATGGAACTTTATATCAGTATTATTTTCTACTGTGATTATTTTTATTATTATTTCTGGTACAAGTTGGATTATGTCAAATTTAAATTCTAATTTAATGCAATGTTAAATAATATTTTTATGGTAAAAGTATATTTTTTATATTTCTTAGAGTTGATAAAACCAAAAATTATATTAGGTAATTTGATTTCCCTTATGGGTGCTTTTTTTTTAGCGTCAAAAGGTAATATTAATTATAATTTATTTTTCTTAACTATAATAGGAACATCATTGGTAATTGCATCGGCTTGTATGATGAATAACATCATAGATAGAGATATAGATGCAATAATGAACAGAACTAAAAATAGAATTTTAGTACAAAAATTATTATCAATAAAAATAATTTTTTGTGTTGCTATGGTGTTTTTTTTTATAGGGATATATATATTTTATTATTTTATAAATTTTTTATCAATGTTTTTTGTTTTAATAGCATTTTTTATATATGTTTTTATATATAGTATGTATATGAAGAGGAATAGTGTTTATTCTACTTTGATAGGTAGTTTATCAGGGTCTATTCCTCCAGTTATAGGATATTGTTCTGTTGTTAATTTTTTTGATTCTTGTGCTTTTTTTTTATTTTTTATGTTTGTTTTTTGGCAAATAGTTCATTCGTATTCCATTGCTATTCTTTATTTTAATGATTATGAAAGAGTTAATATACCTTTGTTCCCTATAGTAAAAGGTATATTAGTTGCTAAATATCATATTATTTTTTACATTTTATTTTTTATTTTTTTTTCATTGATGTTAACTATTTTTGGTTATACCGGTTATATATATTTTGTATGTGCATTTTTATCGGGGTTTTTTTGGCTGTATTTAGGATTAAAAGGATTTTATATTTTAGATAATGTTATTTGGTCTCGTAAATTATTTCGTTTTTCTATTGTTTTAATTTTTATAATTAGCATTATGATGTCTTTAGATTTTGTCCCTTGATTTTTAATATATTTATTTATTGTTTTTGATAGATTTTTATAAAGATGTATTTTATACATTTTTGCATATAAAATACGGTAATTGTTTGATAATTTTATTTTTTATAAACAAGATGACGGTTTAGGAATACCGGCAATATTACTAATTTTATGTAGAGCATTATCAGAGAAAAGTACAAATAAGTATGTACTATTTATTTTTTCTTTTTTTATTTTTTTTATATATGTTAGAAACATTCTCATCGATGGAGTCATTGAGAATTCTTTATAAAATTTTCTTATTATGTATATTATTTCCCAGTGTTTAGGGGTCATTTTTATTAGTTCTTTTTGCGCAATTTTTTCAGCTGCAAATTTATTCCATGTTTGATATTTTCCTAAATAGTTTCTGTAATTATTATCTTTTTTTTCATGTATATGTGTCATATTATATAATTAATATTAATTTAATATAAATAGAAAGAAAAATTATAAAATGAAAAGAAAAGAATTACAAGCTGTAGTTGGTTTATGCCTTGTTTTAAATTTAAGAATTTTTGGCGTTTTTATGGTCCTTCCAGTAATCAGTACTTATGGTTTATTATTAGAACATGGAAATAAATTTTTAGTTGGTGTAGCTATTGGTATTTATGGATTAACACAGTCTTTTTTTCAGATTCCATTTGGTTTTTTTTCAGATAAAATTGGTAGAAAATCAGTTATTTTATTTGGTTTGATTTTATTTTTTTTGGGTAGTTGTATAGCTGGTATGACTTATTCTATTTGGGGTTTGATAATAGGAAGAGCATTACAAGGGTCTGGAGCTATTTCTGCTACTTGTATGGCTTACATATCGGATTTTGTTGAAGACGTACAGTATACCAAAGTAATGTCTTTAATCGGTATTACTTATGGATTGACATTTGCATTATCAATTATAATTGGACCCATGATTATTAGTTTTTTAAATTTTCAAGCTTTATTTTGGATTACTGTTTTTTTAGCTTTTGTAGCTATTTTGATAACTTATTTTTTTATTCCAAATATTGTAGTATCATCTAGTAATTTTAATTACTTTAGTTTTAAAAAAGGTATTTATAGTATTTTACAAAAATATGATTTGATGAGATTATATTTTGGTATTTTTATATTACATGTGTTATTGATGTTTATTTTTATTTTATTGCCCTTACAATTAGTTTTTTTTAAATTTTCTTTAGATGAACATTGGAAATTGTATTTAGTTATTATTTTTATTTCTTTTATTTTTGTTACAGGAATATTTTTATGTACTGAAATGAAATTAAAAATAATGTCAATATTTTTAATTTCAAATATTTTTATTATTTTGTCTGAAGTAATTTGTTATAGTTTTATTTTTTCATGTTATATTTTTCTACTTGGTATTGAAATATTTTTTATAGCTTTTAATGTTTTAGAATCTTTAATTCCGTCTTTAGTTGGTAAAAAGTCTTGTAGTCACTATAGAGGTACAGCTATGGGTACATATTCTACAGCACAATTTTTAGGAATAGCTTGTGGTGGAATATTAGGTGGATGGATACTAAGTATGTTTGATATATTAGGTTTATTAATATCAGGACTATTTTTTTCTATATTATGGTTTTTAGTCAGTGTTGGAATAAAAAATGAAATGTAATTTCAAGAATTAAAAGATCAAAAAATGGATAGATGTAAATTAAAAATATTTTTTTTTAAATAATATAATTAGTATTATTTTATTTTAAATATGTTTTTATTGTAATTATTTTTGACAAAAATAGATTAGATGAATATGTTTATTTTTTAAAATTGATTTTTTAATATTTATATTTATTTTTATAAATAATTTAAAATATGCGTTTTTTATGAAAAATGGATTTTTTAATATTATAAAAATAAATTATAAACACATATTTTTTAAGAAACTTAATGTTTTGAGTAGTTATATAAATGATAGTAGAACAACATTTTTTAAAATATTTAATTAAATCGTATTATTGTATTAAATAAAAATTTATTTAAAAATAATTTTTATTTTTTAAGAGATTAGTTTATTTTATTTATGTTTTAAGTTATTTGTATTTTATTATTTTAATATAGGTACATTAAAATAATATCATCAAATATTTATTTTGGATTTTATATGTTTATTGAGATTATGAGAATTTTATTCTATATTAATTAATATTATTTTTTATTGCTGTTGTTAATTAAATGAATTAGTTAATGATTAATGAATCATATATATAAATATATTATTTTTAGCGAAAAAGATTTATTTTTTAGAAAATATAAGTAATTTTTTACAAATTTTAATATTATTGTATTTTTTTAATAACATTGAATGTTATGTTTATTTTTTAAAATGTATTTTTGATACGTAAGAAGATATTAATTTTATTTACTAAATAAATGTATAAAATTTATTTTGCTTTATGGATTCTAATTTTCCAAGCTGCTTTGTCGAGTACTCCATTGATAAATTTATGACTGTCTTCAGCTCCAAAAGATTTAGCTAATTCTATGCTTTCATTAATAGAAACTCTATAAGGAATATCTAATCTTTTTAATAATTCATAAAAGGATAGTCTTAGAATGGATTTTTCTACTTGTCCTACTTCTTCTAGTGTACGAGAAAGAAAAGGTCGTATTGATTCATCAATATATTTGCAATTTTTAACAATACCAATAATTATTTCATGAAAATAATTTATATCTATTTGTTTAATGTTTTTTTCTTCTAAAAATTGCGAAATAATATAATCAATGTTATTTTTAGATATTTGCCAAGAGTACAGAACTTGTATGATACATTCACGAGCTTTTCTACGAGAATTGGGTTTCATATGTATTCCTAATTATATATAATTTATTTTAAAAAATGGAAATTTGTTTTTAAACTATTCGGTTTATTATCAAATTTTATTTTTATGTATTTTTAAAATAAAACGTATGTCAGTTCCTATTTTAGTAACGTCTTTAAATGTAAATGTTGGTACTTTATTTAAATCTAGATATTTTTCTAGCATACATAGTGGTTTTGCGTGATGACCTAATAATTTAGGTGCTACGTAAAGAATTAATTCGTCTATTATGTTTAATTTTATTAAGGATCCTGATAGAGAAGCTCCTGCTTCTATCCATATATTATTGATATTACAATTTCCTAGATATGATATTAAATGTTTTAAATTTATTTGATTATTTCTTTGAGAGAAAATTACTTGTTTCACATTGTTAGGCCAAATATTTTTATCTTGTTTTAGTCTAGCTAACCAAATTTCTCCTTTACTGTTAACACATTTATGAAATGGTTGTATTCTATTTTTGCTGTCTATAATTACTCGTATAGGTTGATTTTTTGCTTCATTAGATACAGATAAAATATTTGTATCTTTTCTTACGTTCAATAATGGATTATCGATTAGGATTGTTTGACTAGTGCTGAGTATTACTCCAGATTTTTTTCTAAAATATTGTACATCTTTTCGTGATTCAGGAGAAGTAATCCATTTACTTTTACCATTTTTTAAAGCAGAACGTCCGTCAATAGAAATTCCTAATTTTAATTGTATCCATGGAATTCCAGTTTTCATTCTTTTAAAAAAACCTTGATTGAGGTTTTGAGATTCTTTAGACATAATCCCTATTTTTATTAATATTCCTGCTTTTTTTAACTCTATTATTCCTTTTCCAGATACTTTAGGATTAGGATCTGATACAGCTATAACTACGCGTATTATTCCTGCTTGAATTAATGCAAGACAGCAAGGAGGAGTGAGTCCAAAGTGACTACAAGGTTCTAAAGTTACGTAAGCAGTAGCTCCTTTGGTTTTTCCCTTTGCCATAGATAAAGCGTGTATTTCTGCATGTTTCTCTCCTTGTTTTCTATGCCATCCTTTTCCAATAATAATGTTATTTTTTACGATGATACAACCTACGTTAGGATTAGGGGAGGTTGTAAATTCTCCTAGTTTAGCTAATTTTATAGCTTTTTTCATATAAAAAATATCTTTCATAATTCTTGGTTGATATTATTAAAATTCTATTTTAATTTATATATATATAAATATTTTTATTTAGTATCATATTAAAATATATGAAAATGTGCAATATTTACAATATTATGTAATTAATTTTTATTTTTTTTAAAATGATTGAAACCATTTATAGTGTATTTTATTTTTTTTCCGTTTTTAAATATATTAAATTTATTTTTATATTTAGTAATACGTCCTATGCAAGTATAAGGTACTTTAATTTTATTTAGAGTTTTTTTTAAAATGTTTTTTTTAAATTCAGGTACTGTAAAACATAATTCATAATCTTCTCCTCCATTCAATGCCCAATCTAACCATACTTTTGGATAAAAATTTTTTTTTAGTATGTTAGAAACAGGTATTTTATTTAAATTTATATCAGCTCCACATTGACTTTCATATAATATATGTCTTAAATCAACCAGTAATCCGTCAGAAATATCAATAGCAGAGTGTGCAATTTTCCTTAAAGCTATACCTTGTAGGATTCTTGGATAGGGATGTAAATGTTTTTTTATTAAAAATTTATATATGTTTTTTTTTCGTAAAAGTATTTTTTTTTGTAAAATAGCTAATCCAGCAGCACTTGCTCCCAATGTACCAGTAACATAAATCAAATCTCCTATTTTAGCTCCGTGACGAAATAAAATTTGTTTTTTAAAGTTATATCCAAAAACACTTATTGTAATACTTAGTGGGCCTTGAGTAGTATCTCCTCCTATTAATTGCATGTCATATTTATTTACTGTTTTTAGTAAACTTTGACTAAAATCTTTTAACCATGTGGTATTTATTTTAGGAATAGTTAAGGATAGTGTTAGCCATTTGGGTTTAGAACCCATAGCGGCTAAATCACTGAGATTGACTGCTATGGCTTTGTATCCTAAATCTATCGGGGAAATATTACGTAAAAAATGAATACCTTCTACGAGAGTGTCAGTGCTAATAGAAATTATTTGTCCATTTGGTATTTTAATAATTGCGCAATCATCTCCAATGCCCTTTATCACATTATCTTTTGTTTTAATTTTATTGAAATATTTTTCTATGATTTTAAATTCATTATATAACATATTTAAAAAATTTTTAAAATAAATTTTAATTAGTGAAATGGACCGATAATAATTTTTTAAAATTAAGCGGTATTAGCTTTATATTATCATGTAAGTGTTGCTATATATTTCTATTTTTTATTATAAAATATAATGTTTTTATTTTTTTATTGAAAGTGTTTGATGATATTAATCATTTCTAATGCACATAATGCTGCTTCAATTCCTTTGTTACCCATTTTAGAACCGGATCTTTCGATAGCTTGTTCTAAATTTTCAGTGGTAAGTATTCCAAAAGAAATGGGAATATTATGTTTTAGACTTACTTTTGCTAAACCAGCACTTACTTCTTGTGATATATGTGTAGAATGAGAAGTATTTCCTTTAATAATAGTTCCTAATGCAATGATGGCATTGTATTTTTTTAAGTTAGCTATATTTTTCGCAATTAATGGTAATTCGTAAGCACCTGGTACTTTTACAACTAAAATATTTTCTTCTTTTATTTGACCCATTCTTTTTAATGTATCTATGGCTCCTTTTAACAAGTTTTGGTTAATGAATTCGTTGAAACGGGACACGATGATGCTTATTAATGAATCTTTGGATGATATTCCTTTTTCAATTAATGTCATTTGATCCTTATTAAAAATAATAATTAATTTATTGTGAATGGTATAATAACACAAATTTTTATTTAGTGTTTATATACTATATTGATTTTTTAATATTATAGAAAATATAAATTAGATAATAACACTATATTTAACATGATGAATTAATGAGTTTTTTATTGTTTATTTTTTATTTTTTTTAAAAAAATATTTCAGTATTTTTTATAATTTTAAAAATTAGTTTATTTACTATATTTTATTTTAATTTATTGATAAATATGTAATTTAAATAGATGTGTTAATCTTAAATTTTATTTAATAAATTTTATTTGTATTTATTTTAAAAATTTTTTAATATTTTGAAATTTATTTTTTAGGTAATATTTTTTTTTGTATGATATTATGAATTATAGAGTCGAAGAGTTGTTTAATTAATATGACATTATTAAATGATTTATTGTTTTAGCATAAAGTGAAGTTTTTTTTATCATAATTTTTGTATGTAATTATTTTTTGATTTTTTTTAAAAAATAATATTTTTACAGAATGAATAATAATTTTTTATCTTTATAAAAATTTTTATTTTTTAAATCAGTAAATCTTAAAAAAGACAGAAATAGGATAACTAAGTTATTTATTTTACAAAATTGATTTTACAATTTATTCATAATTTTTTATAAGTTTACATTTATAAAATATATTTTTTGTTTAAAAAACAAACGATTGAATCAAAATTTAATAATTTTTAAAAAAAAAGGTTGCATGATAATTCTATAGGAGTATAGTTAGTATATTAACGAACGCGGGATGGAGCAGTCTGGTAGCTCGTCGGGCTCATAACCCGAAGGTCGTCGGTTCAAATCCGGCTCCCGCAACCAATCTTAAAAATATATTTAAAAATATTAAGTTAATGTTTTAATGAAATTTTTTATTTTTTATCATAATTTTTAAAAATATTATTTATACTTTTAATTTTAATAATTTTTTAATACCATATCTTTCTTAAAATCAATTTTTTATGATAAAAATTTATAATTTATATGTACTTTATTTATATTTTTTTAAAATAAAGAGAGATCGGATTTAGAAAATTTTAACTGAATTAGTTTAAATATGTTTTTATATTAAATTTATTTTTAAATAAAGAAATTATTAAATATAAAAATTTTTTATTATTAATTTCAGAATAAATTTTGTTTTATAAAAAATACATTGAAATAAAATGTTATAAAAACTTTTATATTATAGGTTTTGAATTTGTTTAAATAATTAAAAAAGAAAAAATTGATTTTATGAGAGATCATAAACATATTTATTGATAAATGTATATGATTTTTTCTTGTTATCTGGTGTTTATGTTGTAATGAAATTTATTTTTATTTAAATATAAGAGTATAGATATTTTTAAATTATTATTATTTTAATGATTTGATTAGTAACTGAAAACATTTTTATTTAATTTTACTAAATAATCAAAATAAATAGTTATAAAATTATATATACGAAAGATTACAAAATTTGCTATTGAATAAGATTCAATAAGTATTTATATATAAAATGTTATTTTTAATTTTTTATATTTTTTAAAATAATTTTATTATTATCAGAATTTAATGATCTATTTATGTTTATTTTATTTTAAAAATTATTAAATATGTGAATATTTAGGTAATAAATTAATCTTATTTAGTTTGTTATAAAAATATTTTTTATTAAAAGAATTATTCTTTTAGATAGGATATGAGATTGTTTTAAACAATAAAAACGAAATTGGAAAAATAATAATACATTGAATATATACACTTTTATTAATTTATTTTATAAAAAAATTATTTTTTAAGGGAAAATTAGAAATTAAGATTTTAGATTTTTTAAAAAAATACTAAAAATAAAATTTTAAAAACTACTTAAATATGATGAGTTTATTGATTCAAAATTTATATTTCTTAAGAGATATTTTTTTTATCTGATTTTATTTTTAATAATTCAATTATAAATTATTTAATCCACTGTATCTTACATTCTTTTTCTTTATTATTTTAGATAATATTTTCTTTTTAGAATATATTGTTAATTTATTACGTGCTCTTGTTATAGCCGTATAAAATAGTTCTTTGGTCAAAACTTTTTGGTCTTTATCAGGTAAAATAATTACTGTATGTTCAAATTCTGATCCTTGTGATTTATGAATTGTCATTGCCCAAGTTGTTTCATATTCATAAATAAGTTCAATTGGTATGATTTTAATATTGTTGCATGGTAAGACAAAAAAAATTTTTAATATTTTTTTATTATCTAATAAAGTGATTCCTATATCTCCATTAAATAATCCTAAGGATTTATTATTTTTGGTAATTAAAATAGGTTTTCCGATATACCAGGTATTATTATTAATTTGAATAGATTCAATTAAATTCATTTTTTCCATTGTTTCTTCTATAAATATGTTAATTTTTTTTATTCCATAAATTCCATTTTTAACTGCACAGATAACACGATATTTGTTGAATTTTTTCATTATATCTTTTATATTTTTGTTTTTCTTTATATAATTTAAATATTTAATGTATCCTTTTATAATATTTTTAATCATATTAATGTATTCTTTATTATTATTGATTTCATAATGGATAATATTTTTATATTTATTAAAGAATATTTTATTTACTAGATTTAATTTGTTTTTATTTAAGTCTTCTTCTAATTTAGAAATATTTGATATGGAATTGAATCTGTATTTTTTTTTTAGAATACAAATGCTGTCATTAATATCATTGTTTGAAAGATTATCGATAGTATTAATTTTGCATTCTGTAATTTTTTCTAATGTTTTTGCAGTTTTTTGACTATAAGCATAATGATAATTATTATATATATCTTTTAAGATACTTCCAGGTTCAACTGGAGGTAATTGATTGATATCTCCTAAAAAAATGACTTTGGTTTTTTTAGGTAATGCATCGATTAATTTTTCCATCAGTAATAAATCAAGCATTGAAGATTCGTCTATAATTAATACATCTATGTTTAATAAATTATTTCTATTAAAGAATGGTTTTTTGTTTTTTTTTGTAATTCCTAATAGTGTATGTAATGTGACAGCATGTTTTGGTAACATATTTTTTTCTAATGGGTTTGATTTTATTTTTTTTAAAGCATGGGTTAAAGATTCAGATAAACGTGCTGTAGATTTTCCTGTTGGAGCAGTTAGCTTTATTTTCATTTTTTTTTTAGATATGCGTATCAATGCCAATAATATTTTAGCAACAACAGTAGTTTTTCCTGTTCCAGGTCCTCCTATAATAAAGGTTGTTTTCCGAATCATTGTCATAGCTACAGCAATTTTTTGAAAATTATCGTTTTTTCCATTAAATAATGATTTTAGTGTTTTTTTAGATAATTTAACATTGTTTTTTTCTTCTTTATTATTTAATATAAATAAAGAAACTTTTTTTTCAGCCTGCCATAAATAATTTAAGTACAAATTATTTTTAAGTAATACCAAAGGAGTTAAATTAGTATCATAACTGACGATGCTACTATTTAGCAATATTTTGGTCCAATTTTTAGGATTTCCTGCTAAATTCCATAATTTGTTAGTGAATTTTTTTTCTTTTTTAGGAAATACCAGTTGATTTTCAAGATTAAAAATTGGTAAACATACATGACCACAATTAGTTGTATAACTTACGCAAACAGCCGCTAACATCAATTCTGGTTGATTTTCAGTTGTTATATGAGTAGCAAAGTGAAAATCAATGTCATTGATTATTTTTTTTTTTAATGCTTGATTTAATAAAGCAATAATTTTCATTATTTTAATTTTTGATGTTTTTTAAAAAATTTGATCCAATTTTTCAATAAATATTTTTTTAGGAAGAGTATAAAATATTCCTTTATTTTTATGATTATTATCGATTGCTCGCAAAAACCAAAAAAATATTCCTCCAAAATGTAAATTAAATTGATAATCCTTAACTTTTTGTTGCAGATATCTATGTAATGCTAAACTGTACAATTGGTATTGTAAATCATATCTATTTTTTATCATATGATATTTTATTCTTTTGTTGTCATAGAAATGATGAGAATTTCCTAACCAATTGGTTTTGTAATCTATAAAATAATATTTTTTTTCCCAAAAAAATACTAGATCAATGGATCCTGTTAAAATTCCTGTAATAGAATTAAATTTCAAATTAGGAGATAGTTTAGAAATAGAATCATAAAATTTCGTTAATTTATTAATTTTAGTATCGGTAATAGTATTTTTAATTGATAAATAAAATTCCAGTTCTTGAACATATTTTTGTATATCTAATTTAGATAAACTAAATGCGTTATTGATTAATGGAGTTTTACTAATATTAGATATCCATTCTGATAACGTTAATAACCATTTATCACTTAAATTATTTTTTTTTAGTTCTGTTTTTAACCATATTGTGTCTATTTTTTTAAAATTTTGTTTTTTAAGAATTTTATGTAAAAATGTTCCGTATATTTTTCCTTTAGGAAAATTATGAACATTGTATTCTTTGTTCTTAATAACATTTTTATTTTTTATTAAAAATTCATCATAGATGATATTTTTTTCTTTTTTTAATATTTGATTTTTTTTTAATGCAGAATAACTGGTTATGCCCCAATTATTATTTATATTTTTATTTGTTGGTACCGATAAAATATTTTTGTATTTTTTTTCTATGATGTTAAATTTTTTATTTTCTTTATTATTGAAAACTAGTTCTATGCATTTATTAGAACTGATTTTTTTTAATACAATTAGCAATTGTTCGGCATTATATATGTTATTTGACTGAATAATATATCCTAACGCGCTTTTATGTAAATCTGTAAAATTGTTTTCTTTTTTTTTCTTTTGTATTACAGGAGCAATTCCTATGCTACAGTGTAATATAGATCGTGTTAGTGCAACATATAATAATCTTATATCTTCAGATAAGTGTTCTATTTTTGCTTTTTTTTCTTTCTTTTTATTAGTATTTAAATCAAATACTGTTTGTAGTGTTTTTTTATTGTGATACAAAATATACTTTGATTTAAAAAAATTAATAGGAAAAGGTATCCATGTGATGTTATATTCTAATCCTTTAGATTTGTAGAAAGTAATAATTTTTATGGAATTTTTATCATAATATGGTTTGATGTATATTTTTTTTAAATTATCATTAGAATATAAAATTTTATTTTTGAACCAAAAAATTAATGAATTATGTTCTGTAATAACTCTGGATTTTTCTTGTAATAATTCTGCTAATTGTAATAATATAAAAATATTACATTGATTATTTTTGTATATATTATCTTCATTAATATGATTCATAAAAATTTTTTTGATCATATTAAATATTCCTTTTTTTTCCCAAATAATTTTATATTTATTGAATTTTTTTATTAATGATGACCAGAATTCATATTTTTTATTTATATTTTTAATTTCATGAATGTTAAATTTTAATATGTTGGTAGACATAGCTTTTTTAAGTAATCTTTCTTTATTCGGATATAAAATAGATTGTAATATCCAAAGTAGTTCTTGTGCTTCTATGGTATTGTAGATATCTTTTTTATCAGAATGATAATAAGAATTAATGTTAACGTCACTTAAAGCCTTTTTTATTATTTCTGATTCATTTTTGTTTCTAACTAGGATAGTAATATCTTCTGCTTTAAGCGACATGGTTTTATTTCCTTTTTTTATTATAGCTTTACCGTTTGTGCTTTTTTCTAACCACTGAGCTATACTTTGAGCACATTTATTAGCGATCCATTGTTGATATTCATTGATACATATGTTTTTTCCTTTTTTCATAAAAAAACGTAATGCAGGTTGATTGTTTCCATTAATTTCAAATTTTATATCTTTTTTACCAGAATGTGTTGGTTGAAAATGAATTTGAGATAAATAAAAGGGATTTTTGTTTTGGGTGAAAAGTAAATTAATACTATGATTCATATCGTTTGATGCACGCCAATTTGTATCAAGAAAATAGAGTTCTTTAATTTCATTTTTAGATTTTAAATAGGTAAAAATGTTAGCTCCGCGAAAGCTATAAATTGATTGTTTTGGATCTCCTATTAATACCAGTAGATAATTATTTTCTTTTATATATATTTTTTTGAAAATATTATATTGCAATTTAGTAGTATCTTGAAATTCGTCTATTAATGTTACTGGATATTTTTTACATATTATTTGAGATAAGTTGTTTTTTTTTAAAGCATTTGAAAGAAAAATTAATAAATCATCATATTCTAAATATGCTTGTTTTTCTTTTTCTTTTTTTAAAATATTTGGAATATCAGTTAATGCATGAAATAAGAAAATTTCTTTAAGTGAAAATTTTATTTTTAAAAAAATGTCAATTTTGTCAAACAAAATATTTTTAGGAATTATTCCTGTTTTTGTTTTTTCGTATAAGAAACTTTGTTTAAAGTAATTAAGTTCTTTTGGTATGAAATAATTTTCTGTATTTTCATTGGCCCAAATTGTAATTTTTTTTATCCATTTTAATAGATTAGTTTTATGATATATGCGTTTATTTATATTCGAAAGAGTTATTAATGATATAATTTTTTCTTTCTTTTTTAACCATATTATTTTAAAATTATTAATTATTTTTATTAATTCTTCATGGTATTCGGTAATTGTCTTTGCTTCTTTTAATATAGGTTTAATGATTTTAGGAGAAATTTTTAGTATTGTTAAGATATCTTTTAAAAGTGATTCAGGATTCTTCCAATATTGAGAAATTATTTTTGAAATTGTAATAGATAATAAAAAACTCTGTTTTCTCCAAAAATCGCAAGTTGCTTGAAAATACAGAGGGTATGTATTTTCTATAATTTTTTTGGGTAAATATATATTAGAAGAATATTGATATATATTTAAGATATGATTACAGAAAGCATGAATTGTAAAAATTGCTGCTTGATCTATTTGATGTTCTGCTTTTAGTAGCAACATGTTGGCATAATTAAAATTAGAAATTTTACTTATTAATTTTTTAAAAAAAGTGTTGTGACTATTTTTTTTTATGCACGCTATTCGAAAATTATAAATATTTTTTTTAATTCTATTTCGTAATTCTTCTTGCATGTTTTTCGTGAATGTTACAATTAAAATTTCTTTTACTGAAAATGCACGTGTATCTTTAGTATTATTATTTATTCCTAATAGTAATCTTAGGTATAACATAATTATAGTAAATGTTTTCCCGGTGCCAGCAGAAGCTTCTATTATTTTTTTCCCGCGTAAAGATATATTTAATATATCTAATTTTTTTTTTATTTTACACATTTTAAAATAAGTTCAATTTTTTATTAAAAACATATATTGTTAGATGAATTTAATATTCAGTATACTGTAATATTAATTAATTAATTGATAATTTAATATAGGAATCCACCAAAATTTTGATATTTGATATATATCATTGATATAATTTTCGTTTAATATCGGAATAATTTTTTTTATATAGGGATCATATTTTTCACCAATATGATATTGATTTCCGTGCCATGTACTGAGCATTTTTTCGTAACCTTTATTTTTTGTTTTGTTGTCTAGTATTATTTTTTTATTGATTTTGTCATATATTATGTTGATCCAATTAGCACCTGATTTAATTAATAACAGAGGTTTTTTTAATCCTTCTATGTATCCGGATACATATTTTTCAATATGTCGATAGGCTTCTTCTTTTTCCATATTATAAAAATTCCATTTACTATTGTTTATTCCTAAAATTGTACTTTTTTCTTTTCCACCCAAATAACAATAGATTAAGTGTTCTAACCATAATTGCATGCTGTCGTTTAAATGAAGTATTTTAGGTTTCCATCGAACAAGACCAACATTATGTATTTCGTATAGAGAACCTCGTAAACAATAATTATGTATTTTGATACAAAAATTTTTTTTTATAACTGGTAATGTATTTATGACATATATTTTTTTTGCTAAAGATACAATTTTTTCCTTTTGTTTTTCTAAAAAAGAAAAACTAAAATTATCATTAGATAATAATCCAACATCAGTAAAATATTGAAAAATATTAGATGTGTCTTTGTTTTCAATTAATTTTTTCGTTATATGTAATCTAATTTTATAAATATCTAAAGCACTGGGTTGAAAATTTTCTGTGATTTTGAATTTATTAGAATTTAGTTGAATATTAAGTTGATTATGAAAAAAATAACGAATAGGATTATTCCAAAAAGATATGAAATTTTTAAAATTTATATCTTTTTTTATTATATGGGGAGTGGGTTTTATAAATGTGTATTTTTTATTTTTTTTTGAATTAATTATTTTTAACCATGTTACATCAAAACTTTGATAATGATTGTTTTTTACAAAATTTTTTATATCAAAACCTGTTTTTGTGTGTAAATGGCATAAGAATGAAAAAACATCTTTTGAATTTTTATTTGATTTTTTTCTTTCTTTTTCTAAAAGATAAAAGTTATTAGTAATGTAGTTTATTAATTCTTCTAATAATATCGATGGATAATTTTTTGAAGAAAGAGATTTTTTTTCTCCTATGTAACTAATATATAGATATTTTTTTATAGAAAGAATTGTTTCTAGAAATAGATATCGATCTTGATTACGTCTATTAGGATCACATATTCTTGGTTTTTTTTGTATCAAATTGAGTTCTTGTGATATTGTTCTTTTTGGAAAATGGTTATGATTAAAACCGATAATATACATAAATTTAAAAGGTATTGTCGGTAGTGCAGAAAAATTAGAAAAAATAACAGGTCCAGAAAATAATTTTTTATAATTTTTGTTATTACAAAAATTATTTAAGGATAGTTTATTTCGTAATATTGAAATAGGAATTTTTTTTTATAATTTAATTGAATTCCAGTATGGACAATTTTTATCCATTTTTCTTCAATTTTATTAAATATATTTTCTGTTTCATCGCTTTTATAAAAAAAGTCATTTATTAATTGACGACACAAAGGTAACCATGTTTTTAGTAATTTTGGTGTTGATAATTTTTTTTTCCATTTATGTAACATTTTAACTAAATTTATAATTTTGCATATTAATTTAATATTAGATTTATTTTCTATGTTGTATGGAAAAGTATTTTCCCAAGCAATATGTTTATTATTCATTGAATAACCTAACATTATTTTTTTTATTCCATATTCCCAGGTACATTTTACGTTATTCGGTAATGATAAATTTTTAATATGTTTTTTATCCAAACCCCATCGGATTCCTGATTCACATATCAAAGTAAATAATGTAGATAGATCTTTATTATCAATACGGAAATTTTTTGCTAATTCTGATATCTGTAACAAGTTAAATATTTCTTGATTATATAATCTGTTCTTTTCTAAATGTAATAATTTATTAAAAACAGATATAATTTCATGATTTTTATCAGATAATTCGTTAAAAATGATAAAAGGAATACGATTTTTTTTAGATGTAGAGTTAAATACGCTGTTAATGAAAGGTATATATAGGTGTAATTGAAAAGATTTAACAATAATATCTTTTGGTAAGATTAAAGGATCTTTGTTTAATATATACAATAAATTATCGTGTAGTATTTCGATTTCTCTTTGTAGATTATAACAGATATGTATTGAAATGGATTTATCTTTTGGATTAAATATAATTTTTTTTATTTTTTTATCGGTATTTTTTTTATTTTTTTTCTTATTTATTGGTTTTAAAATATTTTTTTGAATTGTATTCAATAAATTGTTTTTATAAGTACTTGTATAACAATTGGTATATTTATTTTTCATAAAAAATAAAAAGCAAATATACTCATATCCATATTGTCCGCATGATAATAAAAGTGGGTTGACTTGATCTATAATATCTAATTGGTGATATTGTTCATATAAATTGTGGTATTTTTCTTTGGAATAAAGAGATAAATTTAGTTTTACTTCATTATTTTCTTTTTTTGTAATAAATTTGTGATTTACGTAAGGTGTTGTCATTAATAGATATATTTGGTAATTTTTACTTAAAGAATATAATATGGATAGATGAGATATAGGTACATCAGAAATATTACAGATAAAAAATCGAAAAGGAACATATTTAAAAGTAGATTTTGAAATATTTATTTTTTTTAATAATGTAGGTAATATATTTAAAATATTGGAATACTTTTTATTTTTTATATAATCGAGGGTTAATTTATTCCATATTTTTTTTTGCCATTTTTTCTCTGGTGTGGAATTAATAAAATTATTATTTTTTTCCCAAGAATCAAACCAATCTGGACGGTAAATTAAGTATTGTTCAAATAATTCAGATAAATGAGAAGCAAACATAAATTTTTTTAATTGAGCGTCTTTTTTATCAATTAAATTAGTAATTTCTTTTTCTTCTATTAATGTCATTATTTTCCATACAATACTAGATTTATGTAATTTTTTTAGATGAATATTATCTGGAATAAATATTTCTAAAAATTTCCATATGAAATCAGATATCGTGAAAAATTTAATGTTTGCCGATATTTTTAATTTTTCTGCTATGCAAATTTTAATCCATTGGGTATTTTCGACATTATTGACTAGAAATATTTCGTGTTGTAGAGGATTGGATAACGGGTTTTTTTTAATAATATTACATGCTTGATGTATAAGAAGATCTAATCTATTGGATTTATATATTAAAAACATAATTTTTTAATCTTGTTAATTATACAATTAAGAGATAATTGTGAATTTATTTTTAATTTTTATAAGTAATTTAAAATTAAATACGAATTAAATTTATTTAAATTTTTTTTTAGAAGTTTTTCTTGCTTTATAAACATGAATATTCATTTTAGGATAAGGTGCATCAATATTATTAGAATCTAAGGCTTTTTTGAATTTAGCCATTAAATCCCAATAAACTATATTAAGATCATCTGTGTTGCTCCAGCATCTTACTATAAAATTAAGGGAGAATGGTCCTAATTCGCTTAATCCAATAATTACGCCACGATCTTTCAAAACTCTGTGATCGGTATCAATGACTTTATGTAGTGTATTAATAACTAAATCAATATCAGAATTATAAGAAACACAAATAATAAATTCATTTCTTCTAGCAGGTTCTCTAGAATAGTTGATGATATTTCCGGATACAATTTTTCCGTTTGGCACAATAGCTATTTTCCCATCAAGAGTACGTAGTGTAGTATAAAAAATATGTACATTTGTGACTGTTCCTGCAATAGTGCCCAAATCTACATATTCTCCGGTACGAAGAGGTCTTAGTGTTACTAATAAAACACCTGCTGCAAAGTTGGATAGAGATCCTTGTAATGCTAATCCTATAGCCATACCAGCAGCACCCAGTATAGTAATTACTGATGTAGTTTGTATACCGATGCAACCTAAGCTTGCAATGAGGGTAAATGTAATTATAACATATCTAGCTAAGGCCGCAAGAAAACCAGAAATAGTCGAATCAATATTCCTGGTAATTAAAACTTTATTCACTCCATTAGCGATGATCCTTGCAACAAATAATCCTATTATTAATATAACAATAGCGGAAGTAAGATTAATTATGTATCCAAGTAGTAGTTTCTGATTTTGTATTAACCAATTTTCAGCATGATTAATATCATTCACTACATTTAAGTCTTCCATTTTTGTCCTTATTAGTTCGCTTTTTTTTAAATATATTGGTAGATTTTAAAATATAGATAATAGAGTAATATTTTTGTACGAGTATATTTTTTATAAATAGTATTATTTTTTAGACAAAAAACAGTATATGAGATATTATGGTATTGAAAATTATATCTCTATTTATTTTTTAATAATTTAATATATATGTACAATATAGTAAAAATTATATTTTATTTTTTTTGAAAAAACAAGAAAAAGTGAGTATACGAATATATGTTATTTGGAATACATATTTGATTATTTATCATAATTAATAGTATTATGATTGGGTAAATTGATAAAAACAAATTTTTATTAATTGATTAAAAATCAGGGAGAATACAATTCTATTCTCCTCTAATTTTATTTTAAGAAAAATGAAATTAAAAAACAGTTATAAAGTGTAGCAAGCGTTTAATTTTTTAAAAACTTTTTTTAAATATGTAGACATTGATGTTTGAGATTCTCTGATCCACATACGTGGATCATAATATTTTTTGTTAGGTTCGTTATTTCCATTGGGATTACCAAGTTGATTATGTAGATAATTTTTATTTTTTTTGTAAAATTCTAAAATACCTTTCCATGATGCCCATTGTACATCTGTGTCGATATTCATTTTTACTACACCATATTCGATAGATTTTTTAATATCTAATGCAGATGATCCAGAACCACCATGAAATACAAAGTTTAAATAATTATGTGGTAAGTTGTGTTTTTTACTAATGTATTCTTGTGATTTTTTTAAAATGATAGGTTTTAGTTGAATATTTCCAGTTTGATATACACCATGTACATTACCAAAAGCAGCTGCAATAGTAAAATATGGACTAATAGAGTGTAATATTTCATAAGCGTAATTTACTTCTTCAGGACGAGTATATAAAGAAGAACTATGTAAGTGATTGTTATCTATGCCGTCTTCTTCTCCTCCAGTACAACCAAGTTCTATTTCTAGAAAAATTTTCATTTTTTTCATTATTTTTAGATATTTAGCACAGATATCTAAATTTATTTCTATTTTTTCTTTTGATAAATCTATCATATGTGATGAGAAAAGTGGTACTCCATTTTCTTTAAAATGATTTTCACTAGATATTAATAATCCGTTTATCCATGGTAATATTTCTTTGTGGCAATGATCTGTATGTATGATTACTGGTATTCCATAATATTTTGCCATTAAATGTACATGTTGAGCACCGGAAATAGCTCCTATAATGGCTTGCTCTTCTGTTTTTTTTGTTTTTATACCTTTTCCGGATATGAAAGAAGCTCCTCCGTGAGAAAATTGTATGATTACTGGTCCTTGAATTTCGGCTGCTGTTTCTAGCACGGAATTGATAGAATCTGTACCTATACAATTTACTGCAGGTATGGCAAATTTATTTAATTTAGCAAATTGAAATAATTTTTGAATATCATGTCCAAAAATAACTCCTGGTTTTAGGAAATCTAATACTTTTGACATAGTTGTTTTCCTATTAACAAATTATTTATTTTTATAAAAATAATTTTTATATTTTTTCTAGTGATCTTTGTTGTAATATTTTTACTGTTGGTAAAGTATTTCCTTCAAGAAATTGCAAAAAAGCACCTCCTCCAGTTGAAACATATGAAATATTTTTTTTTATATTAAACATATCTATCACAGATAATGTATCGCCACCTCCTGCTATAGAAAATGCGTTACTATTTGCAATAGTCATCGCTAGCATTTGAGTTCCTTTTCTAAAATTTGGGAATTCGAATACTCCTACTGGTCCATTCCAAAGAATGGTTTTAGCTTTCTTTAAAATATGTATCATGTTTTTTATAGTTTGATCTCCGAAATCCATAATTTCTTCATTTTTTTTGATTTCATTGATTTTTTTTATTGTGACAGGACTATTTTTACTGAAGTGTGTTCCAACTCTTGAATCAACTGGAATAATGATATTGTTATTTTCTTTTAATATTTTGGCTTGATTTATAAATTCTGGTTCATGCAATGATTTTCCTACCGAGTAATCAGCGGCTATAAAAGTATTTGCTATCCCACCTCCTACAATAATAGTGTCTGCTATTTTTGTTAATGAGTTTAAAATATTAAATTTTGTAGAAACTTTTGCACCTCCCACAATAGCTATTAGAGGACGTTGAGGATTTTTTAAAGCTTGAGATAATATTTTTAATTCTGATTTTAATAACGGACCTGCGCATGCTATCGGTGCAAATTCTGCTATTCCATAAGTAGATGATTCTATTCGATGAGAGGTTCCAAATGCATCCATAACAAAAATATCACATAAATTGGCATATTTTTTAGATAGAGAAATATTGTTATTTTTTTCTCCTGGATTAAATCTTACATTTTCTAGAATTAACAGTTCACCTGCATTAATGTTAACTCCACTGAGATAATTGTTACTAAAATTGACTTTAGTATGTTTTATTTTTTTTTTGAGATATTCATAAATAGGAAATAAAGATAATTTTTTTTCATATTTTTCGTATTTCGGTCTTCCTAAATGTGACATAATTATAACTTTTGCGTTTTTTTTTAATGCAAATTCGATTGTTGGTAATGCTGCTAGAATACGGGATTCAGATTCTATAATATTATTTTTGATAGGTACATTAAGATCTAATCTTATAAGGACACGTTTATTAGAAATATCTAAATCGGACAGATTTATCATATATTAGCTCTTTTAAATTATTTTATCGATTATTTTAAATATGCTATTATTAATATAATATTTTTTGTTATTTGAACTATAATTTTATTATTGTTAAATTATAATTTAAATAATTATTAAAATATGAAGTATATCATAATTTGATTATTATTATCTTGAATATATACATGTTGTTGAGAATATAAAGACTGAAAGATGTTAACATATTGAATGTTAATTTTATATTTTTATAAATATTTTATTTGTTTTTTGTTAAATAAAAATTATTATATTATTAATATGTAATATAATTTTTTTAAAAAATAAATTTATTTATTTTATCTTAAATGAAATTAATTTATTAATGTATGATTATTTATGAATAATATATTTTTTATTAAAATAAATTAAATTTATTTATATATAATATTTATGTAAAAACAAATATTATATATAATAT
The DNA here is from genome assembly GCF_026122815.1 of Buchnera aphidicola (Pemphigus obesinymphae). Lineage (GTDB taxonomy): Bacteria > Pseudomonadota > Gammaproteobacteria > Enterobacterales > Enterobacteriaceae > Buchnera_C > Buchnera_C aphidicola_BJ. The sequence continues at coordinate 16,923 of NZ_JAIWQW010000001.1, read as the reverse complement.
TTTTAGAAAATAATTTGGTATATAATAAGTTATAATTATGTATTATACATAATATATTAATTAATTAGATTCATTGAAATGACTGTGTTGAACTTATCTTTAATTTAATGTTGAAACCAAGATTGAATTCCATCCAGAAACATTTGAGTAGATAACATAATTAATATTAAACCCATTAATCTTTCTAAAGCGTTTACTCCTTTTTTACTAAATAAACGTAAGAATAATTCGGATAATAGTAATATTATTACTGTTGTACTCCATGCAATAATTAATGCTCCTGATAAATATAATATTTTGTTAGGGTATTGGTGAGATAATAGCATTAGTGTTGCTAATAAAGAAGGTCCAGCTATAAGTGGTACTGCTAAAGGTACTAAAAAAGGTTCTTCTTGAGAATCAATGACATTGTTGATGTTTTCTTCGGAAGGAAAAATCATTTTAATAGCAATTAAAAATAAAATAATACCGCCAGATATAGACACTGTTTCAGTTCTTAAATTAAGAGCAGATAATATTTTTTCACCTGCAAATAGAAATAGTAGCATAATTAATAAAGAAATAATCATTTCTCTAATTAAGACTATTTTACGTCGATCAGGTTTAATGTTTTTTAAAACTGACATAAAAATAGGTAAATTACCAAGAGGATCCATTATTAATATTAACAGTATAGTTGCAGAAATTATTTCGGTCATTTTTAGTACTTTATCCCGTTTTTAGAATTAATATATTTACACGTTTTTTAATCTATATTTTTACTTATATGTATGGAAAATTTACTTTTTAACTTAAATACATCAAATAATTACTATTATATATATAATTTTTTAAATAAATTATTTTATAATAAATATTTTTTGTTTCTTATATATATAAAATATTTTATTTTGATGATTATCAAAAATATATTAATATTTATAATTTATAGAATATATGAAATTGAATATTTTAATACAATATTTAATTTATATTTTTATTTATTGAATATAAAGATATTAAAGAAAAACGAATACAATAATCAATTGTGTTATTTCAGATAATACGTATTTTTTGTTTTATTAGATAGTAAATATTTTTATGTATAATATTTTTTGAATAAATAATGTTAGGTTAACATAAAGTGTTATTTTAAAATAGAGGATAAGATGGTATATAAATAATATAGTTAGTTTATTTATTTCAAAATATGTTTTATAATTTAATTATTTATTTTAAAAATGATAAAATCTGGGGTAAATTACATTATTATTTTTATAAATTTGCATTTATTTTTTTATATAAGAGTATATATAATATCTATTATTATATAAATAACAACTAATCTAACATATTGTAAAAAAAATGAAAAAAAAAGTCGGTTTTATAGGTTGGAGAGGAATGGTAGGATCAGTGTTATTAAATAGAATGTGCGAAGAAAATGATTTTGAAAAAATTGTTCCTGTTTTTTTTTCTACATCTCAAAAAGGTCAAATTGGTCCTAAAATACAAGGAGTTATTCAATCTAAATTAGAGGATGCTTATAATATTGAAGCTTTAAAAGCATTAGATGTTGTTGTTACCTGTCAAGGAGGAGAATATACTAATGTTATTTTTTACAAGTTAAGGAAGATAGGTTGGAATGGTTATTGGATAGATGCTGCCTCAACGTTAAGAATGCAAAAAGATTCTGTTATAGTTTTAGATCCAGTTAATAAAAATATAATAGAAAAAAGTATACAACGTGGTATAAAAAATTTTATAGGTGGCAATTGTACAGTTAGTTTAATGTTAATGTCTTTAGGTGGTTTGTTTGTTTCTGATTTAATAGAATGGGTAACTGTTTCTACTTATCAAGCTGCTTCTGGTAGTGGTGCTCAACACATGATCGAATTATTAAATCAAATGGGAGTTATATATACAGCGGTATCTCAAGAATTAAAAAGTATGCTTGTGTCACCTTTATCTATTGAACAAAAAGTTACCAAAATTACCCGGTCAGAAGTATTGCCAAAAAATTATTTTCAAGTACCATTAGTTGGTAGTGTTCTTCCTTGGATTGATACGCATGTAAAATACGGACAAACTAAAGAAGAATGGAAAGCACAAACAGAAACTAATAAAATATTAGGTTACAAAGATAAAATTTTAATTGATGGTGTATGTGTAAGAGTAGGATCACTCCGTTGTCATAGCCAATCTTTTACTATAAAATTAAAAAAAGATATCTCAATGTCGGAAATAGAAACAATTTTATCTAGTCATAATGAATGGGTACGTGTGATTCCAAATAATTATAATGATACTGTACATGATTTGACACCTACTGCAGTTACCGGAAAATTAATAACTCCTGTTGGAAGATTGCGTAAGTTAAGTTTAGGTAAAAAATATTTATCTGCTTTCACGGTTGGCGATCAATTATTGTGGGGAGCTGCTGAACCACTGCGTCGTATTTTAAAATTATTAACTTAACATATGCATTTTCCTGTAAACAAAATAGAATATTTTTTTTTAATCAAAGTTTAATGTTTTTAATATGATAAATTTTTATGGAAAGTATATATTTAAAAATGGATAAACATTTAATTTTTAAATGGTTAAATTAAAGCAATAGACATTATAAATAAAATTTTTTTGAATTATTTTAGTTACATAAAATTATATATATTTTTGAATAAAAAAATATTTCAATCAATGAGAAAATTGATTGAAATCTATTTTTATCATAAATTAATCATAAAAATTTTTATAATTTTGATAATGTTAATATTTTAAACAAGTATGTTTTTAATTATTAAAATTGATAAAATCTTCGGTATTTATTTAATTTTTAAATATATTACCTTTTTTTAATAAATATTGATAAGGAATTTTATTTATATCGCTGTGTATTAATGTATGGCCCATAAACAGACATAGTTGAGGAATTTCTCTTTTGGTAGAAGGATCATCTGCTATAATAAGTATTACTTCATTTTTTTTTATTTTTCTTAATTTTTCTCTTATTTTCATGATAGGATCAGGACAACGCAAGTTAACTAAATTTAAAATATAATTTTCTTTAATGAACATAATTATCCTTATTGAAAATTTTTTTATTAACATAATTTTAATAGTGTTTTATTATTTCAATAAATATGATAAAAATTTTTAAAATTTAAGATGATGAATAATAATGATATGGTTTATCTTTATTATTTTTTATAATAACAAAATTGTAAAGACAGTAACTTTAATTGTGTCCATAATGATTTATCGTTATATTCTCCTTTTATTTTTAATTCTAAATTAGTAATTATTTTTATTATTTTATATAAATTTTCATCTGTGTTGTTAATACAAGCGTTAATAAAAATTATATGTCTTTTATTACAAATTTTTTTTTTATTTAAAAATAGATAGTAATTTATATTTTTATTTTTTTTCATATAAATTAATGTTAGTAAATCTTTTTGTAAATGTCTGATTAAAACAACAGGATTATATTTTTGTTCACTAAATCTGTTTATTATTTTCATAGATCTTTTTTTATTTTTTTCAAATAGGGAATTAATCCATTCTACAGGTGTAAATAATGATAAATTTTCTATTATTTTTTTAGATTTATTTAATGTAATCTCGTTAGATGAATAAAGTAACATTAATATATTTAATATGTTCGATAATGCGAACAAATTACCTTCGTAGTTTTTATACAGTAATTTTTTTACATCGTTATGCATATTTAATTGCATTTTTTTTATTTTTTTTTCTATCCAATTATTCCAATTTTCAGATGTAATTTTATTACAGTAAATAATTGTTACGTTTATTTGTGATAAATTAAGAAAAATTTTTTTTTGATAATCGGTATTATGATTTTCTAATTGCATTATTAAAAAGATGTTTTCATTCAATATGTTAGATATTTTTTTTAAATTTTTAAAAAATTCATTATCAAATGTATTTTTTTTGTATTTAAGAATCAAGATTTTTTTTTTAGAAAAAAAACACATTTTTTGGTATATTTTAATGACATTTATCCAATCTATATCAAATTTAATATATACTGTATTTATTTCTAAATATTGTTTTTTTTTCGCGAATTTTAATAAAAAAATTTTGCTTTCTTGAATAAAAAATTCTTCTTCTCCAATAAGTAAATATGAGTAATTTAGTTTTTTTAGTAAAGATTTCTCTAAATTATCTGCATTAATGATATGCATAATAGATTATTTATCCTTTATTCTAATACGTTATTTGTTTTCTATGAAATTTAAAAAATGTATAAGTATCATTTAATATTTTCAGATATAACTAAATTTAATATTTTTTTCGGTATATAAATAATTTTATTAATTTTGTTGTTTTTAATAAATTTGAGGATTCGTGGATTTTTTTTTACTTGAGATAATATTTGTTCTTTAGATAAATTTATATTGACTGATATTTTACAACGTGTTTTACCATTAATTTGAATTGCAATGATATTTGATGTTTCTAACATTGCTTCTTTATCAGGAACAGGCCATAAAATTTCATCTGGTATATTACTATTTTTTTTTAATATTTGCCAAGTAAAGAAACTAAAATGTGGTGTAAATGGATATAGCATTTTTATTATAATAATTAAAGCTTCTTGCATTAATGGGACATCTTGTTCATTTTCTTTATTTTTTTTTGTGACACTATTTACTAATTCCATAATTGCTGCGATAGCTGTATTAAACGTTTGACGTCGGTTAATATCATCGGATACTTTAATAATAGTTTTGTGTAATTTACAACGTATTTTTTTTTGTTGTTCTGTGAATAATTTTGGATTTAAACTAATATCAATGTTTTTTTGTTTTACATGGTGATATATGAGTTTCCATAGTTTTTGTAAAAAACGATAAATTCCTTTTATGCCTGATTCTCTCCATTCAAGAGAAGCGTCCACAGGTGCTGCAAACATAATAAATAGCCTAACAGTATCGGCTCCATATTTTTTAATTATTAATTCTGGTTCTATCCCATTGTTTTTTGATTTCGACATTTTTATCATGCCAGCATAAATTATTTTTTTTCCATCTTTAGTACATGCTTGTAAGATTTTTCCATATTCATCTCTTTTTATTTGTACCAATTTAGGGGAAATCCAATGACGTTGTTTTTTTTCAGTTAAATAATAAAAAGCTTCTGAAAGTACCATTCCTTGACATAGTAATTTTTTTATTGGTTCGTTACTATTTACTAATCCAAAATCTCGTAATAATTTATGGTAAAGTCGAATATATATTAAGTGCATAGTAGCATGTTCTATTCCTCCTACATATTGGTCTATAGGTAACCAATAATTAGCAGATTTAGTGTTAACCATTGCGTTAAAATGTGGATCTGTATATCTAACGTAATACCAAGATGATTCCATAAATGTATCGAAAGTGTCTATTTCTTGAAATACTGGTTGACCATTTATATTGATTTGATTTGATTTTTTTTCTTTTTTTAAAAAATTTTGAATTTCTTGTATGTTGTTTATTTCAGGCAAAAGAATAGGTAATTGATCATCAGGTATAGGTATGATTTCATTTTTTTTATTTGTTGCCATGGGAATTGGAGTACCCCAATATCTTTGTCTAGAAACTGTCCAATCTTTTAATTTATAATTGATTTTTCTTTGTGCAATTCCTTTTTTAAGTAATTGATCACTTATACTTAAGACATTTTCTTCATTATTTAAATTACTAGATAGTCTAAGGTTCAACGATTCATTTTTTTTTATTGTGTTATCTTTTATAATTTTGGGAAAAGAATTATTTGATTTATCAGTAACAGGTTTTATTTTTAATTTATATTTTATGGCAAAAGATAAATCATTTTGATTATACGAAGGTATTGAAATAGTTTCATTGGCTACATTATCAATTAATAAGTTGTTGTTTATCCAAATAGGTAATGGGGTATTTGTTAACGGATGAATAACATATCTTTCTGTGTTTTTCCCTAAATTTTTTATAGAATTGATGAGGGATTTTAAATTCATAATTTCATATGATTTTTTTATAAATTTTTTTATTTCTTGATTTTTTTTTGCTAATTTTTGTGTTAGTTCATGGAAAGGAGATATAGAGATATATGTCGCTTCCATAAGTAAATCAGGTTGAGTTGTAAATATAATTAATTTTTTTTTACTATTAACTATATTAAAGGTAATATTTAATCCTTTAGAACGACCAATCCAGTTTTTTTGCATTTTTTTTACTTTTTCGGGCCAATATTTTAATTTTTCAATATTATTTAGTAGTTCTTCAGCATATTGTTTCGTTTTTATAAACCATTGTGGGATATTGCGTAATGTTATTTTGGTATTACAACGCCAGCAACATCCGTCAATCACTTGCTCATTGGCTAATACTGTTTTGTCGGTAGGACACCAGTTTACAAATGATATTTTTTTATAAACAAGTTTTTTTTTATAGAGTTTAGTAAAGAACCATTGTTCCCATTTATAAAAATTGGGTTCACAAGTAGTTATTTCTCGACTCCAATCATAACTAAATCCTAATGATTGTAGTTGTTTTTTCATTTTTTCAATATTTCTGTAAGTCCATAATTTTGGGGATATGTTGTTTTTAATAGCAGTTTCTTCAGCTGGTAATCCAAAAGCATCCCAACCCATAGGATGTAAAACGTTTTTACCTAACATTCTTTGGTAACGGGCAATTACATCACTAATAGTATAGTTTCTAACATGACCCATATGCAAATTACCAGAAGGATAAGGAAGCATGGCTAAACAGTAGTATTTTTCTTTTTCTTTGTTTTCAGTAACTTTGAAGGTGTTATTTTTATGCCAAATATTTTGTACGTATTTTTCTATTTCTTCGGGCTGATATGTTTTTTTCATGGTATAATTTAATACAATTAAGATTTAAAATTCTATTTTAAAGCAGAATTTAAAAATAATCATTATTTATTATTGCTATATATATAAATTATATTTAATTTATAAATAATGAAAATATGTTTGATTTATTAATTTTTTATATATATTTATATTTTATGAAATTTTTGTCAGATATATATAAAATAATTATATAATTTTATTTTTTTGTTTTATTTATTTCTATGTTTTTCGGAAAATTAACATGAAGTTGTATTATGCGTCTGCTATTTGCTGTATGTATTTTAAATTTGTAGCCTTTTATATTGATAATATCACCTCTTCTTGGAAGATGTCCACATTGTTGCATAACTAATCCACCGACAGTATCTACTCCTTTGTGTTTAAAATTGGTATTAAAAGTTTCATTAAATTCTTTAATATGGGTCAACGCTTTAATACTAAATGTATTTTGATTTAATTGAAGAATATTGATATTTGCAGTGTTATCGTATTCATCTTCTATTTTCCCGACAATTAATTCTAAAATATCTTCTATGGTTACTAAACCAGATACAGCTCCAAATTCATCTATTACTATTGCCATATGATATCTTTTTAAACGAAATTCTTTTAACATATGATTAACATATTTACTTTCGGGGACTACTATAGCTGGACGTAAAATATTTTTAATAGAGAATTCTTCTTGTGATTTTTTCATGAAAGACAGTAAATCTTTAGCCATAAGTAAACCTTCAACATAATTAGTATCATTACTCATGACAGGAAATCGTGAATGAGCTGATTTAATGATTATATTTAAACATTTATTGATATTATAATTTGGCTTTAATGTAATCATTTGTGAACGTGGAATCATAATTTCACGTACACGTTGTTTAGTTATATCAATAACACCTTCTAACATATCGCGTGTTTCTTGATCTATTAGTTCATTTTCTTCTGAATCTCTTATTAGGTTTAATAAATCTTCTTTGTTTTTCGGTTCGTCATGGAAAATATGGTGCAATAAAATAGAAAAAAAACCTTTCCGATTTTCTTTGTTTTGTGTATTTTCATCATTCATAGTATTTCAATATATATTCTAAAATATGTTTTATTATGTGATTTTAAATACAAGTAGTTTTTTTCAGTAACATGTTTATCAAAATAAATATGGATTTTGATATCCTAATGCAAGCATTATATTGGTCTCTAAAAATTCCATTTTTTTTTGTTGAATATGATTTTCGTGATTATATCCCAATAGATGTAAAGTTCCGTGTATGATTATATGTGCCCAATGAGATTTTAGTAATTTTTTTTGTATTTTTGCTTCTTCTTGTAAGATAGTGTTGCAAATAATTAAATCTCCTAAAAAAATTACACTTTTTTTTTCGTTTTCAGAATATGTAAATGATAATATATTTGTAGGTTTTTTTTTACCTCTGTATTTTAAATTCATTTCTTGTATTTCTGTTTTATCCACTATTCTTATGGTAATTTCATACATTTTTTTTTTGTCTTTTAAAATTTTTTTTAACCATATTTCAAAATCTTTTTTTTCTGGTCTATAAATTTTATTTGAACAGGCTATTTGTATATCTAGTATTATATTTTTCATTTTGGTGAAAATAAGATTAATATCTTAAAATTTTTACATTGATAAATTATGATATACGTGTTAAATAAGTATTTGAATTATTAAAATATATTTTTAAAACTTTGTATATATCTTTTACGTTCTAGTACTATTTAATAAGCTTTAAATTTAGATAATATGTCCTTTCAAAGTGTTTCTATAATAATCAGTAATTTTTAAATTTATAAATTTTCCTATCATATTGGGTGATCCTGTAAAGTGTACAATTCTATTATTTTCTGTTCTTCCACATAGTTGCATAATGTTTTTTTTGGAAACACCTTCCACAAGTACCGATTGAGTACTATGTAACAATTTTTTATTCCAATATACGGTTTGTTGATTAATCAAATTTTGTAAAATATATAATCGTTTTTTTTTCGTATCTTTTTTTACGGTATCTTTTAAATCAGCAGCTGGAGTACCTGGTCTTGGTGAGTACAAGAAACTATAACTCATATCAAATTTAACATCATGAATCAATTTTAAGGTATCTTGGAAATCTTTTTCAGTTTCTCCTGGAAATCCAATGATAAAATCAGAACTGATTTGAATGTTTGGTCGTACATACAATAATTTATTAATAATTGTTTTGTATTCTGATACGGTATGAGATCTTTTCATTAATTTTAAAATTTTATCAGATCCACTTTGTACTGGTAAATGTAAAAAGCTTACTAGCTTAGGAGTATCGCGGTAAACATTAATTATATCATCTGTAAATTCGATAGGATTACTAGTAGTGAAACGGATTCGATCGATTCCATCTATTTCTGAAATTATGCGTAATAGTTCTGCAAATGTACATATTTTCCCATTATAAGTACTTCCTTTATAAGCATTGACGTTTTGTCCTAATAAATTTATTTCTCTTACCCCTTTTTGAGCTAAAACAGATATTTCAAATATAATATCGTCACAAGGTCTGCTGACTTCTTTACCTCGTGTATAAGGTACAATACAGAAAGAGCAATATTTATTACATCCTTCCATAATAGATACAAAAGAAGATATATTAGGAGTACATGGTTCTGGTAGATAATCGAATTTTTCTATTTCAGGAAATGTGATATCTATTGTGGTATCTTTTAGTACACGAGAAGTGTTTATCATTTTTGGTAAACGGTGTAAAGTTTGAGTGCCAAATATAATGTCAACGTATTTTGCGCGTTTTTTTATTTCTTGTCCCTCTTGTGTGGCGACACATCCTCCAACAGCAATAATTAAATTAGGTTTATTTTTTTTTAGGTTTTTCCATCTTCCCAATTGGTGAAATACTTTTTCTTGTGCTTTCTCTCTTATAGAACAAGTATTTAAAATTAGAATATCTGCTTTTTCTGGTATTTCTGTAACTTCGTAATTTTTTTCTTTTTTTAGTATGCCTATAATCATTGATGAATCATATTCATTCATTTGGCAACCCCAAGTTTTAACATATATTTTTTTTTTCATTTTCTTTAATTTTTTATAATTTTATTAATGGATATATTCCAAACACATTTTTATATTTTAAATAAAGCATTTTTATTATAATAATTTTTATCATTAATAAAGTATCTTTTAAATTTTTTTTAAAACAATTTATTATAATAAACAGTACCTATTTTATTTTCATGATATAAAATATGTGTTATTTACTGTATATTAATATCTGTTTTTATCAAATGTAGATATTTTTATATTTTAAAAAAATAAAAAAATTAATGTTTTATTGAAATGGCAGATTGTAGTTTTTAAAATAACAAAAGTGGTTTTTTAGGATTTTTAATATTTTATTATGTGATTATTATTTAATAATAATTATATATGTGAATAACTACAACTGTCCATAAAAAATATTCTTCTTTAAATTATATTTTGAAGAAGAATATTTATTTTCATTTTATAAATAATAATGTTAAATAGAAATTTAAAATAATGTCGAAATATTTTTGATAAATTTAGTTATTTAAATTTTTTATTTAAATTAATATTTATATATTTTTTATTTTTTTTTGGAAAAAGTTTAATTTTATCATTTTTATGATCCTATTTATTTCAAGTTAATATGTATTTTTTATTAATATTTTTTCTTTTTTAAGTTTTTTTTTGAATTTAAATTTTTTTTTAAATTTATTGGACGATAATTATTATTTATATTTGACATAATTTTTAACAATTATAGCTATACCAATTATAATCATTGGACATGAAAGCATTTGGCCCATAGTAATAATGCCAAATAATAAACCAATTTGTGGATCAGGTTGTCGAAAAAATTCAGCAATAATACGTAACATACCATAACTAATAAGAAATATTGCTGAAATAGTTCCTTCTTTTGTTTTTATTTTTGTAAACAGATGTAAGATAATAAAAAGTATCACTCCTTCTAAGAAGAATTCGTATATTTGAGAAGGATGTCTGGGAAGTACTCCAAATTTTTTTATTAAAATTTGCAATTCTGGATTAGATTGACTGAGTGTTAAATCTATTTCTTTGGATCCCGGAAATAACATTGATAAAGGCATGTTGATGGCAATTCTACCCCATAATTCTCCATTAATAAAATTGCCAATACGTCCAGCTCCTAATCCAAAAGGGACTAAGGGAGCAATAAAATCTGTAATTTGTAGAAAAGATTTTTTTGTTTTTTTTGAAAAAAAAACACAGTTATTACAACTCCGATGAATCCTCCATGAAAAGACATTCCTCCTTCCCATATTTTAAATATATTATTTATGTTATTTAAGTAATACGACGGATTATAGAAAATAATGTACCCTAATTTTCCGCCTATTAAGAGAGAAAAAAAAGAATTATAAATAAGATTTTCTATTTCTTGTTGAGTCCATTCATTTTTTTTATTTTTTTTTTACTGATATATAAAGCAAACAATAAACTTAAAAGATACATAATTCCATACCAATGTAAAGAAATTTTTCCTATAGAAAAAACTATAGGATTTAAATTTGGAAATGGTATATAAATATGATTCATTTCGGACCCTTATGTTATTAATTTTTAATAATTTTTTGTTTAATAGGTTATGTTATTAAACATTCAGTTTCTAATTTAAGCATATCTGATATGGTTTGACGTTTTCTTATTGTATAAAATTTATTATTTTTAAATAATATTTCAGCAATTAATGGTCGACTGTTATAATTTGAAGACATAGAAGCACCATAAGCTCCTGTATCATGGAAAACTAGATAATCTCCTGCTTTTAAGATAGGTAATTTTCTAGCTTTAATATTTCCTTCTTTTGTTTGTGTAAAAATATCTCCTGATTCGCATAATGGTCCTCCTACGACAGTATCAATTTTTTTTTCTGTTTTTATTAAATCGCCACTTTTAGAAAATGCAGATATACGGTGATAACTACCATACATAGTAGGTCTTATTAGATCGTTAAATCCAGCATCTATTAGAACAAAATTATTTTTGCCCATTTTTTTTACGGCTCTAACTTCAGTTAATAATATACCAGATTCTGCAACTAAAAAACGACCGGGTTCAATTTCTAATTCTATGGGACGTTTTAAATGTTGGGCGATTTTCCCCCGTGCTTCGTTCCAAATTTGAAAGTAATTTTTTGTGTTTATTTTTTTATCGTTGGAGTGATATGGAATAGGTAATCCTCCACCTGCTGATATAGATGCAATGTTTTGATTTAATTTTAGGACTTCATTTACCATTGCATCACAAACTTTTTTTAAATGGTTATAATTGGAGCCTGATCCAATATGCATGTGAAGACCGATTAAATTTAATTTATATTTTTTTATGATTTCTAAAGCAGAATGAGTGTTCCATATTCCGTGTTTACTGTTTTCACCACCTGTATTGGTTTTTTTATTATGACCATGTCCAAATTTAGGATTGATTCTTAACCAAATATGGTGACCAGGAGAAATTTTCCCAATTTGTTCTAACATATCAATTGATCCGGCATTAATAGTAATTTTTAAATCTACTATTTTTAATAATGTTTCTTTGTCAAATAAATCTGCTGTAAAAACTATTTCATTATTTTTTGGTGTAAATCCTGCAGCAAGAGCTCTTTCTATTTCTCCTATGGAAACAGCATCTATTTTTATGTTAGACTTGCGCATTATTTTTAAAATATGAATATTTGAACATGCTTTTTGTGCATATCTGATAATATCAAACTTTTTTAGTTCTTTTATTTTTTTTAGTATTGTTTCTGCATCATAAATCCATATTGGGGTATGGTTTTTTTTTATCAATGATAAAATATTTTTTATGTTTATAGATTTTTTATTTTTTTCAAAAAATATTGTCATGCATATCCTTTTTTAATTTATTTTTATATTTTTTTGTGTAAAAATTTATACTAATATATTTTATTAAATATATTAGTATAATCTATAGAGGACGAAGAGTAGGGAATAAGATAACATCTTTGATACTGTGTTGATTTGTAAAAATCATAATTAAACGATCTAATCCAATACCTAATCCGGCTGTTGGAGGTAAACCGTATTCAAGAGCCGTAATGTAATCTTTGTCATATAAAATATGTTGTTCATTTTCAGATAATTTATTTAAAATTTGTTCATTAAATCTGTTTTTTTGATCTTCTGCATCATTTAATTCAGAAAAACCATTTCCTATTTCATTTCCGCCGATAAATAATTCAAAACGATCGGCAATAGTATTATCAATACTATTCCTTTTTGCAAGAGGTGATATTTCTATTGGATAATCTGTGATAAATGTAGGTTCTATTAATTTTTTTTCTACTGTTTTTTCAAAAATTTGTGCAATATAATGTCCTAATTTCCAATTTTTGTTAACTTTAATTTTTAGTTTTAATGTAATATTTTTTAATATTTCTATATTTTTTAGATCTAAAGGTGCTATATTTTTGTTAAATAAAAGAATAGCTTGTTTCATAGTTAATCTTTTAAATTTTTTGGAAAAATCGAATGTATATTCTCCATAGTATACTTTCGTACTATTATTGATTTTTTTAGATATATGTTTAAAAAGATTTTCTGTGAATTGCATCATATCTTTATAATCAGCGTAAGTTATATACGTTTCCATCATAGTGAATTCAGGATTATGTTTTGTCGATAGTCCTTCATTCCTAAAGTTTCGATTAATTTCAAATATTTTATTAAAACCTCCAATAATTAATTGTTTTAAATATAATTCAGGTGCTATTCGTAAGTATAAATTTATTTTTAAAGCATTATGGTGTGTAATAAAAGGACGAGCTGTAGCTCCTCCAGGAATACTGTGCATCATGGGTGTTTCTACTTCTAAAAAATTATTGTTTAACATAAAAGTACGGATTATATTTAAAATGATAGAACGTTTTTTAAATATTTTTAGTGATTCTTCATTACTAATTAAGTCTAAGTAACGTTTTCTATATTTAATTTCTGGATCAGATAATCCATGAAATTTATTTGGAAGAGGACGCAGTGTTTTAGTAAGTAATGTTAATGTATGTGAATATATTGTGAGTTCTCCAGTTTTAGTTTTAAAAACATGACCAGTGACACCTATAATATCTCCTAAATTCCATTTTTTAAATTGGTCTGAATAAAAATTAAGAGGACATATATTTTTTGTAACGTAAATTTGTATTTTCCCATCAGAATCTTGTAATGTAAAAAAAGAACTTTTCCCCATGATTCTTTTTTGTGTCATCCTTCCTGCAATACTAATTTTAATATTTTTTGTTTTTAGATATTCATTGGTTTTTAAAAAATACAGTTCATGAATTTGAATAATGGTTGTATTAGGTTTAAAATTATTTGGAAAATTGAATCCTTCTTGACAAATATCCATTAATTTTTTTTTTCTTATTTTTTCTTCTTGATTTAATGGTTTTTGAATTTTATTTTTTAGAATGTTTTTTTTTAACATATTTTTTCCTAAAATCCTAATTTTAAATTAGTTGTAATAAATTGATCTAATTTCCCGTTAAGTACGGATTGTACATCTCGTGTTTCTATACCAGTGCGTATATCTTTTATTCTAGAATCGTCTAATATATAAGAACGTATTTGCTGTCCCCAACCTATATCTGATTTATTACCATTTAATTCTTTTTTTTCTATTTTCTTTTTCTGAATTTCTAATTGGTATAATTTTGCTTGCATTTGTTTCATAGCTTGTTCTTTATTTTTATGTTGTGAACGATCATTTTGACATTGAGTGGTTACACCAGTAGGTAAATGAGTGATTCTTACTGCAGATTCTGTTCTATTGACATGTTGACCACCTGCTCCTGATGCTCGGTAAACATCTATACGTAGATCTACAGTGTTTATGTTAACACAAACGGTGTGATCTATATCCGGATATATAAAAGCAGAACAAAATGAGGTATGTCTTCGATTATTTGCATTAAAAGGACTTTTCCGAACTAAACGATGAATTCCGTTTTCTGTACGTAACCATCCAAAAGCATATTCTCCACTAATTTTTATAGTAGCTGATTTGATACCTGCTATATCTCCTTCTGATTCTTCAATAATATTTGTTTTAAAACCTTTTTCATTACTCCATTTTAAATACATACGAAGCAACATTTTTGCCCAATCTTGAGCTTCTGTACCTCCAGATCCAGCTTGTAAATCAATATAACAATTTAAATGATCGTGTTTTTTAGAAAACATACGATAAAATTCTAACATATTAATTTTTTTTTCTGTTATTTGTAATTCTTTTTTAATATCATACAAAATATTTTTATTGGATTTTATTACATTAAGGTGTAAAAAATGAATAATTTCTTTAATATTTTTTTTTATTTCTTTAATTGAATTGATAGTTCTTTTTAATCGAAAAGATTCTTGATTGATATTCTTTATTAGTTGAGAATTGTTCCATATTTTAGGATTTTCTAATTCGCAATTAAGTTCAATTACGCGTTCTTTTATTGTATTATATTTTAAAATTTTTTCTAATATTTTTGTTCGTTCATCAAGATTTTTTATCTTGTTTCTTATGAAATTAATTTCAAACATATTTTTATTATCCTTTTAAATTTATTTTAAACAAAGTTTAGTTATATTTATAAAATTTATTACTTGTAGTAATAAATATTTTTATTATAAATAAAATAATGTTAATTTATAATAAATGTTTTTTTAAACAATTGTTTTTTTTAAATCGAAATAATTTTATGTGCAATGCGTATAAAATATTGTAAAAAACAATATATATTAATTTTTATAAATGTTCTAATAATGTAATAATAGGTCACTTAAAATTATTGCAGGTAACAGTATAATGACAAAAATAAAATTTGAAAAATTAGTTTATCCTTCTAAAAGATTGTCATTTAATGTAATTGAATTAGAAGATTGGTCATTAATCAAAATATCTGGAGATGATAGTAAGGTATATTTGCAAAGTCAGCTTACAATTAATATGAATTCATTACAATTTAATAAACACATTATTTGCGCTCATTGTAATGTTAATGGTAAAGTATGGGGCGTTTTACGTTTATTCCATTTTAATAATGGTTACGCATATATTATAAAAAATGATGTTACTGAAATACAAATTAGCGAATTAAAAAAATATTCAATTTTTTCTAAAATCACAATTAGTGAAGAAAATAATTTTTCATTATTTGGTATAGTCGGTTGTAAATCTCGAGAAATATTGACAGAATTATTTATTAATCTTCCAGACAAAAATAATATGTTAATAACAGAAAAAAATATAACTATATTATGTATCAATGTACCAGAAGAACGTTTTTTATTAATTATTCCTAAAGATCATAAAATAATTCATTTTTTAAAACAAAAAAATAATTTTTTAACTACAAGTCAACAATGGTTATCGTTAGATATTGAAGCTAACTTTCCTGTTGTTAGTAAAAAAATGATGAATAAATTTGTTCCTTTGTCTATAAATTTAGAAAAATTGAAAGGAATAGATTTTAAAAAAGGTTGTTATTGTGGTCAAGAAGTAATTGCGAAAATGAAATTTCGATCGATTAATAAGCATTCTTTGTATCGGTTATTTAGTGTATCTAATTCGAATATTCCAGAGATTGGTTCTGTTGTAGAACTAAAAAAAAATGAATCTTGGTATGCAATAGGTTATGTACTGGTATCTATTGCTATGTATGATGGTTCTGTTTGGATTCAAGCTATTTTACGTAATAACTTAGATATTCATAGTATATTACGAGTGTATGGTGATAAAAATAGTTTGTTGTATATAATTAATTAAATTTTATAAAAAAATAAAATGTTTTTATATTTTAAATGATTTAATTATTTATGTTTTTTTTATTTAAAATATTTTAATTAATTGCATATATAGACTATATTTGCACAATAGAATAGTATATTATTTTGATTAAACATATTCATTATCGATGATATGAGTAAAAATTTGTAAACGTATTTTAAAATTATGAATAAAGGTATACTTTTTATCGTTTCTGCTCCTAGTGGTACAG
>NZ_JAIWQW010000025.1 GCF_026122815.1 Buchnera aphidicola (Pemphigus obesinymphae) | reverse complement strand
TTGATCGAAGCAAAATGGAAAAGTAAAGAAATAAGATTGAATTCAATTTTAAAACATAGAAAAGCACAACACATATTTAACATTAGAAAGAAAAAAGCACAAAAAATATTTTCTTTAGATGAAAAAACAACACTAAAAAATTATTCAAAAATACCTTTTAATAAATAAACATACCTCATTTTTATTTATTATATTTATGTTTAAAAAAAATATGCGCTATTGTGAATATTAAAATTCAATGATAATATGTAAAAAAAACAAATTAAGAACACATTTATGAAAAGAATCAAAAAAAAATTATATAAATAATTTTTTTCCTGAATTTATACCACCTAAAGAAAATAAAAAAATATCCAAATTCATAATTGAAATTATGGAAAAGATGTTTGGTAAAAATAAGAAAAGTAAAATTTTAAATAAAAATATGTTATTCATCAATAAAAACAACGGAAAAATTTTATCTAGAAAAAGATGTTTAAACAAACACCGTATTCAAGCAATAGAAGCCGTAATAAAAGCCATGATATACCATTTAGATATAAATTCAAATTACATAAAAATTCCCATAAAACAAATTTCAGATGAATGCGGTTTATCTACTTTTTCAAAATCTGGTAAAAAATCGATATCTCGTATTTCAAGATTAATCACTGAATTCATGGAACCAATGGGGTTTATTAAAATAAAAAAAGAAAAAAATAAAAATACTGATGTAATATCTAAAAAAATAATATTAACACCTTTATTTTTTCTTTTTTTTGACATAAAAAAAGAAAAAATGATAAACAAAAAAGAAATAAACAAAAAAATGACAATTAAAAAAACAAAGAAAAATCATACCTGTGATGAAAGAAGCATAAAAAAAAAGATACTATATTCTATAATAAATCGTTATTCAACTGAAGAATTGACTGAACTTGGATCTAATGGTCTAAAAGAAATGGTGGATAAAGAATATTGTAATCTAAAAAAAGACAGCAAAAATATCTAATTTAAAAAAAAGGAAAATTTTCATAATAAATTTCATGAATTGTTCATTTCTTTTTACTCATTTTATCAATATAGGCCATACCGAAAGCAGAAAAAACAAAAGTTAAATGTATAACAATACACCACATGATTTTATCATTAGATATTTTTTCCGCTTCCATAAATAAACGTAGAAGATGGACAGAAGAAATAGCAACTATAGATGAAGCAACCTTGTTCTTAATAGAGTTTACATCCATAGTTCCCATCCAACCTAACCTTTTTAATTCATGATTAGTTTCCATTTTCGCAATGAAATTCTCATAACCTGAAAACATTACCATAACTAATAAACCACCGACTAAAGCAATATCAATTAAAGACAAAACGATTAGAACCAATCCCGATTCAGACATGATCAATATATCAGGAATAACATAAATAATTTGTTGAAAAAACTTAACTGTTAATAATATAAAACCAAATGATAAACCTACATAAACGGGAAACATTAACCAACGAGAAGCATATATTATTTTTTCAATAATTTTTTCCATTTTTAACCCTGTGATTTTAAAAAAATGTTTTGTATATAAAAAAAAATAAAATCCAATTAAACCATTTTAATTGCATAACCGACATCTAATTTTTTCATCTTTGACAAATAAATACAATAATAGTTTTCTATCACTGTGTTGTAAAGTTTATTTTTTAGTTGAATTTTATTTTTTTTTATGTAACATATAAAATATTCATTTACTTTAATAATAAAGGCTTAATAATTTATTATTAAACTTAAAATTGATTAAACATATGTCATCCAGAAAAAATTATATTCTCAACAAATCACCAAAATTCACAACACCTAAAAACAACAAAAAAAGACCTGCATTTATTCTCTATGCAATGAAAAAAGCTTCCGAAATTGATGTAGCTCGAAGTGAATTAAACTACATTATTCAACCTAAAAATCCCAGAACAGGAGTGCCTATAAAAAGAATGAGGCGTTTAAATGAACATCGCGCTAACGCTATGAGAGCAATGGTCAATGCTATGCTATATCATTACAATATTGTTTCGCAAATAGTACAAGCTTCTGTAGAACAACTATCTGACGAATGTGGTTTGTCTACCGTATCTGCAACTGGTAATAAATCTATTTCTCGTGCTTCAAGATTAATCACTGAATTCATGGAACCAATGGGATTTGTAACATCCCAAAAAATGTGGGATAAAATAATAGGAAATTACATGCCTAAAATGATGATTTTAACACCATTATTTTTTAAATTATTTGGAATTTCTGAAAATAAAATAAATAATGCGAAAAAACAGCAATTAGGCTGGATCAATAAAAATCTGATTAAAAAAGGAATTAAACCAATGACTTTGATCGAAGCAAAATGGAAAAGTAAAGAAATAAGATTGAATTCAATTTTAAAACATAGAAAAGCACAACACATATTTAACATTAGAAAGAAAAAAGCACAAAAAATATTTTCTTTAGATGAAAAAA
>NZ_JAIWQW010000024.1 GCF_026122815.1 Buchnera aphidicola (Pemphigus obesinymphae) | reverse complement strand
TTAACTAGTATTATTTGTACTTAACTAGTATTATTTGTACTTAACTAGAAATGGTTGAGTACAAATTTTTTTAAGATGGCTATTTGTTAGAATGATTTTATAAATATTTTTATTATTCGATGTATTTAAAGGTTAACAAGAATGAAAAGAAATAATGTAAATGGAATTAATAGAACTAAAAATTTAAATCCGGAGTTTCGGATTCCAGTTCATTATAAACATAAAATTCCATTTATTCTTGCGGATGCAATAACAAGGAATCATGATCAGGATCTAACTGCAGAAGTACACTTTTATTTGGCCTTTCCTCCTGAACGGTGCCGACGTATACATAAATCGCGTAGGAAGGCTTTAAATGCGATGTTAAGGGCTATCTTATATCATGTTAATGTGATATCTAAACAAGTTCCTATTAGTGCTACTATGCTTACAGAGTACTGTGGATTAACTACCATATCGGCGGCAGGAAATAAATCTGTTACTCGAGGTACGAGAACTTTAGCTATGTTACGTGATTTAGGTTTCATTACCTATCGACAATGTTGGGATCGAGTATCTAGACGTTATTTCCCTTCAGCTATTGCTATTACTGAACGTTTAATAGATTTAGTGGGTATTTGTCCTGAAAGATGGAGAACTGAATTAAATAATAAGTTGGCTAACTATAATCACAAAATTTTCAAAGAAGAAGGAATAACTTTGAATGAATACGATTATGCTAGAGAATTGAGAGAAAACCAATTAAAAAGATCTTACATGTATAATAGTCATAGAAAAGAAATAAAGAAAAAGAAAAAAGAAGCTACTCGTTTAGAGAAATTAGTAAAAATTAAAGGAGAAAATGAATTAAGACATCTTATTTCACGACAAGTTAGTGATGAATTTTTAAAAGGATTTATACCTGGTGCGCAATTGAAAGATTTAAAAAAGATAGTTGACAAAAGAATAAACACTCTTAAAAAGATAGCTAAATCTCTCCATTAAAATAAACAAAAAATTTTTCTGATTTACTTCAGAGAACCTCTCTTTTTTTTTAAAAAAAAATTGATCAAAATTAATACAATTTTTTTTAAAAAAACAGCCAAATCTCTTCATTAAAATAAACAAAAAATTTTTCTGATTTACTTCAGAAAACTTCTCTTTTTTTTAAAAAAAATTGATCAAAATTAATACAATTTTTTTCTTTTTTTTAGGTCCAATTTAAGACCTATTTTTTTTTAAAAAAATTGATCAAAATTAATACAATTTTTTTTCTTTTTTTAGGTCCAATTTAAGAGCTATTTTTTTTGTCCACATTTTTCCTTTAAAAGTGCAACTGGTTTTTTCGATTCAATGCAATATATATATAAAATGCAATGAAACTATTTTAATAATTAACTAATAAATAATTAAATAACTTCCTCGTTACCTGTGGATAACTTTTTTTTTTTGCTATTTTAAAAAAAGACAAAAAAATATGTAAAATATGATTATTATTTATACAATATTACATATTTATTTTGTATTAAAATTAGCTATTTTTTTGCAAAATATTTAGACATTAAAAAAAACATATATATTACTTTTTATTGACATTAATTATTAATTTTTTTTGACTTTTTTAAGAGGATAAATTTTTTCTTTTATATTTCTTAAAAAAAAGAAATTAGATAAAGAAAATTAAGGATATTTTTAAGAAAGGACATTTTTTTATAAATGCTTACTTTTAAATAAATTTTAAAAATAAAAAAATGTTATATATTTTAGATTTTTATTTTTTTTAAAAATGTATAAATAAAAATACGAAAGGTAAAAATTTTCAGTAACAAATATCGCATAATTAATAATTATTTTTTTATGTAAGTATTAAAATGCCTTGAAAAAATGAGAAATACCCTTATATAAGCAAATGAAAGAAATATAATTTAGTATTAATATACTAAGAAATTTTACTAATTAGGTCTCAAATGAGGAGAATTTTCATGTCTTATCGTTCTTTCTCTTTAGTTCCTGGTCTATACGACGATATGTTTTCAGATCGGTTTAAACAAATAGATAACATGTTTAGCAGATTAACAGGTGAAAAACCGATATCAGATATACCTAGTTATGATTTAATTCAAAAAAATGAAAATAATTATCAATTGATAATTGATACAGCTGGCTATAAAGAAGAAAATTTAGATATTTTAGTACATAATAATAAATTAACAATTACTGGGAAATATAAGGAAAATACTGATAATAAAGAAAATTATAAATGGCTACATAAAGGAATTAAAAAAAATAATTTTTCTTTAAGTTTTAATTTAGATAACAGAATTAAAGTAAAGCAAGCAAAAATTATATTAGGTTTGTTGACTTTAGATTTCGAATATGAAATACCGGAGCAAGAGAAACCAAGAAAAGTAGAAATTATTAATGAAAAAAAATAAAAAGATATTTTCTAACAGAAAAAATTATTATTAACTAGTATTATTTGTACTTAACTAGTATTATTTGTACTTAACTAGAAATGGTTGAGTACAAATTTTTTTAAGATGGCTATTTGTTAGAATGATTTTATAAATATTTTTATTATTCGATGTATTT
>NZ_JAIWQW010000023.1 GCF_026122815.1 Buchnera aphidicola (Pemphigus obesinymphae) | reverse complement strand
AGCTATTATTTTTATTGAGCGGACAGCGGGAATCGAACCCGCATCATCAGCTTGGAAGGCTGAGATAATAACCTTTATACGATGTCCGCTTTATTTATCATAAATATTTAAGATATTATTTTTACTTAAAATATAATATTGGTGGGAGAAGGATTCGAACCTTCGAAGTCTATGACGGCAGATTTACAGTCTGCTCCCTTTAACCACTCGGGAATCCCACCTTAATTATTTATAATGCCGGCTACCGGAATCGAACTGGTGACCTACTGATTACAAGTCAGTTGCTCTACCTGCTGAGCTAAGCCGGCTTGTCGAATATATGTCTGAAATATATATATTACGTATGGATTTGTTTTTATGCAATAGAAATTTTAAAAATATTTTTAATTAAAAAATGGAATATATAATCTTTTATAATATTTTTTTATCAAAATTTGCTATAAGGGAGCATACGAATAATTTTAAAAAAGTATGATGTTAGAAATAATTATCAATTTTATGTATATTTGTATTACGTTAATAGTTTTTTTAAATATTTTTAAATTTTTGAAACAATAAGTTTATGTGTTAAAGAATATATTTCATTTGTTTTTTATTGGCGAGATTACCATTAATTGACATACAATAAATAGGTTCAAGATGTTTAAACAATATTCTTATATTTTACATATTATTTTTAGATTAAATTTAATTATAAAACACTGATTTTTTAAGTAGTTTTTTATCTGAATATTGTAAATTTAATTAAAATATTTTTGTAATTTTTTATTATTTTATTTTTATATATTTTTTAAAGATTTATTTTATTTTTATGTTGGAAATATTTTTCCAAATTATTAATTTTATTCTATTATTGAATAGAAATATTAGTGTTTTAAAAGAATATCAATAATTTATGTTATAAAAATATTTTTGAGTTTTTTTTGATATTTTATATGAAATATAATATATATTATTAAAGTCCTATTTTAAGTAGTATTATTGCTTAAATAGAAATGTAAATTAGATTTTTTACATATAAATAATTAAATAATATCGATAAAAATTTAATTTTTAATTTGATTTTTCTGATTTAATCAAAAATTGAATCAAGAATATCTGGCAACGAAAATTATAATTTATTATTGTATATATTGAGTGATTATTAATTTTATATTTTGGGTATATTATTTTACTAAAAAATAATTTATGAGATTAAAAATTATGAAAAATATTGATCAAAGTAAAAGAGAAATGTTTAATCAAAATTTATTAGATTTAGAAGATAAAATAAATATTTCATTTGAATTTTTCCCTCCTAAAAATGTTTCTTTAGAAAAAAAATTATGGTCTTCTGTTAATAAATTAAGTGTTTTTAAACCTGTTTTTTTTTCAGTAACATATGGTGCTAATAGTGGTGAACGTGATCGTACTTATACTATCGTAAAAGGGATTAAAGAACGTACAGGCGTTTCGGTAGCTCCGCATTTAACATGTATAGATGCTACTGATGAAGAATTAAAAATGATAGCTAAATATTACTGGAAGAATGGGATTAGACATGTAGTAGCGTTGCGGGGAGATCAGTTAAAACAAACGAAAAGAATGAAAAGATATGCTTTAAATTTAGTTAAATTATTGAAAGATGTTGCTGATTTTGATATTTCAGTGGCTGCTTATCCTGAAGTTCATCCGGAAGCAAAAGATGCGCTATCTGATTTAATGAATTTAAAAAGAAAAGTTGATGCTGGAGCTAACAGAGCTATTACTCAATTTTTTTTTGATGTAGAATATTATTTGCGTTTTCGTGATCTTTGTTTTAAAAATGGTATTAATATTAAAATTATTCCCGGCATTTTCCCAATATTTGATTTTCAAAAATTAAAACAATTTTCTAAAATGACTAATGTAAATATTCCTATATTTATGCATCAAATGTTTGAAGGATTAGATAATGATTTGGAAACAAGCAAAATAATTGGATCATATATATCAATAAATATGATTAAAAAATTATATTTTGAAGGAGTAAAAGATTTTCATTTTTATACTTTAAACAGATCAGATGTTATTTATGCTGTTTGTCATATGTTAAGACAAAAAATATTTTAAATTAAAATTAATTTATTATTAAAATAATAATGAGATATATTTTTTTAGGTTAGATATATATTAAAGATAAGTATTTTTATTTATTATGTATGAATTTAATTGATAAATTTATATTTTATATTTTTCGGTGAAGTTATTTCATTTTATGGTAAATATTACTTAAATACATTTTAAAAATTATAAAATATTTTTTATTATATTTTAGTGGATTTAACAAATAAATTTTTAAGAATTAATTAATTCTACGATAAAAATTAATGATTTTGGAATTTAAAAATAAATATTTTAAAATTAATAGAGTTAATTAAATTTTGTATATTAATTTATAATGTTTATTTTTATTTTTAACGTATTTTAAATTAAAATATTAATCTATTTTTTTATTATTTTAGACAATGTATTGGTATTAAAATATAATTTGTAAAAGTTATAAAAAGGACTTTTTTTTTATTATTTAAACATTTCTGTTTATTATAAACATTAGTAGAAAATACGTATATTTTTTTATTTTTACAATAATATTAAGGTATATAATAATTTCTTATTTATAAAATTGGTTTTAGAAATTTATTTCAATAGAATACCTAAAAATTTTTTATGTTTATATATTTTTAATTACATGATGTTTGATTAAAATTCATTATTTTGATTTTTTTTGATATTGAATGTATTTTTATATTTTTTAAAATTTTTTTATGATTTTTATTAATTAATAAATTAGATTTATTAATTTTTGATACAACAATTTTTTATAAAATTATTAGATAAGGAATT
>NZ_JAIWQW010000022.1 GCF_026122815.1 Buchnera aphidicola (Pemphigus obesinymphae) | reverse complement strand
CTCTGTGCCGCAAGAAGAGGCTAATGAGAGCCGAAATAAAGCTCAGGCAGTAATCCAGGCAATAATTTACGCTCACAGCTCCAGAGAGGTCGTTTAATGGCTAATTTGCTTCTTTTAGATAATATCGATTCATTTACTTATAATTTAGTTGATCAGTTACGTATCAGCCAACATAAAGTTATTATATATCGTAATTATGTTTCTACATCAATAATTATTGATGCTCTCTCAAAAATCAATAATCCTATACTTATATTATCTCCTGGACCTGGAAAACCAGAAGAAGCAGGATGCATGTTAAAATTATTAAATATCCTTAAAGGGAAAATACCTATAATCGGGATTTGTTTAGGTCATCAAGCAATTGTTCAAGTTTATGGAGGAGAAATTGGATACGCAAAAAAAATATTACATGGTAAAGTTTCTATGATTAGTCATGATAATAAAAAAATGTTTTTAAATATAGATAATCCATTGCCGGTAGCAAGATATCATTCTTTAATTTGCAAAAGAGTACCTGACAAATTTATTGTAAACGCCACTTTTAATAAAATTATTATGGCAATAAGAAACGATTGTGAACGTATTTGTGGATTTCAATTCCATCCTGAATCAATTTTAACACCTCAAGGAACAAAACTCCTCAATCAAACTTTAAATTGGGCTACAAAATAAACATGTTATAAAATAATATAATTGAAAAATAAAAAAATTATCTGATACTACCAATATGCTTTTATTTAAAATATTGCAATCAAAATTTAAAAAGAATGAGTATTCAAATACTATAGAACTTTATGATGCAATACCAAAATATGTTTGGAATCAAAAAAAAGAAAATGTAAATTTATCGAATGCTATTATAACACGACACTGTAATTTAAGAGGAAAACGATTTTCAGTTAAAATCAAACCTGCCATTATTGAAAAAAAAAACTTTAATATTGAATTAATTTATCCAGGACAAAGAGAAGAAATTTTAGAAGATGTTTTGAGAAAATTAGCTGTAGAAGGAAAAGGTAAAATAATTGATGGAAAAGCAGGAGTAATATTTACTCTTTATGAATTACAAAAAGAACTGGTTAAAGTTGGACATGGATACAACTTAAATGAAATTAAAGAAGCTATACAAGTTTGCCAAGGATCGACTCTTGAATGTATCAGTAATGATAAAAAAGTATTTATTAGCAGCAGTTTTTTTCCTGTAATTAGTTTAACTACAAAAAAAATTTTAACGATAAATAACAATAAAGGAATATGTTATATCCAATTTAATCCTCTTGTAAATAACGCTATTAATAATTTATCCTTTCGACAATATAATTACACAATAGGGATGCAAATTCGTTCTCCTTTAGCCAGATATATGTACAAAAGAATGAGTCATTATTGGGTTCAAGCTCATAAATTGTCGCCTTATACTCCTTCCCTTATCAGTTTTTTAAAATGTAGTTCTAGAGAATTAAGTGTACGAATTTCAGAAAATATTAGAGCAATGAAAAACGCTCTCAATATTCTTATTAAGAAAAAAGTTATCAATTCTTATAAATCCAATAAAAAAAAATATGGACGTAAAATTATTGATGTAAAATATATCATTATCCCTCATCAAAACTTTGTGAAACAAATAATGAAATCTAACAAAAAAAAACAACAAACTATAAAACAAGCGTTAAAAATTAAATTTAATATGCTTTCGTAAAAATATTATTTAAAAATAAAAACTATTTTTTTAAAACGTATTGTTAAGAAGTAAAGAATAATTATTTCTTAAAAATACGTTTTTTTTATTTTTAAAAACAAAAAAATTTTATTAAAAAATAAAAAATGTTTTTCTTTCAATTAATAAATATTTTTTAAAAAATAAAAAGAATTCTAAACAACAATATGTGGGAATGTTGCACAGTTCATTATTAAAAAGTTATTTAAAATCAAATAGTTAACAAGCATTTATGGCTGCTAATCCCTTAAAATAATTAAATATATACTCATATGTATACTCCAGTTATTATCATATAAATATATATATATATTTAATATCTTATAGATAAGCGAGATTTTGGTGAAAATCTGTAAAAAAAAAATGTTATTTTATTGACTTTTTATCGGTTAATGAGTTAACTGTTATTTAGATTTATAAAAATAATTTTCTCAAATTGTTCTTCCAATTTATTTTTATAAAATATTTTAAATAGTCAATTTTATGGAATAATAAATAATGAAAAATAAGCGATATGAAGTTGAAATATTGCAAATTGAAGGAATCTATCAATCTGATCCAACTACCATTTTTAATCAACTTTGTAATAAAAAAAAATTTACTTTATTACTGGAATCTGCAGAAATAGATAAAAAACACGCTTTAGAAAGTATGATAATAATAGATAGTGCTTTAAGAATATCTTCATTAGATAATATCGTAACGGTAGAAGCATTAACGGAAAATGGTAAATCGCTTTTATTTAAATTAGATTTATTATTACCTCATACTGTTAAAAACATTTTTTTCGAAAATAGTCGAAGATTAATATTTCCATTTATGAATCATGAAATAGATGAAGACAAAAAATTAAGATCTGTGTCTATATTTGATACTTTTAGATTATTAATAAAAACAATGAAAATACCGAAAAACTTAACAAAATCAATGTTTTTTGGAGGCCTTTTTTCATATGATCTTGTTAATAATTTTGAAAACTTGCCTATTTTAAAAAGAAATCAAAAATGTCCGGATTTATGTTTTTATTTAGCTGAAACATTATTAATTTTAGATCATCAAAAGAAAAATTGTGTTATACAAAGTAGTTTATTTAATGGAAAATCTTCAGAAAAAAATAGATTAAGAAAAAACTTACAAGAAATAAAAATCAAATTAAATCAAAATTTACCAACAATAGAACATAGAAAAATTGATCAAATTTCTTTAAAATGTAATTTAACTGATAAAGAATACATAAAAATTATAAAAAAAATGAAAGAATCGATCAAAAAAGGAGACATATTTCAAGTAGTTCCTTCTAGAAAATTTTATTTACCTTGTATTAACTCATTATCAGCTTACCAAAGATTAAAAAAAAGCAACCCAAGTCCATATATGTTTTTTATGCAAGATGCAGATTTTACCTTATTTGGAGCATCACCTGAAAGTTCATTAAAATATGATTCTAAAAGCAAAAAAATTGAAATTTATCCAATTGCTGGAACAAGACCTAGAGGAAAAACACAAAACGGATTAATAGATTTAGATTTAGATAGTAAAATAGAATTAGAAATGAGAATGAATGAAAAAGAATTATCTGAACATTTAATGTTAGTAGACTTAGCTCGTAATGATTTAGCACGAATATGTGAACCAGGTAGCCGTTATGTTGCTAGTTTAACAAAAGTTGATCGTTACTCATGTGTTATGCATTTAGTTTCTAAAATAGTTGGACGTCTAAAATCTAACTTAGATATTTTTCATGCTTATTGTGCTTGCATGAATATGGGAACTTTAACTGGAGCTCCTAAAATTAAGGCCATGGAGTTAATTTCAAAATTTGAAAAAGAAAGAAGAGGAAGTTATGGAGGAGCTATAGGATATTTTACAGAATCCAATAATTTCGACACATGTATTATTATACGTTCTGCCTATGTAGAAAATAATTTAGCAACAGTACAAGCAGGAGCAGGCATAGTATTAGACTCTGTGCCGCAAGAAGAGGCTAATGAGAGCCGAAATAAAGCTCAGGCAGTAATCCAGGCAATAATTTACGCTCACAGCTCCAGAGAGGTCGTTTAA
>NZ_JAIWQW010000021.1 GCF_026122815.1 Buchnera aphidicola (Pemphigus obesinymphae) | reverse complement strand
ATTAATAAAGATACAACTACTATCATTGGTGGAATAGGTGAAAAATATTCTATTAAAAATAGAGTATCTCAAATACGTCAAGAAATTCAAGAAGCTACTTCTGATTACGATAAAGAAAAATTAAATGAACGTTTAGCTAAATTATCAGGTGGTGTGGCTGTATTAAAAGTAGGTGCTGCTACAGAAGTAGAAATGAAAGAAAAGAAAGCTCGTGTAGAAGACGCATTACATGCTACTCGTGCAGCGGTTGAAGAAGGTGTTGTTCCTGGTGGTGGTGTTGCTTTAGTCCGTGTCGCTCAAAAAATTTCTAGTATATTAGGTCAAAATGAAGATCAGAACGTAGGAATTCGTGTTGCTCTTAGAGCTATGGAAACTCCTTTACGTCAAATTGTTTCTAACTCAGGTGCAGAACCATCTGTAGTAACTAATAACGTTAAAGATGGTAAAGGTAATTATGGTTATAATGCAGCTACTGATAAATATGGTGATATGATAGGATTTGGTATATTGGATCCTACTAAGGTAACAAGATCAGCATTACAATATGCTTCTTCGGTTGCTGGGTTAATGATTACAACAGAGTGTATGGTAACTGATTTACCAAAAGAAGAAAAATCTGATTTAAGTTCGTCACCTGCTGGTGGAATGGGTGGTATGGGCGGTATGATGTAGTTTTTTTTAAAAAAATTATAATTTCTCTCCTAAATACAATTTATAGTATTAGGAGAGAAATATTTTGTTAATAAAATATTCATTTTTTAATAATAGATATGATGTTAAATAAAAATTTATGATTATTACATATACTAGTAGTAATTTACGTGCAGGTTTAAAGGTTATATTTAATCAAGAACCTCATGTTATAAACTCTAATCAATTAGTCAAACCAGGTAAAGGTCAAGCATTTGCTCGTGTAAAATTACGAAATTTATTAACTGGTAAATTAATTGAGAAAACGTTTAAATCTACAGATTTTTTAGAATTAGCGAATATTGTAGATATATTTTTATTATATTTATATCGTGATATAGATCATTTCATTTTTATGAATAATAATACTTTTGAACAAGTATCGGTGCATAAGAAAATATTAGGCGAAAATTGTAAATGGTTATTAGAACAAAATAATTATTTGGTTACTTTATGGAATAATCAGCCCATAACAGTAGGAATGAACAATTTCGTTGAGTTAAAGGTAACAAATGTAAATCCGGAAATTAAAGGTGATAGCATTAGTCGTATTAGTAAATACGCACAATTAAGTACTGGTGCAGTAGTAAAGGTTCCACTTTTTATTCAAGAGAATGATGTTATTAAAATAGATACTCGTTCTGGAGAGTATGTATCGAGACAAAAATAAATATTTTTTGAAATAGGTAATGAATATATTAACAGTTTTTTTATTTAATACTCGTTTCCTTTAATGTATTTTCGATAGCTATCCCATTCAAAAGTTAACCACAAGCTGTTACCTATTCGCATTCTATCGATCACTCTTTCTCCTAGTAAAGTTTTCATACCTTTATGATCTAAGTTTGATAACATTCCGGTAGAACGTTTAGAAGAAGATCGTCTGTCTACGATTTGATTGATAATTACTTTTTCATATCGGGATTCAGTTTGCATACCTATTTCATCTATCATTAATAAATCTACACTGCTTAAGTTATGTAATAAATTTTCTTCTGTTATATTACTAGTTCCACTGAAAGTTCCTTTCATATTGGACATAAGATCTGCTACCGTAACTATTAATACATTTTTACCATTTAATATAAGATGATTACCAATTGCTGATGCCAAATGATTTTTTCCTGTGCCAGGACGACCTGAAAATATAAAACTAGCAATATTACCATTAAAATCTTCGGCATATCTTCTTGCTGCAGTAACTACTTTTTGATGTCCTTCGTGTTGAATACGATAATTATCGAAAGAACAGTTCATATATAGTTCTCGGATGCCTGAACGACCAAGGATACGTTGCATTTTCATTGCACGATTTTTTCTTACAATTAATTTTGACGATAATCGGCCTTCTGCTTGATTCCATGCTAATAGGTCGTCATCATTATTAAATTTAGGCTTTATATGGTTAGGCATAATACGTTGTAGACGTTTTAAAAACATGGAATAATTTTTCATTATTGTCCTCGAAAACCTTCAGGTGTCTTTTTATCAGGTTTAGGTAAATCATTAATATTTCTTTTTTTATATATTGTATTTAATATTCTGCTTTGTTGGACACTTCTTGCTAATTTTTGTTGCCATTGTACGTGATGAAAGAATTTTCCTTCAGCTTGCCAATAGGATATAAATAGTGCTAATTCAGAATGAGAAATCGGTGAATGTAAAGTAATTCCCCAGATAGCCGCTTGTTTTAAAAAATCTGGATCCGGTTTCCATTCCTGATACATTGTAAATTTTCCCATTGGTACATTTTTTGAATATGTCTTATTAATAATATTTTTTTTAACAATATTTTTTTTTTGTTCCTGAAATAAATTATTTATCGAAAATAACTTGTTAAGGAAAGAAGGAGTTACTGCGTACATGATAGGAATATTGTTTTGTAAAATTGCCAACGCTCCTTCTTTGGCTGAAGAAAGGGCAGAGATGGGATCTTTTTTAAAGTTAGTTAAATTAGTGGCTGTGGGTACTAATATTTTTATAGGCATAAATTTAAATCTTATTTAAGTTGTAAGTGATACATCAAGTAAATTATATTTAATATATAAAAAATAATTATGAGTATAAAATATGTTAAGTCAACATTCTAGATAATATCATGTTCTTTTATTTTATTAGAAGTGAAATATTTTATTTTTAAATTAAGTGTTCATATTTTTATGATATTACTGGTATAAAAAGTGATAAATTTTTATTTATTTTTAGTTACATTTTTATATTACATTGTGTATTTTTTATTTTAAATTTTATTTTTATTTTTTAATTCTATAAAATAATGAATTCTACGTATATAAAGACAATATTTAACTTTTCCGGTTATTTTTTCTTTTTTTAAAATCCAATTTTTTGGAATATATATATTTTTTTTTATTTTTTCTTGTTCTATATATATCCATGATTTGTTTTTTAACCATTTATTGTTTTCTAAAAGAAAAATTGTATTTTCTAATATAGTATTATAAAAAGGAGGATCAAGGAAAACAACATCATAAGTTTTTTTTTTTTAACCATTTTAAGGTATCAGTGTGAATAATGTCTATTTCTGATATTTTTAATTTGTTTACGGTATACTTAATTTGTTGTATCATATTTTTATTTATTTCTAGTAGAGTTACGTATTTTGCTTCACGTGATATAGCTTCTATAGCTAATGCTCCACTTCCAGAAAAACAATCAAGACAATTAGCATTTTTGATTTTTTTATTTAACCAGTTAAATAATGTTTCTTTAATTTTATTAGTAGTTGGTCTTAGTTTTTTTTCATTAATTACAGGTATACGTCTATTTTTAAATTTTCCAGAAATAATACGTAAGTTGCTATTTTTTTTCATTATTAATTATATATCTGTTTTTGTTAGATTTTATTATTAATTAAAATATTTATTTTATTAATAAATTAATTTTTTAATTAATGTGAATTTTTGTATATTTTACATATTAAGGTGAAGAAGTGAAAAAAAATTTTTTTTTAAATTTTTTTTCTTTTATAAAAAAGAAAAAAAAGATTGTTTTAGAAAATAAAAATAACGTTATTGAGAATAAAAAACAACCTAATCATGTTTTGAACAAAAACATATTGGACAAGTCTAGTGTTTTACCCAAAAAAACATCAAATAATAGTGTAATAGATGTTTTTCAAAAATCAAGTTGTGATTCTAGTAATTATAAATTAAATCAAATAAAAATTGAAAGTAAAAAAAATTATGAAAAAATTAATGCGGGGGAAAATTTATCAAAATTAAATAATAATGACATTTTATGTAAAAGTAATTTTGTGGAAAAGTTAAGAATACAATTAAAAAAAACAAGAGATTATTTAGGTTCAGAGATAAAAAATATTTTTTCTAAAAATAAAGTTGACGTGATTTTATTTGATAAATTAGAAGAAAAACTATTATCTTC
>NZ_JAIWQW010000020.1 GCF_026122815.1 Buchnera aphidicola (Pemphigus obesinymphae) | reverse complement strand
GGAGGGAAAAATTGGGTTTTTTCTGTACAAGTATTAGTATTGTTAACTTTTTTAACATTTATTCCTGCTATACTTTTAATGATGACTAGTTTTACTAGAATTATTATTGTTTTTGGTTTATTAAGAAATGCATTAGGAACACCTTATGCTCCTTCAAATCAGATTTTAATAGGATTAGCTTTGTTCTTAACTTTTTTTATTATGTCCCCTGTTTTTGAAAAAATATATCAAGAATCTTATTTACCGTTTAGTGAAAATAAGATTACCATGGAAGCGGCTATTGAAAAAGGAATACCTCCTCTGAAAAAATTTATGCTGCATCAAACTCGTGAAACTGATCTTAAATTGTTTGCCAAACTAGCGAATATTTCAAGTTTTGTTAGTGAAGATGAAATACCAATGCGTATTGTACTGCCGTCATTTATGACAAGTGAGTTAAAAACAGCTTTTCAAATCGGTTTTACTATTTTGATTCCTTTTCTAATTATTGATTTAGTTGTTGCTAGTGTTTTAATGGCATTAGGAATGATGATGGTACCCCCTTCAACAATTTCTTTGCCTTTTAAATTAATGTTGTTTGTTTTGGTAGATGGTTGGTCATTACTAATTAGTTCTTTAACACAGAGTTTTTTATGAATTAAAATATAATTATATAATGTTATTTTAACAAATATAAAAATATAATTTATATCAATAATGGTGATTTTTATGACTGTTGAATATGTAATGACATTATTCTATGAAGCAACGAAAATAGGTTTAATAATTTCAGCTCCTTTATTATTATCGGTTTTATTTACAGGATTAATTATTAGTTTATTACAGGCAGTTACTCAAGTAAATGAACAAACATTGTCATTTATCCCAAAATTAATTTCTATTTTAATTACAATAATAATATTGGGACCGTGGATGTTAGGTATTATGTCAGATTACATTAAAACTATATTTTATAATATACCTCTGATTATTCGATAATGATTATTTTTAATAAAGCTTATTTTTTTTTATTGTTTATTAATTTTATTTTTCCATTTTGTCGTATTCTGGCATGTATTTCTATGATTCCTATTTTTGATAATCATTTTTTTAGCTATAAAATAAAAATTTTGTTATCACTATTAGTAACTTTTTTGCTTATGCCATTTTTGCCAAAATTAGAAATAATTTCATTATCTTTTATTCATATATTAATCTTGGTGGAACAAATATTAATAGGAATAGTATTAGGAATGATGGTGCAGTTTATTTTATCTATAGGACAGATTACAGGAGATATTATTGGTATTCAAATTGGATTATCTTTTTCTACTATTTTTGATGCGAATAGCCATATTAATACATCGGTAATATCTCGTTTTTTTTATATATTTGTTTCATTATTGTTGGTATCTTGGAACATTCATATTTGGATGATATTAATATTGGTTCATACTTTTTATATGATTCCAGTAGATAAATTATTTTTTAAATCTACGTTATTTTTAGATATAGTTCAATTTTATAGTATTATTTTTAAGAATGGAATGATGTTGAGTTTACCTATAATAATTATTAATTTAATATCAAATATGGTTATGGGTATTTTAAATCGTGTATTAGCTCAATTATCTATTTTTTCAATAGGATTTTCTATCACTTTATTAATTGGAATATTTTTTATAAATTTATTGATATTTATTATTGTTCCTCATATGAAAGATATGTCTCAGTTTATAATATTTTCTTTTTTATCTTTTTTAAAAAATGTTACACCATCATAAAATATAAATGTTTTAAAAAGGGAAAATTATTATTACAAAAATTAAATTTATTTAAATTTTAATTAATTAAAATTAATTTTTTAATTTTTATTTAAAGAACAGACCTTAATTAAAAATATAATTAGAGTCTAGTTCTTGTCGTGCAGAAATAACAATATTTATTATTTTATTTTTTGTTCTTTATACAATACTCTTTTTCGAATTTTAGGATCGTATTTTTTTAATTCTAATTTTTCTGGTTTTTTTCTTTTATTTTTAGTAGTAGTATAAAAATGACCAGATCCAGAAGAAGATACCAATTTTATTTTTTCTCTAGTATTTTTGGCCATATATTCCCTCTATTTTTTGTTTTTATGTATTTTTTTTAATATCACATGTATTCCTTTTTTATCGATTAATCGCATTCCTTTTGCGGATACTCGTAAAATTATAAATCTATTTTCTTCAGGTACCCAGAATCGGTGAAAATGTAAATTAGGTAAAAATTTTCTTTTAGTTGCATTCATCGCATGAGATCTGCGATTACCGACCATGGATTTTTTTCCTGTAACTTGGCAAACACGTGACATATCACTCTCCATAACGTTTTATTTTGAATATAATAAATTTTTGAGATTTTTATAAAAGATGACAATTTTATATTAAAAAATGTTCTTTTGAAACAAAATATTTTATTTTATTTTTGTTATTTAAGTGAAGGTTTTGAATTTTATTTTTCTTAAAGAAATATTTTTATAGTTTTATTTTTTAAAGTAACAATCTTTATATTTTTCTATACTAAGCATAATTTCTTTTTTAGCAGATTCGATATCTTTCCAACCGATAATTTTTACCCATTTCTCTTTTTCTATTTTTTTGTAGTTTTCGAAGAAATTAATAATTTGATCACATAACAATTTTGGTAAATCATCGATATTTTTAAAATAATTATATTCAGGATAAATTTTAGAATGGGGTACGGCTATAATTTTTGAATCTTCTCCAGATTCATCCTCCATTTTTAACATACCAAGAGGTCGAGATCGTATAACTGAACCAGATTGTAATGGATAAGGGGTATATACTAATACATCTAATGGATCGTTATCTTCAGATAGTGTATTATTAATATAACCATAATTACATGGATAAAACATAGGTGTTAATATGAATCTATCAACTAATAATACTCCTAATTTTTTCTCCATTTCGTATTTTACTGGATGGGTATGAGATGGAATTTCTATTATTACATTGATATCAAGAGGAGGTTGATTTCCGGATTGAATTTTATTTAGAGACATATAATGATTCCCAATGATTTACTGGCGATTAATTTGATAATAAGATTGTGAACAATAATATATTTTTATAATACAGTGATCATTGATAGTTTTTTGTTTTATGGATTATAATATTAATCAATATATTAGTAAAGTATTGGATGTTGATTATTAAATAATTTTAACCAATGTTAATTTTTTATAAGAAAGTAATAACTTTTTGTGAAAAATATAATTATGTTTATGTAATTATATTAATTTTAAAATGTGTTAACTGTGCTGTATGATATCAATATAAAATTTTACCAATTTTATCTATTAAATATCATTTTTTAATATTTTTAATAAGGATTTATAATGTATACGTTACGAGATATTCTTTTACAAGAATCAGTATTAAAAGATTTAGTAAATATATGTTTAGAAAAAGCAAAAGTAAACATAGATACCATTGAAGTAACAGTTAAACAAACAAAAGGCATTAGTGTTTCTGTTAGAAAAGGTGTTCCAGAGCATATAGAATTTAATAATGACGGGATATTGTGTATTACAGTATATAAAAATAATAGGACAGGATCTGCTTCTTCTACAGATTTTAGTTTATTTTCAATAAAAAAAACCTTAGAAGCAGCTGCTATGATTACTAATTTTACTTCAGAAGATTTTTTTTCAGGATTACCAGTTTCACATACTTTAGCTGTAGATAACGTTGTAGATCTCGATTTATTACATCCTGTTATACATAATATTGATACAGCAGCTAATTTAGCTATTTCTGCCGAAAATGCAGCTTTTGCATTTGATAAACGAATTTTTAATACAGAGGGCGTGACTTTTAATAGTCATTTTTCAACGATTGTATGTGGGAATAGTGTTGGATTGTTACAAGGTTATAGTTCTAGTATACACTCTCTGTCGTGTTGTAGTGTAGCAAGAGAGAAAAAATGTATGCAAAGAGATTATGTTTCTACAATTTCTAGAAAATTTACCGATTTAGATTCTGCTAAATATATAGGTCAAGAAAGTGCGAGTCGCAGTATTTCTCGTTTATTTCCAAGGAAAATAAATACCATGAAATCACCGGTAATTTTTTCTTCAGAAGTGATTCCTGGTTTTTTTTATAATTTTGTTAATGCAATTAGTGGCTATAATGTAGACAAAAAATCTACTTTTTTATTAAATAAGTTTGGAGAAAACGTTTTTCCTAGCTTTTTAAGCATAGTTGATTCTCCACATATACGTCAAGGTTTGGGTTCTAAACCTTTTGATAACGAAGGTGTTCGTACAAAGAATATTCTCATTGTTGACAAAGGAAGATTAATTAGTTGGTTATTAGATTCTTATGTTGCTCGTAAATTAGGTTTCGAAAGTACAGGTCATTCTGGAGGTGTTCATAATTTGTTAGTTCAAGGTATTTCAGATCTCAATTTATTTGATTTATTAAAATATATGGGAACAGGACTTTTAGTTACTGAATTAATGGGAGATGGTGTTAATATTATTACTGGAAATTATTCTCGAGGTGCGTTTGGATTCTGGATTGAAAATGGAATAGTTCAATATCCAGTAAGTGAAATCACTATATCTGGGAATTTAGAGTTGATGTTTAAAAATATTGTTAAAATTGGAAATGATATAAATAAAAACAGTGTTATAAAGAGTGGTTCGATTTTATTATCTGAAATGCAAATTTCTGGTTTATAATTTAAAATGATGTTTAGAATACTATGTAAACATGTTTTTTATAAAAGAATTATAAGGAAGCTGACCTATAAGCCGGGTTCTGTATTAGACAATCATTCATCTAGGCTAATAATCACTTATTAGCTCCAGCAGCCTACCCAGGTTTTAGTATGGGCCATACTATAAAGACCTCTATTTGGCTTTGCTCCAGATGGAGTTTACATAGCCGAAACTGTTACCAGTTTCGCGGTGCGCTTTTACCACACCTTTTCACCCTTACCTAAACATTTAAAATGACATTTTGGCGGTTTTTTTTCTGTTGCACTGGTCGTAAGATTTCGCTTCCCAGGTATTATCTGGCATCTTTGCCCTATGGAGCCCGGACTTTCCTCTCCTACATATTTCTATAAAATAGTAGCAGCGATTGTCTGGTCAGCTTCTTTATCTCATATTATAT
>NZ_JAIWQW010000019.1:1237-5273 GCF_026122815.1 Buchnera aphidicola (Pemphigus obesinymphae) | reverse complement strand
GCTTTGCGTTTTAAATCTTATCATTGGCATGTTGTCGATAATGTAGATGGTCATGCTCCTGAAGAGATTAGGAATGCTATTATAGAATCTAAAAGTGTCATAGATCGTCCATCTATTATTATTTGTAATACAATAATTGGTTTTGGTTCTCCCAATAAATCAGGAACAGCGGAATCGCATGGTGCTCCGTTGGGAGAAAAAGAAATATTTTTAACAAAAAAAGCATTACAGTGGAAATATGAATCTTTTCAGATACCCGATGGAATTTATGAAAAATGGAATGCCACAAATATCGGGAAATCTAGAGAAGAAATATGGAATAAAAAATTTAATGAGTACAGGATTCATTATCCTGATTTGGCAAAAGAATATATTCGTCGCATGCAAAGAGATTTGCCAAATGATTGGGATGAAAAAATTAATATTTTCTTAGAAAAATTAAATAAATATCCTGAAAATATAGCGACCAGAAAAGCTTCTCAGAACATATTAGAAAATTTAGGTAGTTTATTACCTGAATTAATAGGAGGATCTGCTGATCTTGCTCCTAGCAATTTAACTATGTGGTCAGGTTCTTCATCAATTAAAAAAAATTTATCTGGGAATTATATTCATTATGGTGTTAGAGAATTTGGAATGACTGCAATTTCCAACGGTATTTCACAACATGGGGGTTTTATAGCATATAGTGCCACTTTTTTAATTTTTGTCGAGTATGCACGAAACGCAGTTCGTATGGCGGCATTAATGAAAACTCAACAAATTCTCATATATACTCACGATTCAATTGGTTTAGGGGAAGATGGTCCAACACATCAACCTGTAGAACAGTTAGCAAGTTTGCGTTTTACACCTAACATGAGTGTTTGGAGGCCAAGTGATCAAATAGAAACAGTTATTGCATGGAAATATGCTATAGAAAGGAAAAAAGGACCAACATCTTTAATTTTATCACGTCAAAATTTATCTCAATTTTTTAGAACTAAATCACAAATAAATAATATAGAGAGAGGAGGATATATTTTATATGAAAATGTTACTTCTCCTGATTTAATTATTATATCGACTGGTTCTGAATTAAAAATTGCATTAGATGTTGCTGAAGTATTAGTTTCAATTGGTTATAAGGTCAGAGTGGTATCAATGCCTTCGACGGATGTATTTGATCAACAAGATTTATTTTATCGTGAAAAGGTTCTTCCTTCTGTTGTTTCTCAACGGGTTGCTATTGAAGCCAGTATGAAAGATTTTTGGTATAAATATGTCGGTTTAAATGGTTTAATTATCGGAATGGATACATTCGGTGATTCTGCTCCTGCTGAAGAATTGTTTGATAAATTTGGTTTTAGTGTGAAAACTATAGTGGAAAAAATAAAATTATTTTTTTAGTTTTTAAATTTTATTTTTATCTTTAAATATTTTTTCAATATATTTGGATAATTTTTATCCAATATATTGAATTAGATTGATTTTGAGTAATCAATATAGCAACAAATTGCACGTTATTTTATTTTTTATATATTTAAGTTTTTACTAATATATTTTTTATTATATTTTAATTTTTATTAAAATTAATATTTTCATATATTCTGATTTAATTTTAAAGGATATCTTATGTTTTGTCCAATTATTAATTTAGCAAAGGAACTTATTAATATTCCGTCTATTAGTCCTCTCGATTTAGGATGTCAAAACATTATTGCTAAACGTCTTTCCAATATAGGTTTTACAGTAGAAATGATGAATTTTAAGGATACTTGTAATTTATGGGCTACTAGAGGTAAAGGGAAAACATTAACTTTATTAGGACATACTGATGTTGTGCATCCGGGTAAAATTTGTCGTTGGAATACCTTGCCATTTGAATCTATTGTGAAAGACGGAATGTTATTTGGTAGAGGATCTGCTGACATGAAAGGTGCTTTGGCAGCTATGGTAGTGGCTGTAGAGAGGTGTGTTGCATCTGTTCCTAAACATAATGGAAGACTATCTTTTTTAATTACTTCAGACGAAGAATCAAGTGCTATCAATGGTACTAAAAAAGTTTTAGAAAAGTTAAATTTACGGAATGAAAAAATTGATTATTGTTTAGTAGGAGAACCATCTAGTTCTAATATATTAGGAGATGTTATTAAAAATGGTCGCCGAGGGTCTATGACAGCAAATCTTTCTATTTATGGAATTCAAGGACACGTTGCATACCCTCAGTTTGCTAAAAATCCGATACATTTTGTTATTCCTTTTCTGTCATCTTTACTATCTACTAAGTGGAGTTTTGGAAATATAAATTTTCCATCTACTAGTATGCAATTAACTGATATTAGATCAGGAAATGGTGGGAACAATATTATTCCAGGAGAAATTTTTGTACAATTTAATTTTCGATTTGGAAATGATATTACTTCTGATAATATTAAAGATATCGTTAATAAATTATTATCTAAACATTTGTTGAAATATGACATTAACTGGAATATTTCCGCTAAACCTTTTCTTACTCAATCAGGTGATTTGTTAAAAACAGTTAAAAATGTAGTTAAACATGTTGGTGGTATTATCCCAAAAGTGTTGACTACAGGTGGTACTTCTGATGGTCGTTTTTTTTCGATTATGGGAGCACAAGTAGTAGAATTAGGTTTAATTAACAAGACTATTCATAAAGTTAATGAATATGCCAAAGTTGTTGATTTACAATTATTAACTAAAATGTACGAGAATATTATAAAAGATTTAATTTTTTGAAAAATATATTTGAATTCGTTTTTTTATTTATATAAAATATATCAGAGTATCAAAATGATACTCTGTTGTTAATAGACAATAAGTAATTTTTATTATATAGAGATTAGGATTAATAAATTTTATTTAGATAATTTTAAAATAAAATTTTGTATTATCGGTTTTAATATATTTTAAGATTAAATTTTATTTTTATGAAAATAATAAAAATTATATTTAAATTTAATTATAGTATATAATAAGCATTATAATAATTTTTAAGGATACAATTTTAGTTCTTCAAGTATTTGATTTAAAATAGTTTTTGTAGAATTCGAAATTTTTGTCATAGGTAGACGAAGTGTATCAGTTTTTATTAATCCTAATTTTTTTGCTGCCCATTTAACTGGTATAGGATTCGGTTCTTTAAATAGCACTTTATGTAAGGGCATTAAACGTTGGTTAATGAGACGAGCAGTATTAAAATCTTTTTTTAATGCTAATGAACATATTTTTTTCATTTCTGCTGCAGCAATGTTAGCTGTTACTGAGATTACTCCATTTCCGCCTAGCTGCATAAAATCTAAAGCCGTTTCATCATCTCCACTAAAAATTATAAAATCGTCTTTAACGTATTGTTTTATTAAATGAATTCTTGATAAATCTCCAGTAGCTTCTTTAATGCCTATAATATTTTTTAATTTAGCTAATTTAATTACTGTCTCAGGTACTAAATCGCATCCTGTACGAGCTGGAACATTATAAAGAATTTGAGGTAAATCACTGTTTTCAGAAATAGATTTAAAATGTTGATATAGACCTTCTTGAGTTGGTCTATTATAGTAAGGAGTTACCGTTAAACACGCTGTTATACCTGTTTTTTCGAATTTTTTAGTTAATAAAATACTTTCAGATGTTGCATTAGCTCCTGTACCAGCAATAACAGGAATTCTTCCATCAGCCAAGTCAAGAGTTAGCATAATTACACGACTATGTTCTTCAGGATTAAGTGTAGCTGATTCTCCCGTAGTTCCAACTGCAACAATTGCTGAAGTGCCATTTTTAATGTGATAATTAATTAATTTTTTTAAGCTTTGTTGACAAATTTTGCCTTTTTCATCCATAGGTGTAATTAAAGCTACGATGCTTCCTTTAAACATTTTATTTTCTCTCTTTAAAATAATGATATTTAATGACTATAAAAAATTGCTTTTACAGAATTATATAATAAATTTGAGTATTTTTTAATTTGATTTTCGTAGAGATATTAAATAAAAATTATTTTAATATATTTATTTTATATTTTATTTTCTTTTTT
>NZ_JAIWQW010000019.1:0-1137 GCF_026122815.1 Buchnera aphidicola (Pemphigus obesinymphae) | reverse complement strand
ATACTAAAATATCTTCAATAAGGAATAAAAATACAGATATTGAGATTTAATGCTACTAAAATTTTAAATTTAGTAGCAAATTATTTAATAATATTAAATATTTTTTTTACTAAGTAAATTAACATTACTGCATTGTCCACGATATCTTAGTAAATGATCCATTAAAACTATAGCCATCATTGATTCTGCTATGGGAACTGCTCTTAATCCAACGCAGGGATCATGACGTCCTTTTACAATAATTTTTTTTTCTTCGTTTAAATTATTAATAGTATTTCCGGGAATACCTATACTCGATGTTGGTTTTAATGCTATTTTAGCGACGATATTTTCTCCGTTACTGATTCCTCCTAAAATTCCACCCGCATGATTAGTTAAAAAACCTTTTTTATTTATTTCGTCTCGATGTTGGCTACCTTTTTGGGTAATTACTGCAAATCCGTCTCCGATTTCTATGCCTTTTACTGCATTTATACTCATAAGTGCATGAGCAAGATCTGCATCTAACCGATCAAAAACTGGTTCTCCTAATCCAATAGGAACGTTATGGGCTATTATTGTTACTTTTGCTCCTATAGAATCATGTTCTTTTTTTATTTTTTTTATATAATTTTCGAGAACAGGAATTTGATTAACATTGGGGCAAAAAAAATCATTATTGTCTACTTCATGCCAAGATTGAAATTCACATGGAATGTCACCTAATTGAGATAAATATCCTTTTATTTTGATATTGTATTTTAAATTAAGATATTTTTTTGCTATAGCTCCAGCTGCAACTCTCATAGTTGTTTCACGAGCAGATGATCTGCCTCCTCCTCTGTAATCTCTTAGTCCATATTTTTTTTGGTAAGTATAATCTGCATGCCCAGGTCTAAATATGTGTTTAATTTTTTCATAATCTTGAGAACGTTGATCGGTGTTATTGATAATTAATCCTATACTTGTTCCAGTAGTTACTCCATTAAAGACACCTGATAGAATGTTAATTTGGTCTTTTTCACGACGTTGAGTTGTATATTTCGATTTTCCTGGTCTTCTACGGTTTAGTTCTTTTTGTAAATCATCAGTAGATAATGGAAATCCAGGAGGTATGCCGTCTATAATACAGCCCAATGAAGGGCCATGGGATTCTCC
>NZ_JAIWQW010000018.1 GCF_026122815.1 Buchnera aphidicola (Pemphigus obesinymphae) | reverse complement strand
GAGAAAATTCTCTGCATTTTTTTTCAATAGGCCATCATGCTAGTGAAAGAGATGGAATTATAGCACTGGGTAATTGGTTAACCGATAACTATAATCTTGACATAACATTTATTGATACCAATAATCCTATTTAATTGTCAAAAGTTACATCATTGAAAATATATTTCCCAACATAAAAATAATTTTATTATGTTTTTATAATTCAAACAAAAAATTTTTATAAAAAACGAAAGTTTAAGAGAATATTATGAAAGATACTAAATTAATATCTTGGCTAAACTCTTCTTATTTATCTGGAGACAATCAAACTTATATTCAAAGTTTATATGATACATTTTTAA
The DNA here is from genome assembly GCF_026122815.1 of Buchnera aphidicola (Pemphigus obesinymphae). Taxonomy (GTDB): domain Bacteria; phylum Pseudomonadota; class Gammaproteobacteria; order Enterobacterales; family Enterobacteriaceae; genus Buchnera_C; species Buchnera_C aphidicola_BJ. The sequence goes on along the minus strand of NZ_JAIWQW010000018.1, from coordinate 5,139 downwards.
TCAATCCTAATTCTGTTGAAAAAGAATGGAGAATATTTTTTTCTAAAATATATAACAAAAAATTAAAAAAAGAACAAAAATCTAAAAAAAAACATGGTATTAATACAACAGATCTAGATACCACTTTTCTGAAAAAATATAAAATATCGCAATTAATTGATGCTTTTCGTAAAGATGGGCATAAAAATGCTCATTTAGATCCTTTAAATCTATATCAAAAAAAAAACATACCTAATTTAAATTTAAATTATTATAATTTATTAGAAACAGATTTACTTATTAATAACAATATAATTTTTTTTAACAATAACAACCAACTAAGTTCTAACACCTATCTATATCAAAATTTAAAAGAAATCTATTGTAATTCGATAGGTTTTGAATACATGCATATTGAAAATAATGAAGAAAAAATATGGATTCAAAATTACATAGAATGTTTTGTAAAAGAAAATTTTTTAAATAAAGAAGAAAGAAAAAAAATACTAAAAACATTGATCTGTGCAGAAGAGTTAGAAATATTTCTTTCTAAAAAATTTCCAGGTGCCAAAAGATTTTCTCTAGAAGGTTCTGAAACATTAATTCCTATGTTACATGAAATTATCAATTATTCAGGATCTTTACAAGTATCCGACATACTACTTGGAATGGCGCATAGAGGAAGATTAAATGTATTAATTAATGTTTTTGGGAAAAAAGAAAGGTATTTATTTAACGAATTTTCTAATTCTTATCAAGATCAGTTCAAAAGTGGAGATGTAAAATATCATTTAGGATACCATTCAAAAATAAAATACAATGATAAATTTATAAATTTGATTTTAAAATGTAATCCTTCTCATTTAGAAATAATTAATCCAGTTGTAATGGGTTGTTCCCGAGCTCATATAGATATGTTACATAATTACGATACTAATAAGATATTATCTGTTGTCATTCACGGAGATGCTTCTATTTCAGGACAAGGAATAGTTCAAGAAACACTAAATATGTCTCAAACTCAAGGTTATAACGTTGGAGGATCTATTCATTTAGTCATTAATAATCAAATTGGTTTTACTACTTCAGATAAAAAAAATCTTAGATCTAGCGATTATTGTACTGATATCGCAAAAATGACCAATTGTCCAATATTTCATGTTAACGCCGATGATCCAGAAGCCGCGCTATTTGTAACACGGATGGCATTAGATTTTCGTTTTAATTTTAAACGAGATATTTTTATAGATTTAGTTTGTTATAGAAGAAGAGGGCATAATGAAGCGGATGATCCTAATGTCACTCAACCCGTAATGTATGAAAAAATTAATAAACATCCTACAGTACAAAAAATATATCAAAATTATTTAATATTGAAAGATATCATCAATAAAAATTATTATGATGAAATTAAATATGAAAATAAATGTAAATTAGAAGAAGAATATTCTTTTTTTATACGAAATAAAATAAAAAATACTAATGAAAACATACAATATAAAATAAAAAAAAATATTGAAATAAAAAAAATAAATTTTAAGGAATTAAAAAATATTGCTATTTCTATAAATACCATACCTTATGAAATAGATATACATCCAAAAGTAAAAAAAATATATCAAGATAGACTTGAAATGATTCATGGAAGAAAAAAAATAGATTGGGGAACAGCTGAAAATTTAGCATATGCATCTTTAGTAAGTCAAGGTATTTCTTGCCGTTTATCTGGTGAAGATATTGGTCGTGGTACATTTTTCCATCGTCATTCCGTCATACATAATCAAAGTGATGGTTCAATTTATATACCTATTAATAATATTAAAGATAAAAAAGGAAAATTTTATATTTGGGATTCCGTTTTATCAGAAGAATCTGTTTTAGCTTTTGAGTACGGTTATTCTATCACAAATAATAATATTTTAACTGTTTGGGAAGCACAATTTGGTGACTTTGCTAATGTGGCACAAGTCGTAATAGATCAATTTATCAGTTCTGGTGAACAAAAATGGGGATATAAATGTGGATTAGTAATGTTATTACCTCACGGTTATGAAGGACAAGGTCCTGAACATTCCTCTGCCAGATTAGAACGTTATCTACAACTTGCTGCTGAAGACAATATAGCAATATGCATACCAAGTACTTCTGCCCAAATTTACCATATGTTACGTTGTCAAGTTTTACAACATATAATAAAACCACTTATTATTATGTCTCCAAAATCACTTTTACGACATCCTTTATCTTTTTCTGACTTTACAGAATTACAACATAAAAACTTTTTAGAAATCATAGATGAAATAGACTCTATTCCAGTAAAGTTCTTAAAACAAGTTATTTTTTGTTCAGGGAAAATATATTATGATTTGTTACAACAACGTCGTATTAATAAACAAAATGACACAGCTATCATTCGTATCGAAAAATTGTATCCTTTTCCTAAAATATCATTTTCAAAAATTATGCTGTCTTATACTAATGTATTAAATTTCGCATGGTGTCAAGAAGAACCTTGTAATCAAGGAGCATGGAATTATATTCAACATCATTTACAAAAAATGTTACCAATTAATTCATCTTTAAAATATATAGGACGGCCAGCATCCTCTTCTCCAGCTGTAGGAAATTTTTTTATCCATCAAAAACAGCAAAAAGAAATTGTCAACGATGCATTAAATACATATTTGATTAAAGGATAGTGATATATGAACAGTTTTGATATTCTCGTGCCCCATTTACCTGAATCAGTTAATACCGCTCAAGTCGTAAAATGGCATAAAAATATAGGAGATATTATAGAAATAGATGAAATATTAGTGGAAATAGAAACTGATAAAATTATTTTAGAAGTACCTGCTATCTCTTCTGGTATCTTACATACTATCTTTGAAGCACAAGGATCCATAGTAAGATCTCAACAAATATTAGGTAAAATAAAACATGTTAAAAATGTAATAAAAAAATCTCTGGATAAAATAAAAAATAATATATCAGAAAAAAAAGAATTAAACGATAATAAAGAATTAAATATAAAAATAAATGATACTTTAAGTCCAAAAGTAAGGCGTTTAGTTTCTTGTCATAACATTAAAGATTTTAAATTCCAAGGAACAGGTGTAAATAATAGAATTACTCCTCAAGACATTGAAATATATATGAATAACAAAAACAAAAATAATGAAAATAATCAAATAAAATATAATGTAGAAAAAAAATTGAACCATATATATGAAAGAACTAGCACTAAAATTAAAATGAGTAACGTGCGAAAATGTATTGCAAAAAGATTATTAAGTGTAAAACAAAATACAGCTATATTAACCACTTTTAACGAAGTGAATATGAAACCAATAATTAAATTAAGAGAAAAATACGGAGAAGAATTTAAAGAAAAATATGGAGTAAAACTGGGTTTTATGTCTTTTTATGTTAAAGCAGTAATAGAAGGATTAAAACGTTTTCCAGAAATCAATGCAATGATCGATAAAGATGAGATTATTCAATATCATTACTATGATATAAGTATCGCTGTTTCTACTTCAAAAGGTTTAGTTACACCTATATTAAAAGACGCAAATTTAATGAGCATGTCTGAAATTGAAAAAAAAATTAAAAAATTTGCAATACAAGCGAATGAATCAAAATTAAGCATTGAAGATTTAACAGGAGGTAATTTCACTATTACAAATGGAGGTATATTTGGTTCACTATTTTCTACACCAATTATTAATCCTCCTCAATCTGCTATTTTAGCGTTACATAACATTAAAAATCGTCCGGTAGTTTTAGATAATAAAATTTGCATACGTCCTATGATGTACATAGCTCTTTCTTATGACCATAGAATTATAGATGGCAAAGAAGCTGTTGGTTTTCTTGTAAATATAAAAAAAATATTAGAAGATTTTAATAGAATTATACTACATATATAATTTATTAAATCTAACAAATTAAAAGATGAAATGTAAAAATTTGTGGTGCTATGATCAATCTTAGCACCAAGTTATATAATTTTAATAAAATTATTTAATAAAAAATTATTTCTACTCATCTGTTATTCATATAACATGATTCTATATTACAGTCAATGACCGATTTATCTTTACCGTAAAAAACAAAAGAAATTTGTTTCTCTAGTACACCTTTTTTAATAAGATATGATCTTATTTCTTTAACTCTTTTTTATGCTAATAAAAAATTATATTTACAAAAATCGTTTTTATCCGCATGTCATTTTATATATATATTATTTTTTATTTTATTACATAAAAAATTAGCAACAATATTAAGATATTAATAAAAATATTGGATTAATACAGGATTTATTAGAATCAAAATAAATAATATTATTCTTATATAAATTTTGTAATATTAATTTCATATTAGAAATTTTTATCGAATTTCTTTCATTTTTTTAAATGTATATCTATAATCCCTTTATTTTTAATATTTCATTATGATTGCTGAAATGACTGCATGAAAAATAGTCATAAGAGAAAATATAAGTATTAATATATTAATTGTTCTTTTTAATTTCATTTTTAAAACCTGTCGAAGAAATTTTATATAAGGGATTATTTCAATTTATTTGCCAATAAAAAAACGATAATATATATTTTTTAACATTATTCAGAAATTTTTACGTTCATATTGATGATGTATATTATTTTTTTTAATAAATTAAAAATAAAATAGTATATAAATATTTAAACACTAGTTAATATATATAAATGTATATGTTTTATATCCATTTTTATCCTATAAAATATTAATTCTTATGTATATAATTAATAAAATATTAATAACTAGTGTTTAAATAAAAAATATTTGCTATTTTAACAATGGGAAATATTCGATTATTATGTAATAATATCTTTTTATTTTATAAAATAGCATAATGTAAAAGGAAAATTATGGCATTCACTAAATTAATTTTAATCAGACATGGTGAAAGTAAATGGAACAAACTTAATAAATTTACTGGTTGGGAAGACATAGATTTATCATTTAAAGGTATAAAAGAAGCTAAAAACGCCGCAAAATTATTAAATTCAAAAGAATTTACTTTCGATATAGCATATACTTCAATGTTAAAAAGAGCTATTCATACTTTGTGGCTAATTCTTAAAGATCTTAATCAGTCTTGGATTCCAATTAACA
>NZ_JAIWQW010000017.1:5170-5696 GCF_026122815.1 Buchnera aphidicola (Pemphigus obesinymphae) | reverse complement strand
TTTCTTTTTTGGATGCGTTTAATTGTATTTTTTTTGATCTATTTTTTTTTTAAGAAAAAGGATGCATTTAATTGAATAATAAATGATCAATAAATTATTTTTTTTCTTTTTTGGATGCGTTTAATTGTATTTTTTTTGATCTATTTTTTTTTTAAGAAAAAGGATGCATTTAATTGAATAATAAATGATCAATAAATTATTTTTTTTCTTTTTTGGATGCGTTTAATTGAATAATAAATGATCAATAAATTATTTTTTTTCTTTTTTGGATGCGTTTAATTGTATTTTTTTTGATCTATTTTTTTTTTAAAAGATTTTTTCGTGAATTTTGGTGTTTTTTTGCGAAAAATAAAAAATACTATGATAGTTATACACAGCTAATTAACGTAACAAATGCTTTATTTATCAAGGAGTAAGAGAAATTAATCAGAGAATTTTCCGTTGTTAACAACAATACATAGATACATAATTACATCTATATCTATTTTTATTTAATAAAGGAGATATAAATGAAATAAATGTATTC
>NZ_JAIWQW010000017.1:0-5070 GCF_026122815.1 Buchnera aphidicola (Pemphigus obesinymphae) | reverse complement strand
TTATTTTATTTAATTGTATTTTTATTTAATAAAGGAGATATAAATGAAATAAATGTATTCTTATTTTATTTAATTGTATTTTTATTTAATAAAGGAGATATAAATGAAATAAATGTATTCTTATTTTATTTAATTGTATTTTTATTTAATAAAGGAGATATAAATGAAATAAATGTATTCTTATTTTGTTAAATTACTCTTTGACTAAATATATCTCTTTCATATTAATTTTATTTTTTGTATTATAGGTGGAATAATTCTAATTTCTATTTTTAATTAATTAAGGTTTATTGAATGTTTGATCGTTTTGATGTTATTATCATTGGAGGAGGGCATGCAGGAACTGAAGCATCAATGGCTTCCGCAAGAATGGGTTATAAAACTATTTTATTAACTCAAAAATTACAGAGTTTAGGTTTTTTATCCTGTAATCCTGCTATAGGTGGTATTGGTAAGAGTCATTTAGTTAAAGAAATTGATGCATTGGGTGGTGTTATGGCAAAAGCAATTGATTATTCTGGTATTCAGTTTAGAATACTTAATGCTAAAAAAGGTCCAGCTGTAAGAGCTACTCGAGCACAGGCAGATAGAAAATTATATTCTGATTTTATAAAAAATGTTTTAAAAAAACAAAATAACTTATTAGTTTTTGAAGCAGAAGTAGAAGATTTAATTATTAAAAAAGAAATTATCATAGGTGTAAAAACAACAAGTAAAGTTAATTTTTACGCAAAAGCTGTTGTCTTAACAACTGGAACATTTTTAGGAGGTAAGATTCATATAGGTATTAATAATAAACATGAAGGAGGACGCATAGGTCATGCATCATCTACTATTTTAGCAAATCGGTTACGAAAGTTGCCATTTCGAGTTGGTAGATTAAAAACAGGAACTCCTCCACGAATAGATGTTAATAGCATAAATTTTAAAAATCTTTTAATTCAGAATGGTGATGTCCCTGTGCCTGTATTTTCGTTTATTGGTAACAAATCACAACATCCTCGTCAAATACCTTGTTATATTACCCATACAAATAAATTTACGCATGAAATTATACGAAAAAATTTGAATCAAAGTCCCATGTATACAGGAGAAATAAAAGGTATTGGTCCTCGTTATTGTCCGTCTATTGAAGATAAAATAGTGCGTTTTTCTAATCGTTCTTCTCACCAAATTTTTTTAGAACCAGGAGGATTAAATGTAAACGAAATTTATCCTAACGGTATTTCCACTAGTCTTCCCTTAGATATTCAATATGAATTTGTTCAATCCATAGAAGGTTTAGAAAAAGCAAAAATAATACAACCAGGATATGCTATAGAATATGATTTTTTTGATCCGAGAGATTTAAAGCCTACTTTGGAAAGTAAATTTATTAAGGGTTTATTTTTTGCTGGTCAAATCAATGGAACTACTGGTTATGAAGAAGCTGCTGCTCAAGGATTGTTAGCTGGATTAAACGCTGCTTTGTATTCTTCCAATTCCGGATCTTGGTTTCCTCTAAGAAGTGAAGCTTATTTAGGAGTTTTAGTAGACGATTTATGTACTAGAGGAACTCAAGAACCTTATAGAATGTTTACAGCAAGGGCAGAGTATCGATTGATTTTGAGAGAAGATAATGCCGATTTACGTTTAACTGAAATAGGTCGAAAACTAGGTTTAGTAAACGACGAAAGATGGATGCGTTACAATGAAAAAGCTTCATTAATTAATAAAGAACTTAATCGATTGGAAAATTTGGTTATTTCTCCAAATTTTTCAGAGATACATAAATTGAATGAGTTTTTAGAAAAAAAATTAATGAAATTATCAAATGTTAAAGATTTGTTAAAGAGACCTGAAGTCACTTATCAGAAACTTATGGAGTTACCTTTTTTTGGGCCAGGATTATCAGATTTAGAATCTGCTAAACAAGTTGAAAATCAGATAAAATATGAAGGTTATATTGTCCGTCAAAAAGATGAAATAAAAAGACATTTAAATCATGAAAATACACTTTTATTGGGGATATCAGATTACCATAATGTAACAGGTTTATCTAATGAAGTAATTTCACAATTAAATTTTTATAAACCTACTTCTATTGGCCAAGCATCTCGTATTCCAGGTATTACATCAGCGGCAATTTCTGTTTTATTAATTTATATAAAAAAAAATTGTCATAAAGATATCATTAATTTATAAATAATTTTTAATTATTAATTAAGTGTTTAAATTTTGGAATATGAACAATAATATTTTTTATAATAAAATATGATTAATAATCATTTATATTATAATTTACTTAATTTTAAAAATTATTTAAATTTTTTATTTAAATTGGTATTTAATAAATTTCAATTTTTAGAAATAAATATATTTTTCTATATTAAAATATGGTATGTAATGTTTATTTTTTTTAACAATAATATGTTAATTATATATATTAGTTAATAATATATTTTTATATAAAATCAAATTTTTATATTATCTATTAAAATTTTTTTATATAAAAAATATTTTTATTTTTTCATATTTAATATTAGTTAAATATTAAATCAAAATTTAATATTTAATATTAATTAAATATCCAGCATTAATTTAATGAGAAATATAATTTTTTCTTTAACTAATATTAAAATTTTTATAAAAATATCGTATAGTAAGGTGATTAATTAAATTTTTAGTACATCAGTGTTATTTGTTATTTGTTATTTAATACCACATAGGAGTCAAAATGGCTTCAGGAGAAACATTTAATCCTCAAACATATATTAGTCATCATTTAAATCATTTGCAGATGAATTTACGTACTTTTAAATTAGTTTCTACAGAAGATATTATTTCTAACAATTTTTGGATATTAAATATTGATTCAATATTTTTTTCTATTGTATTAGGTTTCTTATTTCTTATTTTTTTTTATAAAATATCCAAAAAAATGACTCATGATGTACCCAATAAGTTACAAGTGGTCGTCGAATTAATTATTGGTTTTGTCAATAGTAATGTACGAGAGATGTATGGTGAAAAAAGTAATTTAATTGCTCCTTTATCGTTAACGGTATTTGTATGGATTTTTCTTATGAATTTTATGGACCTATTTCCTGTTGATTTATTTCCTTTAATTAGTGAGTCTGTTTTCCATTTTTCAGCTTTACGTATAGTTCCATCTTCAGATATTAATATTACTGTATCTATGTCTATTAGTATTTTTTTATTAATTTTGTACTATAGTTTTAAAATCAAAGGTATAATCTGTTTTTTAAAAGAATTGACAACGCAACCATTTAATCATCCTTTTTTTTTGTTCATAAATGTTATATTAGAAACTGTTAATTTATTATCAAAACCAGTTTCGTTAGCATTACGACTTTTCGGTAATATGTACGCAGGAGAAATGATTTTTATTTTAATTGCTGGCTTACTTCCATGGTGGTTGCAATGGATTTTAACTGTACCTTGGGCAATTTTTCATATTTTAATAATTTCACTTCAAGCATTTATTTTTATGGTATTAACTATTGTTTATTTGTCGATGGCTTCAAAGAAGCACTGATTAAAATTATATATTTAGTACATCTTGGAGATTTTCATGGAAAATTTAAGTCCAGATATGATTTATATAGCAGTGTCCATTATGATAGGATTAGCAGCAATAGGGGCAGCTATTGGTATTGGAATTTTAGGTAGTAAATTTATAGAAGGTGCAGCACGGCAACCAGATTTAGTTCCTTTATTACGTACTCAATTTTTTATTGTTATGGGTTTAGTGGATGCTATTCCAATGATAGCTGTTGGTCTTGCTTTGTATATATTATTTGCTATTGCTTAATTTGAGTATTACTATTTAAGTAAATACGTTTTTAAATTTAAATAGTAATTAATAAAAAATCTTTGCATTATTAAAATAGTGCAAAGATTTAAGAATTATTTTAAAATTAATTAAGGTATAAAATTGTGAATCTCAATTCCACTATTTTAGGGCAATCTATTTCATTTTTTTTATTTGTTTGGTTTTGTATGAAATACATATGGCCTCCTATTTTAATAACTATAGAAAAAAGACAGAAAGATATTTCCGATAGTTTGAATTTTGTAAAAAAAGAAAAAGAAAATTTAAAAATAGACCAAGAAAAAGTAAAAAAAGAAATCAAAAATCAAAGACAAGCAGCATTGAACTTGCTCAATGAAGCAAAAAAACAACGTAATATTATTTTAGAAGAAGCTAGAAAAAGTGCAGAAAAAGAAAAAAATAAATTTATGATAAAAGCACGTTCTGATATTGATTTAGAACGTATAAAAATGCAAGAAGAGTTAACTCAATATGTAGGGAAAATAGCTATTTCAATAGCTGAAAAAGTTATACAAAGATCTATAAAAAAAAATGAAAATAATGATATCATGAAAGAATTAATTAATCGTTTATAAGGAATATTTTATTTCTAATGTGCGAACATAGTAGTGTAGCTAAAATTTATGCAAAAGCTATTTTTGAATTAGCAGTAGAAGAAAATAAAATAGATTTTTGGCAAAAGATGTTGTTGTTTTCTGTTAGTATTTCTAGAGATTTAAAAATAAAAAGTTTGTTAGCAGGTGTATTACCAGCTGAATATATAGCGAATGTATTTATAACGTTATGCGGAGATCAAATTGATCTGAAGTGTCAAAATTTAATTAAAATAATGGCTGAAAATAAACGATTATTTTTATTAAAAAATGTTTTATTAGAATATATTGGTTTAAAAAATAATTATAATAAAATTTTAGAAGCTAAGATTATATCAGCATACGAATTAAGTTTTTCGCAACTAAAAAATATTTCTTTATTTTTAGAAAAAAAATTTAATAGCAATATTAATTTGAAACACAGTATCAAGGATACTGTTATTGATGGTTTTATTATTAAAGTGAATAATCTTGTGATCGATATGTCTATTCGTAATCGTTTAAAACAGTTAAAGAATTTCTTAAATTATTGAGAGAATTATAAAGGTATGCATTTAAATTCTAGTGAGATTAGTGAATTAATTAAAAAACGTATAGCTCAATTTAAGATAGTTAACGAAGTGTATAATGAAGGTACTATTA
>NZ_JAIWQW010000003.1 GCF_026122815.1 Buchnera aphidicola (Pemphigus obesinymphae) | reverse complement strand
TGGAAAAGTTAAGAATACAATTAAAAAAAACAAGAGATTATTTAGGTTCAGAGATAAAAAATATTTTTTCTAAAAATAAAGTTGACGTGATTTTATTTGATAAATTAGAAGAAAAACTATTATCTTCCGATATTGGTGTAAAAACAACTAATTTTATAATTAGTACGTTAAAATCAGAAGTTATAGGTAACAATATAAAGAATACCGAAGCAGTGTATGATTTATTAAAAATCCATATGTTAAAGATGTTATCTAAAGTCGAAAAAACTATAAATTTGGAAGGGTTTTGTTGTCCGTTTATAATTTTAATAGTCGGTGTAAATGGTGTTGGAAAAACAACTACTATCGGGAAATTAGCTGCTAAATATAAAAAAATGGGTAAATCAGTGATGTTAGCAGCGGGGGATACTTTTAGAGCTGCGGCTATTGAACAGTTACAAGAATGGGGATTGAAAAATAAGATATCAGTGATATCTCAGCATATCTATGCTGATCCAGCAGCTGTTGTTTTTGATGCAATTAAATCAGCTCAGGCGAAAAAAATTGATATTTTAATCATTGATACAGCAGGAAGATTACATAACAACGTGCATTTAATGAATGAATTAAAAAAAATAAAAAAAGTAGTAAAAAAAATAGATATTTTGTCTCCTCATGAAACTATTTTAGTTATTGATGCTTGCAGTGGTCAAAATACAGTACAACAAACAAAATTATTTCATGAATCGCTACATTTAACAGGCATAGTTATAACGAAATTAGACGGGACAGCAAAAGGTGGAATCATTTTCCCTATAGCCAATAAATTTTCAATACCTATTTATTATATTGGAATAGGGGAAAAGATAGAGGATTTAAAAGTTTTTGATAGTAAAAAGTTTATTGAATCTATTTTTTAATTTTTTATTTTTGTAATCTATTTATTTTAACCGTTTTATATATATTTTCCATAGAAAACAAGAAATAGTAAGATAGATTTTGATTTATTTTTATAATTCACGTATTATGAACTAATTTATTAGTTTAATGACGTAATTTAGGGATTAAAATGATTAATAAAATGCAAATTTTATCTCTTACTGCTTTGGGTAATTTAGATGCTTATATTAGATATGCTAATTCTTGGCCTATGTTATCGGCTGAAGAAGAAAAATTACTGGCGGAACGTCTTTATTATAATGGTGATTTAGATGCAGCTAAGACTTTAATTTTATCTCATTTACGTTTTGTGATTCATATTTCTCGTAATTATTCGGGATACGGATTACCTCAAGCTGATCTTATTCAAGAAGGTAATATAGGTTTAATGAAATCGATTCGTCGTTTTAATCCTGAAGTTGGTGTTAGATTGGTTTCTTTTGCTGTTCATTGGATTAAATCTGAAATACATGAATATGTATTACGTAATTGGCGTATTGTAAAAGTAGCAACAACGAAATCACAGAGAAAATTATTTTTTAATTTAAGAAAAACCAAACAACGTTTGGGATGGTTTAATGAGAACGAATTAAGAATAGTAGCTCAGGAATTAGGGGTGTGTAGTGAAGATGTACGCGAAATGGAATGTCGTATGTCAGCTCAAGATATATCATTTAATCCATTTCCGGATGATGAATCTAGCGATCGAAAATTAACCACTGTTATGACTCATTTAAGAGACAATACTTCTGATTTTGCTAATGGAGTAGAAGAAGACAATTGGGAAATGCACGCAACAAACAAATTGACTAATGCATTGCGTATATTAGATAAACGTAGTCGTCACATTATACGTGCAAGATGGTTAAATGAAAATAATAAAATAACTTTACAAGAAATTGCTAATGGATACGGAATTTCAGCAGAAAGAGTACGTCAATTAGAGAAAAATGCAATGAAAAAATTAAGAACAGCAATAGAAGCATGATTCCTTAAATTTAGTTTTTTAAATAAAAAAATATTTCTAACATGTTTAGTTTATATATTTTAATAAATCTTTGTTTTTTTTTGTAAATATTTTTTTAAATTTATTTAAAAGATAAAATTATGTATTTTTTATTATCGGTGAGTATTAAAAATTTTTGTATTTTATTAAATTTTACTATTAACTAGATTTTGGTTTATGTTCTAAAGTTAATTTTTATATAAATTTTAAATTCTTTAATTGTCAATTAAATTAAAAATTAAATTTTTATTGAATGTATATTATATATTTCCTTGATTTTTATTTTTTATTAATAAAAAATTTACATATAATTAAATTTATTTTCTGAGTAGTAATTCATATCTTTTTATGTGTGATGATCAATTATTTTAAATTTATTTCGAAATAAATAGGTATTTTTATAGCATTTTTTGTTCCAATATCATAGTTATTTTAAATAATTTTATTGAATGTTTTATTTTAATATGAAAATTTAAAAAAAAAATTTTTTTAGTAGATATTTTTTAATTTTCATTAAATTAGATTGTTTTTACTTGTTTTTATAAGTATATTGGCAATATCTGTTTAGAATAATTTTTATTATTTTTATATATTAAAAATTTAAACATTATTCATGTTAAACAAATTAACTTCATAAAAGTTATGAAATTAATATTTAAAAAAAAGAGATAATTTTTTATTTTGAATTGAATTGCATTACTTGTTTTTTAAATAAGTTTTTTATGGTTACATAAGTAATTATCTTTTATTGTCGTACATAGAATTATATTTTTATATTTATTTATTATTTTTTAAGAAAATATCATTGTGTATGATAATATTTTATTTAGATATTTTATATTTTTAATGTAAAAATTGAATTGACATTGATACTATTTTTTAATATGAGCGATTTTTACATATGTTATATATATCAATATGTTGGTAACGTTTTTTGATGAGTATATAAATTTAAAATTAATATGATTAATTCAATTTTTTAATTAATGTTCATATTAAAGATAAGGTTCTAATAAATTTAATTATTTTTATTTTTTTTAATATTTTAAATTTTATTAATTTTTTATTCAAATTATTTTTATAAATAAATTTATTTATTAAATATATAATTTTTATTAAAATATATTATATTTTTAATTTCATAAGTATTTATTATTTTGATTAATAATAAATACTAATATTAATTAAAATGTAAATATTGGTATAATTTTAAAAGTTTTTAAATAATTTAAAAATATTTATTTTATTTTTTTTAAAATTGATCATTTTTATTGATATTAGTATTTTACTTTTAAATATGATTATTTGTATATATTAGATTTTATGGAAATTATATGTATGTATAAATTTATTGTCTCTGATTTAGATGGTACTCTTTTGTCTTCTGAATATAAAATAACAAATTATACGAAAAGAATTATACAGGATTTGTATAACAAAGGATTTTGTTTTTTTTTTTGCTAGTGGTCGTCATTATTTCGAAATTTTAGAGATTTGTAATTATTGTAAAATTACTGCTTTCATGATTACTTCAAATGGAGCTAAAATTTATAATTTAGATAAAAAGTTAATATTTACCAGTAATATAGATAAAGATGTTATTGCGAATTTATTAAGGTATATCGATTTAGATACTGATATAATTATGCATATGTATTGCAATGAAAAATGGTATATTCATAAAAAAAATATAGAAAAGTATTATTATAATTATAGATCATCTTCTCAGTACCAAGTTTCGGATTTTTATTTTTTTAAAATGGATAATGTTAGTAAAATTTTTTTCACTTCTAATTATTTTAGTAAATTATTTTTATTGAAGGAAAAAATTATTGATTTATTTAAATCAGATTTAGATTGGGTTTTTTCTTCTAAAACATGTCTTGAAATAATGTCAAAAAAAGTATCTAAAGGAAATGCATTAACTTTTTTGATGAAATATTTAAATAGTTCTTTAACAGATTGTATAGCTTTTGGTAATGCTATGAATGATATGGATATGCTTAAGATAGTAGGTAAAGCATGTATAATGGTAAATTCTGATTTAGAACTAAAAAAACAGTTACCATATGCAGAAATAGTATTATCTAATGATAATGATGGTGTAGCTCGTTATTTAGAAGTTTTTTTAAAAAAATCAGTACTGTCTTAAATATAAATTAAATTATTTTATTTAATTTAAATGCACATTTGATTCAATTAATTATTAAAATAATTTTATTAATATTATTAATTTGATAATTATAGTATTTTACAATAAATTTTTATTTTTTGATATAAATATATTAATTGATTTAGAATATACTATTTATTTTAATTATGGAATTTAAAGAAGTTGCAGATTACAGAGTAAATTAAAATTTTTATAAAAATACAATTTTGTTGTAATATTTTTGATTAATTTTTTTATTAAAAAATGGATTACATATGTCTATAATAAATCACATACTTGGTTTTCCAAGAATTGGATCTAATCGTGAATTAAAAAAAGCACTAGAAGAGTATTGGTCTGAAAAAATTTCACAAGAAAATTTATTAATAGTAGGAAAAAAATTAAGGAAAATACATTGGGAAAAACAAAAAAAAGCAGGTATCGATTTACTTCCTGTAGGTGATTTTGCTTGGTATGATCATGTACTAAGTACTAGTATGTTGTTAGGAAATATTCCACAAAGACATAGAAATGAAGATAAATCAGTTGATTTGGATACTTTATTTCGTATTGCGAGAGGAACAGCTCCTACTGGACAATCTGCTTTTGCGTCAGACATGACTAAGTGGTTTAATACCAATTATCATTACATTGTTCCTGAATTTACTAAAAACAGTAAATTTTTTTATGGATGGTCTCAATTATTAGATGAAGTAGATGAGGCATTAAATTTAGGGTATAAAATTAAACCTATTATTCTAGGTCCTATCACATATTTATGGTTAGGAAAAGTAAAAGGCGATTTTTTTAATCGTTTAGATTTATTGCCAGATATACTTCCAATTTATCAACATATTTTTTCAGAATTAGAAAAAAGAGATATAAATTGGGTACAAATTGATGAACCTATTTTAGCATTAGATTTACCTTTTGATTGGTTAATATCATTTAAGCACGTGTATCAAAAGTTAAAATGTAATGTGAAGATTTTATTGACCACTTATTTTGATAGTGTAATGCATAATATTGATACTATTTGTCAGTTACCAGTTCAAGGTTTACATGTTGATTTGGTTTATGGAAAATATGATTTATGTAGTTTAAATAATCAATTACCAAAAGAGTGGGTTTTATCAGTAGGTATTGTCAATGGACGTAATATTTGGCGTGCCGATCTTATGGATTGGTTTGGCATTTTACATCCATATGTTAAAAAAAGAAAAAATTTATGGTTAGGTTCTTCTTGTTCTTTATTACATTCTCCTATTGATGTTGATTTAGAAAAAAACATAGATCAAGAGATAATAAACTGGTTTTCTTTTGCTATACAAAAATGTAAAGAATTAGCGTTATTAAAGGAAAGTCTTGTTTCTAATGATAATACTGTATTGGAAACATGGAGTGATTTTATTAAAAATAGAATAAGATCTAATATAGTTAATAATATAGAAGTACAAAAACGAGAAAAATTGATACAATCTAATCAATATCAAAGAAAAAATCCATATGTGATTCGTTCTAAAAAACAGAAAGAAAAATGTAATTTGCCTATTTTACCTACGACTACTATAGGTTCATTCCCTCAAACTGATGATATTAGAAAATTACGTCTTGATTTTAAAAAAGGTAAAATTAGTTCAGAAAATTATAACATTGCTTTATCTCAGTATATAAAAGATGTAATTTTTCGTCAGGATGATTTAGGATTGGATGTTTTGGTCCATGGGGAATTTGAAAGAAATGATATGGTTGAATATTTTGGTGAAAATTTAGATGGTTTTGTGTTCACTAATCATGGATGGATACAAAGCTATGGTTCTCGTTGTGTAAAACCACCTATTATTATAGGTGATGTTAGTCGTCCGAAATCCATTAGTGTAAAATGGTCGCAATATGCACAATCTTTAACTAATAAACCTGTGAAAGGTATGTTAACTGGTCCTGTGACTATTTTATGTTGGTCTTTTCCAAGAGAAGATATTTCTAGAGAAGTCATAGCGCGGCAGATAGCATTAGCGTTGCGTGATGAAGTTAAAGATTTAGAAAATATTGGTATAAGAATAATTCAAATAGATGAACCAGCTTTAAGAGAAGGATTGCCTTTACGAAAAAACGATTGGAAATCATATTTAAAATGGGCAGTAGATGCGTTCCATCTAAGTTCATCTGTGGTCAAAGATGAAACACAAATACATACGCATATGTGTTATTGTGAATTTAATGATATTATGGATGCTATTATTTCTTTAGATGCCGATGTAATTACAATAGAAACTGCTCGCTCTGATATGGAATTGTTAGATTTTTTTAAAAAATTTAAATATCCGAACGCAATTGGACCAGGAGTATATGATATTCATTCTCCAACAATACCTACAGTAAGAAATATTGAAATATTATTAAGAAAGATTATTCAATTTTTGCCAGTAGAACAAGTATGGGTTAATCCCGATTGTGGTTTAAAAACTAGAACGTGGACAGAAACCGAATTATCTTTAAGAAATATGATGCAAGCAACAAAAAATGTGAGAGAAGAAATTAATAAATTTTGATGTAATTTATAAAATGGCGCTTATTGGCGTCATTTTATATATGTAATTAATTTTATTCAATTAGTTATATTTTTATTTTTTATCAACATTGAATTCATTTTTAATATTAGATAATTGTATTTTTGAATATTAATATTAAAATTAATCTGTTAATTAATTATAAAATTTTATATATATAAAATATATTAAAAATAATTTTTATTGAATAAGGGTAATATATGTGTTTTTTTTTAATTTTTCGAATGATTGGTTTACTTATTATTTTTTTTTCTTTCACTATATCTATTCCTTATACGTTGTCTTTGTTTTATTCTGATCATATAGATAAAGTATTTAGTGTAACTTTTTTAATTACTTTTATTATGGGTTTATTGTTATGGTTACCTACTCGTAGAATAAAGGGTAATATACATAAAAAAGAAGTGTTTATGGTGGTAGTACTATTTTGGATAGTCTGTGGTAGTATTGGTTCATTACCTTTTATTTTGTATGATAGATTAAATATATCTGTTACTGATGCTTTTTTTGAATCTTTTTCTGGTTTGACGACGACTGGATCTACAACTTTGATTTTTTTAGATTTATTCCCTAAATCCATTTTATTTTATCGACAAATGTTACAATGGTTTGGTGGAATAGGAATTGTTATACTATTTTTAGTTATATCTCCTTATTTAGGAGTGAATGGTATGCACTTGTACAAAGCTGAAATAATAGGATCATTAAAAAATAGTAAAATAGTTCCTCGTGTTTATAATATGGCTAAGTCTTTGTTATATATATATTGTTGCTTAACGGTATTGTGTACGTTATTATTTTGGATTTTCGGTATGTCCTTATTTGATGCTGTAGCTCATAGTTTGTCTACTGTATCTATGGGAGGTTTTTCAACTCACGATAGTAGTATGGGATATTTTAATAATCAAAATATTAACATTATTGCATCTTTTTTTCTTGTGTTATCCAGTTGTAATTATACTTTACATTTTATTTTTTTAAAAAATAAGAATGTATCGTTATATTGGAAAGATATAGAATTAAGATTATTTATTTATGTAAATTTTATTTTATTTGTAATATTTTTTTTATTTTTATATTACATTCGATCAAATGATTTTTCGTCTATAATGACAGATCGCCTTCTATTTCAGGTTTTTTTTATTGAATCTACAGTAGGTTTTACCATAGACAATTTTTCTTTATGGCCTACTTATTTTTCTATTTTATTGTTTTCTTCTGCATGTATTGGAGGATGTTCAGGATCTATGACTGGAGGAATAAAAATAATACGTTTTATATTATTATTTAAGCAATTTGTCAGAGAAATAAAACGTTTAATTCATCCATATGCGTTATATAATATCAGCATTGGTAATGTAACATTTTCGACCAGATTGTTAGATTCTGTATGGATTTTTTTTTTACGTATTTTTTATTGTTTTTTTTAGGTATTTTGTCTCTCATAGCTACTGGAGTTGATTCTTTTTCTGCTTTTTCAGCTATTATTTCTAGTTTAAATAATTTGGGATTAGGTTTAGGTGTTTTGGTAGATAATTTTAAACATATTAATGATACTGCAAAATGGATTTTAATTGTAATGATGATTTTTGGTCGTCTTGAAATTTTTGCACTTTTAGTCTTTTTTTCTCCGATTTATTGGAAGGAATGTTTTATAAATAGGAAATAAATAATATTTTTTTAATTGATTAAATTTATTAAATACATAAATTAATTTTATTCATTCTATATTTTGAATTTGCTCTCTCATTTGTTCAATTAAAACTTTTATTTCGATTGTAGCTGCTGTAATGTAAGAATTAATAGATTTTGATGCCAAAGTGTTAGTTTCTCGATTGAGTTCTTGCATAATAAAATCAAGTCTACGGCCCATAGGTTCGGATTCTATGTTATTGATAATAGAGATAGTTTCAGCAATATGTATTGTGATTCTATCTAATTCTTCGCTGATATCTATTTTTTGTATTAGTAGCAATACTTCTTGTTCGAATCGTGTTTTATCTATGAATATTTGTGATTCTTTTAATTTCAAAAATAGTTTTTCTTTATATAATTTTAATACTTTTGGTAATTGTATTTTTATTTTTTTTATTTCGTATTTTATTAAATCTAAACGTTCTTCAATTATCTTTTTTAATAAAATGCCTTCGTGCACACGTACTTCTATTAATTTTTTTATGGTAAATTTTAATGAAGAGAATATTTCTGTTTTTATTTCATCTAAATTATCTCGTTTTATTTCAATTACTCCAGGCCATTTTAAAATATCGAGAAAATTAATGTTACCTTCATTGATGTGTAATTTAATCCATTGAATGGTATTTAGTATTTTTTTTATTAAATTTTTATTTAAAATAATTTTTTCTTCCTTTTTATAACCACCTTCAAATTTTAAATAGCACTCTATTTTCCCTCTATCGAGGTTACTTCTTATATATTGACGAACAGCAAATTCTAACTCTCGAAATTCTTCTGACATTCGAATGTGAATTTCCAGGTAACGTTGGTTAACACTACGTATTTCCCAAATAGCTTTTCCCCAATTTTTTTTTAGCTCTGTTCTTGCGTAACCAGTCATACTACGTATCATAAAAAATACCTATAAAATAATTTTTTCTTTTACATGTATTATTAAAAGTAACGAGAAGTGAATAAAATTTTTAGACTTTATTAATGTTTAAAATGACGAATATTAGTAAACAACATTGCAATGTTATGTTGATTAGCAGCTGCAATAATGTCTTTATCTCGTATTGAACCACCTGGTTGTATAATACATGTAATGCCCATAGAAGCTGCTAGATCAACGTTATCTCGGAAAGGTAAAAATGCATCAGATGCCATTACAGCTTCTTTTGTATTTAACTTTAAATCTTGTGCTTTAGTATTAGCAATTTTGGTAGAGTAAATTCTGCTCATTTGTCCAGCTCCAATACTGATTGTAACAAGATCTTTCACATAAACAATAGCATTGGATTTAATGTGTTTTATGGTTTTCCATGCAAATACACAATCACTTAGTTCTCTTTTACTTGGTTTTTTTTTAGTCACAATATTCCAGTTTTTACTATTTTCAATTATTGAATTTTTTTCTTGTACTAAAAGACCACCTTCCACTGATTTATATTCTAGTTGATTTTTATTTCTGTTATTGATATCAAATAATAATATTCTAATTTTGGGTTTTTTTTCCGTTATTTCTAAAATTTTTTTATCAATATCAGGAGTAAGAATTATTTCAACAAATTGTTTCTTGATAATAGTTTTTGTTGTTTCTTTATCTATTGGAAAATTAAATGCAATTATTCCTCCAAATGAAGAAATTGGGTCTTGATTATATGCTGCCAAATAAGATTCTAGTATATTTTTTTTAGTTGCTATACTACAAGGATTACCATGTTTAACTATAACACATGTGGGCTTATTAAACTCCTTAATACATTCTATAGCGATATTGGAATCTAATATATTATTATAAGATAATGGTATTCCTTGTATTTGTTTTATTGGTGTATTATTTTTTTTTGATGTATTTTTTTTAATATAAAATGCTGATTTTTGATGTTGATTTTCACCGTAACGAAGATCTTGATTTTTTACAAAATTTAAATTGATAGTATCGGGCATTGATTTTATTGGTAAATTATTTTTTTTATTATGATGACAAAAATAATCTGAGATAATAGTATCATATTTCGTTACATAGTTAAATGCAGACGCTGCTAATTTAAATTTTGTTTTTAAACTAATCTCATTATTATTTTTGTCCATTTCTGATATTATGTATTTATAATCGGATATATTAACTACAACAACTGTGTTTTTGTAATTTTTGGCAGCAGCTCGGATCATAGCTGGTCCACCGATATCAATATATTCGATAATGTTATCTATGTTGTAATTTTTATTATTAACTGCATGCCAAAATGGATAAAAGTTTACTACAATTATATCTATTTTAATAATTCCAAGATTTTGCATGATATGATCATCTGTTTTTTTTCTTCCTAAAATTCCTCCATATATTTTAGGGTGTAGTGTTTTTATCCTACCATCCATAATTTCTGGGAATTGAGTGTAATTTGATATTTCAGTAACATCAATACCTGACTTTTTTAAAACTTTTGATGTTTTTCCAGTAGATAAAATGTTTACATTTCTTTTTGTCAGATCATTTGCTAGTGTAACAATATTTAATTTGTTTGATACACTGATTAATGCATTTTTTTTTTGCATATAATACCTTGTATGTAATATAAAAGATGTTTTTTAATTTTGCATCGATAATTGATAAGATATATATTGATATTAATCAGGGGCAACGTGGCCCCGATTTTTTGAGACGAATATAAAAATAAACATTATTTTACAGCTTCTTTTAAAGATTTACCGGATATAAAAGTAGGTACTTTTGTAGCAGGAATTTGAATTTCTTTTCCTGTTTGTGGGTTACGTCCGATACGAGCAGCCCGATTATTTACTTTAAAAGTTCCAAATCCTACTAATTGAACAGAATTGCCATTTTTTAAAGATTTTACAATAGAAGATAAAGCTGTTTCTAAAGTTGTTTTAATTTGTTTTTTAGATAATTTAGTAATTTCGGAGACTACATTAATTAGTTGAGCTTTATTCATATTTCTTTCCTGAAAAATATTAATTATTTTTTAATAACAGTAATATGATTAACTCAGATATTAAAGTTATCGATAGCAATATATACTAAAGTTGATTTTATAATTAATAAATATAATGTAAAATAAATTTATTTTCATAATAAAAACTATTTTTATTATTATTAGATATATATTAATAAATAAATTATTAAAAATAAAAAATAAAAAAAAGATATAAAATAGATAATAAATCTATTTTATTTTTATTCTTATTGTATTTTAAAAACATCAATTATGTGATTGCAAGAAAAGGGAAAATATTGATATATAAATATTGATTAATATATTATATTTTTAATTAAAATATATGTTAATAATTATAAAAGATAATATTGTATTATATATTTATGAAATTTATTTTTATATATGAATAATACTAACGTTCTATTTTTTATTAAATACTTTTTGCAAAAATGTACACACCACATAAAATTTTTATTTTATTTTTAAAAATAAAATCGTTAAAAAAATAAATAAAATGTATTTATATATTTGTTGTTTTAATTTTCCATCTCATAATTATATAAAATCATATCATATATATGAATAAATGAAAGATAAATTAGTATATAATTTATGTTTCATAAAAATAAAATGTTTTTAAAATATGAATGTTTATACGAAAATAAAAATATAAAATTTTATGTGTTTGTTTATTTTTTAATATAAACTGCTATAAAAAAAAAGCAGTTTATATTAAAACGATAATTTTATTTATTTTTTATAAGTGTTGAATTTAATAATTCAGATAAATTTGCAGCAGCTTCTTCAGGACTAATACCTGATATAGTGGTGTCGGTAACTTTGCTGCTTGATAATAATGATCGATGATGACGGCGATTCAATCTATTTTTATGGTATGCATATCCCGTTCCAGCTGGTATTAATCGACCAACAATGACATTTTCTTTTAAGCCTCTTAACTCATCTTTTTTTCCAGCAACCGCTGATTCTGTTAAAACACGTGTTGTTTCTTGAAAGGATGCAGCGGATATAAAAGATTCTGTTGCAAGAGATGCTTTTGTAATGCCTAATAAATCTCGAGAAAATGTTGCTGGAATATGATTTTTTTTCTCCAGGTTACGATTTGATATTTTTATCCGATAAAATTCTACTTGCTCTCCATCCAAAAATTCTGATTGTCCTGCTTTAATAATAGTAGCTTTGCGTAACATTTGACGAATAATGACCTCAATATGTTTATCATTTATTTTTACTCCTTGAAGACGATATACTTCTTGTACTTCATTGACAATATATTTTGTTACAGCTTGTATTCCTCTTAATCTAAGAATATCATGTGGAGATTCTGGACCATCGGATATAACATCTCCTTTTTCTACTCTTTCTCCTTCAAAGACGTTTAGTTGTCTCCATTTAGGAATCATTTCTTCATATACTTCATTATCATCGATAGGAGTAATAATTAAACGTCGTTTCCCTTTAGTTTCTTTTCCAAAAGATATAAAACCACTAATTTCTGCTAGAATTGCTAATTCTTTAGGTCGTCTGGCTTCAAAAAGATCAGCAACTCTGGGTAATCCACCAGTAATATCTTTAGTTCCACCTGATTCTTGAGGGATTCTTGCTAAAGTATCTCCTGAACTAATTTTCATAGCATTATCTAATTGAACAATACTTCTACCAGGAAGAAAATATTGTGCAGGCATATCGGTACCTGGTAAGAGTACATCTTTTCCAGATGAATCGATAATTTTTAATGCTGGACGCAGATCTTTCGCTATTGAAGTGCGTTCGGCTGTATCTAATATTATTATAGAAGTCAATCCTGTCAATTCATCTGTTTGTCTAGTGATGCTTTGACCATCAATCATATCTATGAATTTAACATAGCCATTAACTTCAGTGATAACAGGCATAGTATGTGGATCCCATTTTGCTATTGTTTCACCTGCGTTAACAGTTTCTCCATGTCCTTTAATCATGATAGAACCGTATGGTACTTTATAACTTTCTTGTGTTCTACCTAATTCATCAATCATTTTTAGTTCAACATTACGTGAAGTAATAATAATTTTACCTTCTGAATTAATTACTGATTTAGCGTTATTAAGGTTAATTTTACCTTTATTTTTTACTTGAATATTGGATGTTGCAGCAGCTCTTGATGCAGCACCTCCAATATGAAATGTCCGCATTGTTAATTGTGTTCCTGGTTCTCCAATAGATTGAGCTGCAATAACACCAATAGCTTCGCCTTTGTTTACTAAATGACCACGTGCCAAATCACGTCCATAACAATGGGCACAAATTCCAAAATCAGTGTCACAATTAACAACTGATCTAACTTTAATACTATCTATAGAGTATTTTTCTAATATATCACACCATTTTTCGTTGAGTAATGTATTACGAGGTATTAAAATTTCTGTTGAACATGATTTGAAAACATTTTCAGCTGTAATTCTTCCTAATACTCTTTCTCGTAAAGGTTCTTTAACTTCACCACCTTCAATTACTGGTGTCATTATAATGCCTTCATATGTAAGACAATCATCTTCTGTAACTACTAAATCTTGTGCTACATCTACTAAACGACGTGTTAAATACCCAGAATTAGCTGTTTTTAGAGCGGTATCCGCTAATCCTTTCCTAGCTCCATGAGTAGAAATAAAATATTGTAATACATTTAATCCTTCACGAAAGTTAGCTGTAATAGGTGTTTCAATAATAGATCCATCTGGTTTTGCCATTAAGCCTCTCATACCTGCTAATTGTCTAATTTGTGCAGCAGAACCGCGTGCTCCTGAATCAGCCATCATAAAAATACTATTAAACGATACCTGTTTTTCAATTTTACCGTATTTGTTTATAACAGAATCCATAGAAAGATTGGCCATCATAGCTTTTGAAACACGTTCGTTAGCAGCTGCCCAAATATCAATAACTTTATTGTATCTTTCTCCAGCAGTGACTAGTCCGGATTGGAATTGTTCTTGAATTTCTGCAACTTCGTTTTCTGCTTCTGTAATAATTTCTATTTTTTCAGCAGGTATTACCATGTCATCTATACCTACAGATGCACCAGATCGAGCAGCATAAGCGAATCCTGTATACATAATTTGATCAGCAAAATTAACAGTAGATTTTAGGCCTAGAATACGATAACAAGTGTTAATCATTTTAGAAATACTTTTTTTCCCTAACGTTTGATTTACCATAGAAAAAGGTAATCCTTTTGGAACTATCATCCATAAAATAGCTCTACCTATTGTAGTAGGAATTATTTTACTTTCTTTTAGAATAATTTTTTCTTCTTTTTTTTCGTATTCTTGAATTCTAATTCTAACAATTGAGTGTAATTCCGCAAGTTCTGAACGATAAAGACGTTCCGCTTCTTTGGGACCGCTTAAAACCATTCCTTCTCCTTTACCATTGATTTTAGATCGAGTCATGTAATACAGTCCCAAAACAACATCTTGTGAAGGTACGATGATAGGTTCTCCATTAGCTGGAGATAGAATGTTATTGGTGGACATCATTAACGCTCGTGCTTCTAATTGTGCTTCGAGAGTTAGCGGAACATGAACCGCCATTTGATCCCCATCAAAATCGGCATTATAGGCTGCGCAGACCAATGGATGTAATTGTATAGCTTTTCCTTCAACTAAAATTGGTTCAAAAGCTTGTATACCTAATCTATGCAAGGTAGGTGCTCTGTTCAATAAAACAGGATGTTCACGAATTACTTCGTCTAATATATCCCAAACTACGGATTCTTCTTTTTCTACCATTTTTTTAGCAGCTTTAATTGTTGTTGCTAAACCGTGCAGTTCTAATTTTCCGTATATAAATGGTTTAAATAGTTCTAATGCCATTTTTTTAGGTAATCCGCATTGATGTAAATGTAGATAAGGACCGACAGTAATTACCGAACGTCCTGAATAATCGACGCGTTTACCGAGTAAATTTTGACGGAAGCGACCTTGTTTTCCTTTGATCATATCTGCTAAAGATTTAAGAGGTCGTTTATTAGATCCAATAATTGCCCGACCTCGGCGTCCATTATCTAAAAGTGCATCTATAGCTTCTTGTAACATACGTTTTTCGTTTCTTACTATAATATCTGGAGCTGATAAATCTAGTAATCTTTTTAACCGATTATTTCTATTAATAACTCGGCGATATAAATCGTTTAAATCAGATGTTGCAAATCTTCCGCCATCTAAGGGTACCAGTGGTCTTAAATCAGGTGGTAAAATAGGGAGTACATTAAGGATCATCCATTCTGGTTTATTATTTGATTGTATAAATGATTCGAGTAATTTAATACGTTTGGTTAATTTTCTTCTTTTAGTTTCAGAATGGCTGTTTTTTAATTCGTTTCTTAATGTTTCGCATTCTTCTTTTAAGTTCATGTTTTTTAAAAGTATTTGTATTGCTTCAGCTCCCATTTTAGCATCGAAATCATCTCCAAATTCCTCTAGTGCATCTAAATATTGTTCTTCAGTTAAAATTTGTTTTTTTTCTAAATTAGTCATACCTTCATCAACAATGACATATGATTCAAAATAGAGTACTCTTTCTATATCTCTGAGAGGCATATCTAATAACAAGCCGATACGTGATGGAAGAGATTTTAAAAACCAAATATGGGCTATAGGAGACGCTAATTCAATATGACCCATTCTTTCACGGCGCACTTTACTTTGAGTTACTTCTACTCCACATTTTTCACAAATAACACCACGGTGTTTTAAACGTTTATATTTTCCGCATAAACATTCATAATCTTTTACTGGGCCGAAAATTCGTGCACAAAATAAACCATCTCGTTCAGGTTTAAATGTACGATAATTAATTGTTTCTGGTTTTTTTACTTCTCCAAAAGACCATGAACGAATAGTATCTGGTGAAGATAATGAAATTTTGATAGAATCAAATTCTTCTGCTTTAGTTTGTGTTTTTAGAAATTTAAGTAAGTCTTTCACGGATTGGCTCCCGTCTGAGTAAACAGTTCAAGAGAATACGAATAAAAATTAAATTTATAGTAGTTGGTATGTATTGGAAAGCTTTATTCATTTTCAAGTTCAATATTAATGCCTAATGATCTAATTTCCTTTAATAAAACGTTAAATGATTCTGGCATTCCTGGTTCCATTTTGTGATTACCGTCTACAATATTTTTATACATTTTTGTTCGTCCATTTACATCATCAGATTTTACAGTTAGCATCTCTTGTAAAGTATAAGAAGCTCCATATGCCTCTAGTGCCCAAACTTCCATTTCTCCAAAACGTTGTCCACCAAATTGAGCTTTTCCACCTAAGGGTTGTTGTGTTACTAAACTATAGGATCCTGTTGATCTAGCATGCATTTTATCGTCTACTAAGTGATTTAGTTTCAACATATACATATATCCAACAGTCACAGGTCTTTCAAATTTTTCTCCGGTTCGTCCGTCAAAAAGTATGATTTGTCCAGATGAAGGAAGATCGGCTAATTCTAATAGTTTTTTAATTTCACTTTCTTTAGCACCGTCAAACACAGGTGTTGCAATAGGAATACCTTTTTTAAAATTTTTTGCCAAAACCAGTATTTCTTTATCAGAAAAATTAGAAAAATTAATTTTTTGACGAATGTTTTCTCCTATATTAAATGCCTTTTGAATAAATTTACGTAAATTTTCAACTTTTTCTTTTTTATTCAACATATAATTAATTTTATCGCCTAATCCTTTAGCAGCTAAGCCTAGATGTGTTTCTAAAATTTGACCAATGTTCATTCTAGAAGGTACCCCTAATGGGTTAAGAACAATATCTATCGGGATTCCATATTGGTCGTAAGGCATATCTTCAATAGGATTAATTTTAGAAATAACTCCTTTGTTGCCGTGTCTTCCTGCCATTTTATCACCGGGTTGAATATGTCTCTTTACAGCTAAATATACTTTAACTATTTTTAAAACTCCGGGAGATAAATCATCTCCTTGAACAATTTTTTTATGATTTTCTTCTAGTTTTTTTTCAAATTCTTTTTTTAATGAATTATATTGTTTACTTAATTTTTCTAATATTTTTCGATTTTTATCGTTATTTAATTTTATTTTTAGCCATTCTTCTTTGGATAATGTATGTAGTTCTTCTTTGGAAATTCCAGAATGTATCAAATGATTGTATATATGAATAAAAAGACTAGATTCAAATATTTTTAATTCTTCTGTAAGATCTTTTTTTACCTTTTTTAACTGCATATCTTCAATTTCTAAAGCTCTTTTATCTTTTTCTACGCCATCTCGTGTAAAAATTTGTAAATCAATTACTGTACCTGATACTCCATTTGGTACACGTAATGAAGAATCTTTAACATCTGAAGCTTTTTCTCCAAAAATAGCGCGTAGTAATTTTTCTTCTGGTGTTAATTGTGTTTCTCCTTTTGGCGTCACTTTTCCGACAAGTATGTCTCCTTCTGTAACTTCGGCTCCAATATATACAATTCCTGATTCGTCTAATTTAGATAATGCAGCTTCTCCTACATTTGGTATATCTGATGTAATTTCTTCAGATCCTAGTTTAGTATCCCGAGAAATACATGCTAGTTCTTGAATATGAATAGTTGTAAATTTATTTTTTTGTACTACTTTTTCTGAAATAAGTATGGAGTCTTCAAAGTTGTAACCATTCCAAGGCATAAAAGCTACTCGCATGTTTTGACCTAAAGCAAGTTCGCCTAAATCAGTAGATGGACCATCGGCTAATACATCTCCTGATTCAACTAGTTCTTTAAATTGAACACAAGGAATTTGATTTATGCAAGTATTTTGATTAGAACGCGTATATTTGTTTAAATTATATATATCGATTCCAGCTTCACCTGTAAGCATTTCTTTTTCTTTAACTTTAATAACAATACGAGATGCATCAATATATTGTACTATACCACCACGTTTAGCTACTACTGTTACTCCGGAATCTACAGCAACAGCTCTTTCCATTCCAGTTCCTACTAAAGGTTTTTCTGATCTTAGAGTCGGTACTGCTTGTCTTTGCATATTTGCACCCATTAAAGCACGATTTGCATCATCATGTTCTAGAAAAGGGATTAAAGAAGCACCAACCGACACAATTTGTTGGGTAGACACATCCATAAAGTTGACTTGATCAGGATGGAATAAACTGGACTCTCCTTTGTGACGACAAGTAACTAAATCATCAATAAATATATTTTGAGAATTAAGATTAGTATTTGCTTGTGCAATAATATAATTACCTTCTTCGATAGCAGATAAGTACTGTATTTCATTGGTTACTGTGTTGTTTTTTACTTTTCTGTATGGTGTTTCTAAAAAACCATATTTATTGGTACGAGCATAAACCGATAATGAATTAATTAATCCTATATTTGGTCCTTCTGGTGTTTCAATAGGGCACACTCGACCATAATGAGTAGGATGTACATCCCGTACTTCGAATCCAGCTCTTTCTCTTGTTAATCCACCAATTCCTAGAGCAGATATTCTACGTTTGTGCGTAATTTCAGATAAAGGATTATTTTGATCCATAAATTGAGATAATTGACTGGATCCAAAAAACTCTTTTACAGCAGAAGAAATCGGTTTAGCATTGATCATGTCTTGAGGCATTATAGTATCGAGATCACCCAATGATAATCTTTCTTTTACTGCTCTTTCTACCCGAACTAAACCTATTCGAAATTGATTTTCAGCCATTTCGCCGACAGATCTAATACGACGATTTCCTAAATGATCGATATCATCTATTTCTCCTTTCCCGTTGCGAATATCTATTAGTTTTTTTATAACATCTACGATATCTTCTTTACTAAGAGTACCTGATCCTATTATTTCTTTACGTGACAGAGATCGATTGAATTTCATTCTTCCTACCGGTGAAAGATCGTATCTTTCTTCAGAAAAAAATAGATTTATAAAAAGATTTTCTGCGGCTTCTCTTGTAGGAGGTTCACCTGGTCTCATCATGCGATAAATTTCTACTAAAGCACTCAATTTATCGTGAGTTTGATCTATTTTTAATGTTTCTGAAATATATGGACCGTGGTCTAAATCATTAGTGAAAATAGTTTCTATGGTGCTATATCCGTTTTGTATTATTTTTTCTAATATTTCAAGAGAAATTGCTGTATTTGAGAGAACAATAGGTTGATTGTTTTTATGATCGAAGTAATTTTTAGCAATAATTTTATTAATTATATATTCAATCGGTACTTCAATTTTTTTTATGTTGTCTTTTTTTAATTTTCTTATGTGGTGAGCGGTAATACGACTTCCTTTTTTTACGTAAATTTTCTCATATGATTTTATATCGAAAGAAGCTGTTTCACCACGAAGTCTTTCAGGGACTAATGTCATTTCTATTCTTTTTTCAAAGAATTGATAAACATTTATTTTAAAAAATAAATTAATTATATCTTCTGTAGAGTAATTAAGAGCTCTTAAAAGAATCGTAACAGGTAGTTTTCTTCTACGATCGATACGTACAAATAAATTATCTTTAGGATCGAATTCAAAATCTAACCAAGATCCTCGGTAAGGTATGATACGAGCGTTATATAAGACTTTTCCGGAAGAATGAGTTTTCCCTTTATCGCTATCAAAAAAAACACCTGGACTACGATGTAATTGTGACACAACAACCCTTTCTGTACCATTAATAATAAATGTACCATTTTCAGTCATAAGGGGAATTTCACCCATATATACTTCTTGTTCTTTAATATCTTTTACAGTGGCTTCTAAAGATTCTCTTTCATAAATTATTAAACGTAATTTAACGCGTAATGGAGCAGAAAAAGTAGCTCCTCGTATTTGACATTCTTTTACGTTAAAAATAGTCTGACCTAAACGATAACTGACATATTGTAGTTCAGCATTACCACTATAGCTTCTAATAGGAAAGATAGAACGAAAAGCAGCTTCTAATCCGTGTTGACCTTCCGGATCTTGTTTAATAAATTTTTGAAATGAATCTAATTGGATAGAAAGTAGATAAGGTATATCTAAAATTTGTGATCTTTTTCCAAAATCTTTACGAATTCTTTTTTTTTCGGTATAAGAGTAAACCATGAGGTTCCTTAGCTAGCTGATCAGTTAAACTACTTTGTTTATTTTTTATAAATAATAGTTAGTCGATCTAATTTTTAAATTAAGATTATTTGAAATAGAAACTTATAAATGAAATAATATTCATTTAATCTATAATCAGATTTTTAAGATAAAAATAATAAATAATAATAATTTGAAATTAAATAATTTAAATTATTTTGTATTTTAATTAAGACAGGCTGGTGGCTGATGATTATGGCCACCAGTATTTATAAATTGAATTTATTTAATAATAATTAATCATTTAATTTCTACTTCAGCACCAGCATTCTCTAATATTTTTTTCAAGGATTCAGATTCGTCTTTGTTAACATTTTCTTTGATAAGAGTGGGAGCGGATTCAACTAAATCTTTGGCTTCTTTTAATCCTAATCCAGTGGCACTACGTACTGCTTTAATTACTGATACTTTATTTCCACCTATAGCTTTTAAGAATACATTAAATTCTGTTTTTTCTTCTATAGATATATCAGTTTGTCCTGTTGTAGCATTAGTGTTTATAGCATTTGCTGAAACACCAAATTTTTCTTCCATAGCTGATATTAGCTCAATAACATTTTTTACAGACATTTCTGCTATGGCTTCTAGAATTTGTTCTTTATTAATTGACATAAAAGTATTCCTAACAAAAATCAGAAGTAGTGTATGTAGTATCTGGTATATCGAAAATTTATTAAGAGTTTAATTATTTGTTTTCTTATTAGATATAACAGATAAAGTACGAATTAGTTTTCCTGCAGCAAGTTCTTTTATCAAGGATATAAAAATAATTATAGCTTCTTTGTAAGTAGGCATGTCTGCAAGTTGGTTGACTTGTAATTGGGATAATATTTGTTTTTCAAAAACACCACTGGTAATTTTAAAATTTTTATTTTTTTTTGCAAAATTTTTAAATAACCTTGCTGCACTGCCTGCATGTTCAAAAGAATAGGCAATGAGAGAAGGGCCTTTTAATGTATTTTTAAGACATTCAAAAGATGTTCCTTGAATAGCTAAATTTAATAATGTGTTTCGTACAACGCTAATTTTTACTCCAATGTCGCGACTTAATTTTCTTAACTCCGTTATATTATTGGTAGTGATACCTCGAGAATCAGCTATTATAACTGATAATGCCATGTTGGCTGTTTTATTGATTTTAGCAACAATTTCTTTTTTATTCTGAAGGCTTAATGGCATTTACATTGTGCTCCTAGATTTTATTTATGTCATTGATAATATGAATATTTTATGTATCATATATAAAAAGAACTAAAAGCATTAATTAAAGTTAAAAATGTTTTTTTTATTTACAATATATACAATTTTTTTATATTTTAAGTGAAATTATATATAAAATTGTATTTTATAAATTAAATTAATTTTTAATATTCATAAATCAAAGGGGCAGTTATTATAAATAATTTTTTTTCTAGCGTAAAGTATAAATATTTTTTAGTTTAACGTAGATAGATCAATTTTTAATCCAGCTCCCATTGTTGTAGATAAAAAAATTTTTTTTATATATAATCCCTTAGTTTGTGAAGGTTTTATTTTATTTAAAGATAGTAAAAGTGAATTCAAATTTTCTTTTATATTTTTTTCTAAAAAATTAATTTTTCCGATAGTTGTGTGGACAATGCCATTTTTGTCGTTACGATAACGAATTTGTCCTATTTTAGTGTTTTTTACTGTTTCAAAAATCTTTTCAGTTACTGTTCCTAATTTTGGATTTGGCATTAAGCCTCGAGGTCCTAATATTGCTCCTAGTTGACCAACTACTTTCATGGAATCTGGAGAAGCAATAATTATATCAAAATTTATTTTTTTATTTTTTATTTTTTCTGCTAAATCTTCTAATCCAATAAAATCAGCATCGGCAGAAATAGCTTCTTTAATATATTTTTCATTATTAGTAAAAACAGCGACTTTAATTGTACGTCCGATTCCGTGAGGTAATAAAGTGTAACCACGAATGTTTTGTTCTGATTTTTTAGCATCAATACCTAAATGAATAGATACATCAACACTTTCATTAAATTTTTTAGTTGAAAATTTTTTTAATATAAAAATCCCTTCGTTGATGTGATAATGTTTTTTATAATCGATATTATTTCTTATTAGCATCATTTTTTTTGTTAGTTTTGACATATTTACTCCTCTACTGTTAAACCCATAGAATAAGCTGTTCCTGTTATTGATTTAGCCATTTTTTCGAGGGTAGAACCAGTCATATCTATTTTTTTCATTGAGGCTATTTCTAAAATTTGTTTTTTGGTAATTTTCCCAACTTTTTCTTGATTAGGTTTTCCTGAACCTGATTTGATTCCTGCTATTTTTTTTAGTAAAACAGAGGCTGGTGGAGTTTTTGTGATAAAAGAGAATGAACGGTCGGTATATACGGTAATAATAACTGGTATTGGTAGTCCTTTTTCTATTTTTTCTGTTTTTACATTGAAAGATTTACAAAATTCCATAATATTTACCCCTTTTTGTCCTAAGGCAGGGCCTACTGGAGGACTGGGATTAGCCATACCTGCTGAAACCTGTAATTTAATGTAAGCTTGTATTTTTTTAGCCATAAAATTTTTGCCGTGTGTGTGTAAATAGTATGTTGGTATTTTTATTTATTCAATTTTATTTGATAATGATCAATTAATTACATTTAAAAAACGTTTTTTATATTATTAATGCGAGTAAAATTTTAATTTTTTTCCACTTGTCCAAAGTCCAATTCAACAGGAGTTGCTCTGCCAAATATAGAAACAGACACTTTTAATCTATTTTTGTCGTAATCTACTTCTTCTACTACACCGTTAAAATCTGAAAATGGACCATTATTAACTCTAATTGTTTCGCCTGGTTCAAATAATGTTTTTGGTCTAGGTTTGTCACCAATCTTCCTTAATCTAGTAATGATGGTGTCTACTTCTTTATCACTAATTGGGGAAGGTCGATCTGATGTTCCTCCGACAAACCCCATTACTCGAGGGACACTACGTACCAAATGCCAACTTAGTTCATTCATAACCATTTGAACTAAAACGTATCCTGGAAAAAATTTATATTCGCTTTTTTTCCGTTGTCCACTTCGAATTTCTATTACTTCTTCACTTGGCACCATAATTTCTCCAAAAAATTTTTCCATATTATTTAATTTTACGTGTTCTCGTATGGATTGTGCTATTCTATTCTCAAAACCAGAAAACGCTTGTAGTACGTACCAGCGTTTTTTTTGATTATCATGCATCTCATAACCTCAGGTTAGTGATAAATGATACCAAATGGAATAGAATATTATCTATTCCCCATATTAGCAATGACATTATCACAGTGACTATGGAAACGATAAAAGTGGTATACAATGTTTCTTTTTTATTGGGCCAAATTATTTTTTTTATTTCGTGTTTTGATTCAGTGATGAGCAATAATACTTTTTTTCCTGTTTTTGTGTACAAAAAAACAAAAAATGCTGAACAAATTAGACATAAATTACATAACATCCGGAATATGAATGTTACATCAGAGAACAAAAAATTATAAATAATTGTTGTAAATAGTATAATAAATATGCTGAACCATTGTAATATTTTTATATTTTTGATGTTTTTTTTTAAATGACTATTAAAATGCATAAATAATCCTAAAATCTATAAAATTGAAGATTATATATTTATATAACTGGAAAATTTCAATATCAAATAAATTATGTTGATTTAATATTCTTTTTTAATATTTTTAAAATATAATGGTATTAGAATGTAAAACTTTATCTAAGAATTAAAATTTTTTTGTTTTTAAGTAATTATTTATTTTACAAAATAAATATGATCTTAACCATATTTATGCATAAATTTTTATTCTATTTTTAATTAAATATCGTAAGAGTGGGATTATATAATAAATTATATTGAGGGAATATTTTAGATTAGTAATAAATAGTTCCTGTAAAGAATATTAAAAAATTAATATATCATAATTTTTATTTTTTGTATTTGTTTTTATAAAAAATATTTATTAAAATAAAATTATGCTGATACCCAGATTTGAACTGGGGACCTCACCCTTACCATGGGTGCGCTCTACCTACTGAGCCATATCAGCTATTATTTTTATTGAGCGGACAGCGGGAATCGAACCCGCATCATCAGCTTGGAAGGCTGAGATAATAACCTTTATACGATGTCCGCTTTATTTATCATAAATGTTTAAAATATTATTTTTACTTAAAACATAATATTGGTGGGAGAAGGATTCGAACCTTCGAAGTCTATGACGGCAGATTTACAGTCTGCTCCCTTTAACCACTCGGGAATCCCACCTTAATTTTTTATAATGCCGGCTACCGGAATCGAACTGGTGACCTACTGATTACAAGTCAGTTGCTCTACCTGCTGAGCTAAGCCGGCTTGTTGAATATATATCTGAAATATATATATTACGTATGGATTTGTTTTTATGCAATAGAAATTTCAAAAATATTTTTAATTAAAAAATGGAATATATAATTTTTTATAATATTTGTTTATTTACATTTTCTATAAGGTAGCATATGAATAATTTTAAAAAAATATGATATTAGAAATAATTATCAATTTTATGTATATTTGTATTACGTTAATAGTTTTTTTAAAATATTTTTAAATTTTTGAAATAATAAGTTTATGTGTTAAAAAATGTATTTCATTTGTTTTTTATTGGTGAGATTACCATTAATTGACATACAGTAAATAGGTTAAAGATGTTTAAGCAATATTCTTATATTTTACATATTATTTTTAGATTAAATCTAATTATAAAACACTGATTTTTAAAGTAGTTTTGTGTCTGAATATTGTAAATTTAATGAAAATATTTTTGCAATTTTTTATTATTTTATTTTTATATATTTTAAAAAAATTTATTTTATTTGCATGTTGAAAATATTTTTCCAAATTATTAATTTTATTCTATTATTGATTAGAAACATTAGTGTTTTAAAATAATATCAATAATTTACGTTATAAAAATATTTTTAAGTTTTTTTGATATTTTATATGAAATATAATATATATTATTAAAGTCCTATTTTAAGTAGTATTATTGCTTAAATAGAAATGTAAATTAGACATTTTATATATAAATAATTAAATAATATCGATAAAAATTTAATTTTTAATTTGATTTTTCTGATTTAATCAAAAATTGAATCAAGAATATCTGGTAACGAAAATTATAAATTATTATTGTATATATTGAGTGATTATTAATTTTATATTTTGGGTATATTATTTTACTAAAAAATAATTGATGAGATTAAAAATTATGAAAAATATTGATCAAAGTAAAAGAGAAATGTTTAATCAAAATTTATTAGATTTAAAAGATAAAATAAATATTTCATTTGAGTTTTTCCCTCCTAAAAATGTTTCTTTAGAAAAAAATTTATGGTCTTCTGTTAATAAATTAAGTGTTTTAAAACCTGTTTTTTTTTCAGTAACATATGGTGCTAATAGTGGTGAACGTGATCGTACTTATACTATCGTAAAAGAGATTAAAGAACGTACAGGCGTTTCGGTAGCTCCGCATTTAACATGTATAGATGCTACTGATGAAGAATTAAAAATGATAGCTAAACATTATTGGAAGAATGGGATTAGACATGTAGTAGCGTTGCGGGGAGATCAGTTAAAACAAACGAAAAGAATGAAAAGACATGCTTTAAATTTAGTTAAATTATTGAAAGATGTTGCTGATTTTGATATTTCAGTTGCTGCTTATCCTGAAGTTCATCCGGAAGCAAAAGATGCGCTATCTGATTTAATGAATTTAAAAAGAAAAGTTGATGCTGGAGCTAACAGAGCTATTACTCAATTTTTTTTTGATGTAGAATGTTATTTGCGTTTTCGTGATCTTTGTTTTAAAAATGGTATTAATATTAAAATTATTCCCGGTATTTTCCCAATATTTGATTTTCAAAAATTAAAACAATTTTCTAAAATGACTAATGTAAATATTCCTATATTTATGCATAAAATGTTCGAAGGATTAGATAATGATTTGGAAACAAGTAAAATGATTGGATCATATATATCAATAAATATGATTAAAAAATTATATTTTGAAGGAGTAAAAGATTTTCATTTTTATACTTTGAACAGATCAGATGTTATTTATGCTGTTTGTCATATATTAAGACAAAAAATATTTTAAATTAAAAGTAATTTATTCTTAAAATATTAATGAGATATATTTTTTTAGGTTAGATATATATTAAAGATAAGTATCTTTATTTATTATATATAAATTTAATTTATAAATTTATATTTTGTATTTTTCGGTGAAGTTATTTCATTTTATGGTAAATATTACTTAAATACATTTTAAAAATTATAAAATATTTTTTATTATATGTTAGTAGATTTAACAAATAAATTTTCAAGAATTAATTAATTCTACGATAAAAATTAATCATTTTGAAATGAAAAATAAATATTTTAAAATTAACAGAGTTAATTAAATTTTGTATATTAATTGATAATGTTTATTTTTATTTTCAACGTATTTTAAATTAAAAGATTAATCTATTTTTTTATTATTTTAGATAATTTATTGGCATTAAAATATAATTTACAAAAGTTATAAAAAGGATTTTTTTTTTATTATTTAAATATTTCTGTTTATTATAAATATTAGTAGAAAATACGTATATTTTTTTATTTTTACAATAATATTAAGATATATAACAATTTCTTATTTATAAAATTATTAGATATGGAATTTACAATTTTTTTATTTAAATTTAATTTTTAAATTTAATGGATTATACTCATATCAATTTTTTTATATTAAATATGAAACATAAATTAAGCATTATTAATTATGATTATTTAAAATAATATATTTTAAGTTACGTTATAGTAAATTTACCATATATCAGGTTATAGTGCAGATGTATATATTTGTTAAATTTTTTGTAAATGTTTTTTTAGTATTTTTATACTATTATTTATAATAATTTTTTTGTATTTATACAGATTATTATCCAACGCGTAAAATATTTAGTGATTAACAATATTGATCAATTTGATTTAATAGGAATAAATTTTTTTAATAATTTTTTAAAGCAATTTAATAATATTGTGGATATTAAATATTTTTTATACATGTAAAAATTTGCTTTATTTTATAATTTTTTATTTATTTTTTTGGGTATAAATTTTTATTTATAATATTTTATCTATTAATTTAGTAGGTATATGATTATTTTTAATATTTTTAATGTAAGATGAATATTGTTATTTATAAGGATTATTTATCTGAAGGAATTGTGTTTGAAGGAAGACGATATTTTATTTTTTTAGTAATATTATTATTAATTTAATTAATAGATTTTTTTATTATGATAAATAATATTTTTAGTCATAAAATTAGGCAGTATTCTATTAGGAAACAAAAATGGTATAATACATTCATTTAAACTATGAATTGACTGTTTTATCATTTACAGTAATTCTTATTTTTTGTCATTGATGTAAAAGGTATTTTTACTAATCAATTTATGTTTAAATTATTTTTTTTTATTTAAATAGCATGGTTTTAAATTATCTATGTTGAAAAAATAGATAATATTATTGGAATTTTTAAGTGGGAAAGTAAACAAAATTTTATTTCTTTAAGTTAAAAATACGTAATAAATGTCATAGGGAGATATGTTTCTAATAGGAACAGTATTTAAATTAGTGGTTAAAATGGATTTAGATTATGTTGGTATTCATATATTTAGTTTCTTGTTTTATTGAAAAATTTTATCTAAAAACGTTTTACTAATTGCCATTTTGATAGAAAGTGAGCATTAGATAAAGTTCATGAATGTTAATTTAGATTTAGTTAATATAGTTTTGGGAATGATGTTATGTTATAAGATATCACTTAATTTTTTATCAAATTGTATTGTTATTTTATACGGTGACGGTAATTTGACAAAAAAAAATATGTTTTTTCGTGTATTTATTGATTAATAAACATATTTTTCTGGATAAAATGTTTGTAAAATTTGATATTTTTCCATAATTTTTTTTATTTATTAGGTCATGTGATACATGTTGCTGATATTTAAAATTTTGGAAAATTGATATCTATGTTTCATAAAAAATCAACAGGAAATTGTATTTTTAGTAAAATGAATTTTAAATATTGAGGAAATTATTTTGTTTATGAATAAAGATCAGGATAAAATTGTTGTACTTGCTTATTCTGGAGGTCTAGACACATCAGCTATTATACCATGGTTAAAGGAAAATTACAATGTTAAAGTGGTAGCTTTTGTTGCAGATTTAGGTCAGAATAAAAAAGAACTAGAAAAAATTGAAGAAAAAGCATTGAAATCAGGAGCTGATAAATGCTTTATTATGGATTTGCGAGAAGAGTTTGTTAGGGATTATGTGTATCCGGTATTAAAGACTGGTGCTTTATATGAAGGAAGTTACTTACTAGGTACCGCTATGGCGCGTCCTGTTATTGCTCAAGCACAAGTTAATCTTGCATTAAAATTAGGCGCTGAATTTTTATGTCATGGTGCTACAGGAAAAGGTAATGATCAAGTACGTTTTGAAACGACTTATGCAGCTTTAGCTCCTCATTTAAAAGTTATTGCACCATGGCGAGAATGGAAATTACGTTCTCGAGAGTCTTTATTAAAATATTTAAGTGAAAAAAATATTCCTACTACAGCTACGTTAGAAAAAATATATAGTAGAGATGAAAATATTTGGCATATTTCAACAGAAGGAGGAATGCTTGAAGATACATGGAATATTTCTAATCAAGATTGTTGGGCATGGACAACAGATCCTAAATTAGCTCCTGTAAAATCTGAATATGTATTGATTACAGTTAAACAAGGTTGTGTTATAGCAGTAAACAATCAGCGATTAAGTCCTGTAAAATGTTTAGAAGAGTTAAATAAAATTGGCGCTAAACATGGGGTGGGTCGTGTTGATATTGTAGAAAATAGGTTAATCGGTATGAAATCTAGAGGTTGCTATGAAACACCAGGAGGTACGATAATGTCGACGGCATTACGAGCAATAGAACAATTAGTTCTAGATCGTGAAAGTTTTAAATGGAGAGAAAATATAGGATTAGAAATGTCTTCAGTAGTTTATGATGGACGTTGGTTTGCTCCTTTACGTCAATCTCTTCAAGCTGCTGCCGATAGTTTATCTAACGATATTAGTGGTGAAGTAGGTTTAGAATTATATAAAGGTACAGTAGTTGCTGTACAGAAAAAATCTCCTAATTCTTTATATTCTAAAGATTTTGTAACATTTGGAGAAGATGAAGTTTACCATCAGTCAGATGCAAAAGGATTTATTAGACTTTTTTCTTTATCTGATCGTATTCGTGCGATAAAAAAACAAAAAAAATGATTTTTTATATTAATTTATAATAAGTTAATTTAATAATTTGTTGTTTATAAATAAGTAGGTTAAGATTATGGCACTATGGGGTGGTCGATTTACGCAATTACCTAACCAGTATTTTAAAAAATTTAATAATTCTTTGCATATTGATTGTCGCTTGGTAGAAGAAGATATATTAGGATCAATAGCGTGGTCTAAATCTCTTATGATGACCAATGTGTTAACGTTAATAGAACAAAAAAAAATAGAAGATGCTTTAATTGTATTATTAAAAGAAGTAAGAAACAATTCTAATAAAATATTGAGTAGTGACGTAGAAGATATTCATACTTGGGTAGAACTAGAATTAGTAAAAAAGATAGGCTCACTTGGCAAGAAGTTACATACCGGTCGTAGTAGAAATGATCAAGTTTCTACGGATTTAAAATTATGGTGTAAGTCTCAAATAAATATTTTATTGGATGGGATTTATAAACTTAAAAAGTCATTACTTTTTCTTGCAGAAGAAACACAAAATGTGATTATGCCAGGATATACCCATTTACAAAGAGCTCAACCTATCACGTTTGCTTATTGGTGTTTAGCTTATATAGAAATGTTTAAAAGAGATACGAGTAGATTAAAAGATGCATTCACAAGAATAGATATTAGTCCTTTAGGTAGCGGAGCTTTATCTGGTACAAGTTGGAATATTGATCGAGAAAAATTAGCGTATAATTTAGGTTTTTCTTCAGCGACAAATAATAGTTTAGATAGTGTTTCTGATAGAGATTATGTTGTTGAGTTAATATCGGTTGCTTCAATCAGTATGTTACATTTATCACGTTTTTCTGAAGATTTAATTTTTTTTAATTCCGGAGAAGCAAATTTTATTTCATTATCTGATGATGTAACATCCGGTTCTTCATTAATGCCTCAAAAAAAAAATCCAGATGCTCTAGAATTAATTCGAGGTAAAACTGGTCGTGTGTATGGCTCTTTGATAAGTATTTTAGTATTGTTGAAAGGTTTACCTCTAGCATATAATAAAGATATGCAAGAAGATAAAGAAGGATTGTTTGATGCATTAGATACTTGGAATAATTGTTTGCATATGTCTATTTTAGTTTTAAAGGGAATTAAAATAAATAAGTTTGTTTGTCGAGAAGCTGCAAAGAAAGGTTACTCCAATGCTACTGAATTGGCGGATTATCTAGTGCGAAAAAGTATACCTTTTCGTGATGCTCATCGTATTGTTGGAAAGATTGTATTAGAAGCAATAGAAAGAAACATATCACTGCAAGAAATAGATATTTTAACTTTTAAAAAACATTGCCCTGTTATTTCTTCTGATGTATATGACGTATTAGATTTATGTTCTATCATAAATAAAAAAAATTCTAAAGGCGGGGTTTCAAAGGAACAAGTATCTTGTGTTATTTCCGCATTGAAACATAAATAATCTTTATTTTATTTAATGTTTTTAAAATTGATTTCTAATTAAAATTGATAATTATTCATCGCGACATAAAAATATGTCGCGATATTTTTTATTACAAATAAAAAAAATTTAAATTTTTTAAAAGATGTGATTTAAAATATTTATTAACATTTTTTAGGTGTGATTTCAGGTTAGCTTAAATAAGAAAAATGTTTATTGAAAAATAATATAGTTTATGGTGAATGATTGAATCTAAAATTTTACTAAATCATTTTAATTTTTATTATTTTTTTTATTTTTTTTAGGAGGGAAAATTTTGCTTAAAGAAATTAATTTAGTATGGGAAAAAATACGGTCAGAAATAAAAATTATATCAGATAATGAACCTACATTGTCTAAATTTCATTATTTAATGGTATTACAGCATAAATCTTTTTTACAAGCATTAAGTTTTATTTTATCTAACAAATTGCAAAATAAAATGATTGTGGATTTTTTTTTACAAGATACTTTTGAAAAAGTGTATTTATCTGATTTGTCTTTACTAAAATCTGCTGTTAAAGACATATATGCTGTGTACAATCGAGATCCTGTAATAGATCACTATTCTACCATATTTTTATATTTAAAAGGTTTCCATGCTTTACAAATATATCGTATTAGTCATAAATTA
This sequence comes from Buchnera aphidicola (Pemphigus obesinymphae), assembly GCF_026122815.1. Classification (GTDB taxonomy): domain Bacteria; phylum Pseudomonadota; class Gammaproteobacteria; order Enterobacterales; family Enterobacteriaceae; genus Buchnera_C; species Buchnera_C aphidicola_BJ. The sequence continues at coordinate 27,088 of NZ_JAIWQW010000003.1, read as the reverse complement.
TGGAAAGTAGGACGTAAATCATTTGCATTATTTTTGCAAAATACAGTATCAGTATTATTTTCGGTCGATATTCATCCTGCTGCTGAAATTGGATATGGTATTATGTTAGATCATGCTACTGGTATTGTAATAGGAGAAACTGTTTTAGTAGAAAATAATGTTTCTATTTTACAATCTGTAACATTAGGTAGTACCGGGAAAATTACTGGGAAAAGACATCCTACTGTAAGGGAAGGAGTTATTATAGGAGCTGGAGCAAAGATTCTTGGAGATATAGAAATTGGCTCAAATTCTAAAATAGGTGCAGGTGCTGTTGTTTTAAATTCTATCCCTTCGCATAGTACAGCTGCTGGTGTTCCTGCTAGAATTATTTCTAAACCAATGTGTTAAATTAATGAGAATTTATTACTACTGATTTAATAGAATATAAGATTATTCATTATTTTATTTTAAAAATAATTAAATATTTATTTGTGATTTTATATGAGTAAAATTTATTATACAAATTTTCATATTTTGTTAAATTTAATATAGATGTAGATATAATTTTGAATATTACACAAAGATTCAATTTTAACATTATATTCATACTACTGTAGATCATAAAAATGCATTATAAATTTTTGTTTAAAACAACAACAAAGCTTTTTAAATAAAACAAGCTTTGTTGTTGTCTGTTAATCATCTAAAAAACTACGGAGTACTTCAGATCGGCTAGGATGTCTTAATTTTCTTAATGCTTTAGCTTCTATTTGTCTGATACGTTCACGTGTGACATCAAATTGTTTACCAACTTCTTCTAAAGTATGATCGGTATTCATATCAATACCAAAACGCATTCTTAAAACTTTGGCTTCTCTCGGAGTTAGGCCAGATAAAACATTATGAGTAGCAGAACGTAAACTTTCAGAAGTAGCAGAATCTAAAGGTAATTCTAATGTTGTATCTTCTATAAAATCACCTAAATGAGAATCATCATCGTCTCCAATAGGTGTTTCCATTGATATAGGTTCTTTTGCTATCTTTAACACTTTTCTTATCTTATCTTCTGGTATTAACATTCTTTCAGATAATTCTTCAGGTGTTGGCTCTCTTCCCATTTCTTGTAGCATTTGTCTGGAAACACGATTTAGTTTATTGATAGTTTCGATCATATGTACAGGAATACGAATAGTTCTAGCTTGATCAGCAATAGAACGAGTAATAGCTTGTCTAATCCACCAGGTGGCGTATGTTGAAAATTTATATCCTCTTCTATATTCAAATTTATCTACAGCTTTCATTAAACCTATATTTCCTTCTTGAATTAGATCTAAAAATTGTAATCCACGGTTAGTATATTTTTTTGCTATTGATATAACTAATCTTAAGTTTGCTTCTACCATTTCTTTTTTAGCTCTTCTGGCTTTAGCTTCTCCTATAGCCATTCTTTTATTGATATCTTTTACTTGTTCAATAGTTAATCCTGTTTCTTTTTCTATCTGAATTAATTTTTTTAAGATAAGATTAATATCTTCTTTTATTGAATACAATTTTTCAGACCATGGTTTTTTTTTATTTTTTATTAATTTTAACCAGTTAGTATCAGATTTTCTTTTTGCAAAAATATTAATAAAGTTTTTTTTTGGCATTTTACATTTTTCTACACATAGTTTCATAACTAAGCGTTCTTGTATTCTTACTCTTTCCATCATTTTTCGCATGTTATTTACCAAATAATCAAATTGTTTAGGAACTAATCTAAATTGTTTGAATATTTCTGATAAATTATTAATAGCGTTTAGTGAATCTTCATGATTTCTATTATTTTTTCTTATTGTAGTATTAGTAATGTTATATTGAGAATTTAATTCAACAAATTTTTCTTTAGCTAGTTCAGGATCAATATTGTTTTCATCTTCATTATCATCTTCTTCATCATTGTCATGATCTTCGTTGTTATGTTCTTCTTCTGGTAGTTCAGATCCAATATTTGTAGATATAGGAGAAAAAAATTCTTCTGCATTTGGATCTACAAATCCTGTAATTAGTTCAGATAATTTTATTTCACCAGATTCTACTCGATGATATTGTTCTAGAAGGTAACTAATAGCTTCTGGATATTCAGCCACTGAAGATTGAACTTGGTTAATTCCATCTTCTATTCTTTTTGCTATATCAATTTCACCTTCTCGTGTTAATAATTCTACAGTACCCATTTCACGCATGTACATGCGAACAGGATCAGTTGTTCGACCAAGTTCAGTTTCTACATTAGATAACACTTGTGCCGCTGCCTCAGCTGTATCTTCATCAGTATCTGTACTACTTTCGTTCAGTATAAGATCATCGGCATCGGGTGCTGCTTCTACTACTTGTATTCCCATATCATTAATCATTTGAATTATATCTTCGATTTGATCAGAATCAATTATGTCTTCTGGTAGATGATCGTTAACTTCAGCATAGGTCAAATAACCTTGCTCCTTTCCGTGAGTGACAAGTAGCTTAAGCTGTGATTGCGGGTTTTGCTCCATGAGACAGTATCCACATTTCTTTTGTTAATTTTTATTGGTAAAATCGATTGACTTATATTTTTGTCAATCATGAGCAGTTCTATGAACTGTTAAGATGTGTTTAATATTTTGACATGTTTTTTAAGATTTTTAAAATATAAAAACATATTTTTATCTAACTTATTGAAATTTCATGGAATTATATTCCTGCTAATTTTTTATTTATTGACCATAATTCTTTTTTTTCAGTATTATTTAATCCTTTTTTTCTTTCTTTATTTATTAAGAGTTCTTGTCTTATTTCTAATATTTTATTATACAGTCCACTTAATAAATCTAAAAATACGTTTTTTGTTTCTTTTTCGATTATCATGTGATCCCATTTAGCGAGTTTATATAAAACAGATATTATATCGGTATTTCTATATGCTTCTAATATTTGTCCTGTATTTGTTTTTGGATTATTTTTGCACATTTCAGTTAATTCTAAAAATAAAGTTAATCCTTTTATTTTTAAATTATTTAGTTGTTCAACAGAAGGTACGTTTTTTGCTAAATATGGGTTTTGAATTAATAAGGAAATTAGGATTCGCATTCTGTTTTGTTTTATTGGTTTAATACTATAATTTTCAATTTTTTTTTTGTTTTTAATGAACAATTGTTCTAATTGATTAAGATCTGGAATTCCTAATTTATGTGCTAATATTTGTTTCAAATAAATACGCATAGTTCCTCCTGGTATTAATTTAATTAATGGAACCGCTATTGCGCTTAAATAACTACGTCCTTCAATAGAGCTTAAATTAATGTTTTTTAACAATTTATGAAAAAGAAATTTTGATAAATTAGTTGCTTGATTAATTCTATTTTCAAAAGCTTTTTTACCTTCTTTTCTAACTATGGTATCTGGATCTTCGTCTTGAGGAAGAAATATAAATTTGATACTTTTTCCGTCTTGTATGTATGGTAAACTTTTTTTTAAAGTGCGCCATGCAGCTTCTTTTCCTGAGTTATCGCCATCGTAACAATAAATTATATTATTGGTAGTACGGAAAAGTAATTGTATGTGTTCGGAAGTTATTGAGGTTCCTAGTGAAGCTACTGCATAATTAATTTTAAATTGAGTAAGCATGATAACATCAATATATCCTTCAACGATCAATAATTTATCTGGTTTGGGGTATTTTTTTTTTATTTCATATAGACCATATAGTTGTCTGCTTTTATGAAAAATGTTTGTTTCTGGAGAATTAATATATTTTGGTTTTTTATTATCTAAATTTCTAGCACCAAATCCACTAATTCTCCCATAGTTATCTTTAATAGGGAATATGATTCTTCCTCTAAATCGATCATAAGGATATCCTTGCTTATTTAACATTAGTATCCCAGAATCAATAAGTGTGTTTCTATTTTTTTGATTTAATATAATTTTGTTTGACATGTTGTTCCATTCTTTTGGTGCAAAACCAATAGAAAAATCATTTATCATTTTCCCATTAATTCCTCTTTTTTTTAAGTAGAGATAAGCTTCATTGGTATTATCATTGACAATGTTTTTTTTATATATATCAGATATTGTTTTTAATAAGCAATATAATTCGTTTCTTTTATTATATTCATTTTTATTTTTTTTATAACCAATATTATAAGGTATAGTTAATCTATTTAAGATAGAAAGTGTTTCAATGCTTTCTATAAAAGTTAAATGTTCATAATTCATTAAAAAATCAATTACGTTTCCATGAGCATTGCAGCCAAAACAATAATAAAATTGCTTTTTATCATTTACTGTAAAAGATGGAGTTTTTTCATTATGGAAAGGACATTTAGCATGGTAATTTTGACCTTTTTTCTTTAATGGAATACGTGAATTAATAAGATCAATTATATTAGTTTTGATAAGTAATTCATCTATAAAAACTTTTGGTATTTTTCCTGTCATATATTTTATTTGTTCTTTTATAAAACACTGAAATGATAAAGTTTAACAGTGTTTTATTTTTATCATATTTAATGTTAGTACATGCGAATACGTTTTAAATTTTCTCTAGAAATTTTTTTTGCAAGACGTTTTATTGCGGATGCTTTTGCTCTTTTTCTTTCAGTAGTGGGTTTTTCATAAAATTCTCGACGTCTAATTTCAGCTAATATTCCGGCTTTTTCACAGGATCTTTTAAATCTGCGTAGAGCTATATCAAAAGGTTCATTTTCACGTACTTTAATAATAGGCATATTGTATTTACCTTATTTTAATACAAAATTAAAAAGAATGATTTTTACTTTACAATGTTAGAAACATAATATCAAAAAATGTGGTATTATAAATGTATTTTTTAAATATCTTATATATTATTTATTAATAATATACATTATATTTTTTTTAATATAAGATAATTAAATTAATTTATTTATTATATAAATATTTTTAGCATATATTAAATATTTTTACGTAAAATAGATGTGATTTTTTATATTGAAATTGCTTAAGGGGGAAAATGCGTGTATTAGGTATTGAAACGTCTTGTGATGATACTGGTATTGCAATTTACGATGATCGATTAGGTTTAATGGTTAATTTGTTACATAATCAATTTGATTTACATTCTAAATATGGAGGGATAGTTCCTGAGCTAGCAGCGCGTGCTCATATGGAAAAAACGGTACCTTTGATTAATAGAGCTTTAATGCAATCCGAATGTGATATAAAGTCTATTAGCGCTATTGCTTATGCTGCAGGTCCTGGACTAATGGGATCATTATTGATAGGTGCTTCTATTGGTCATGCTTTGTCATTTTCTTGGAATATACCTATTATCCCGGTAAATCATATGGAAGGACATTTATTATCACCAATGCTGGAAGAAAAAAAGGTAGAATTTCCGTTTATTGCTCTTCTTGTTTCTGGAGGACATACTCAATTAATTCAAGCATTTAAAATCGGTAGTTATAAGTTGTTAGGAGAATCACTGGATGATTCTGTTGGTGATGCTTTCGATAAAACTGCTAAATTATTAGGTTTAGGTTATCCTGGAGGACCTTCTTTATCTAAGATGGCAAAATATGGTACTCCTGGTCGTTTTAAATTACCAAGACCTATGATTAAATCTTCTGATTTAAATTTTAGTTTTTCAGGGTTGAAGACGTATACTTCTAATTTAATTAATAAGCAAAAAAAAGATTTTCAAACGCGTGCAGATATTGCTTATGAATTTGAATCAGCAGCAACTGATATATTGGTAATTAAATGTAAACGGGCATTGGAAAAAACCGGTTTGAATCGTATAGTTGTAGCTGGTGGAGTAAGCGCAAATGATTCTTTAAGAGAAAAAATTAAGTTGATGGCTATGTGTTGTGAAATTCAGGTTTTTTATGTAAGATCTGAATTGTGTACAGATAATGGAGCAATGATTGCTAATGTTGGTATGTTACGTTTTAAAGAAAGAAAACTTTCTAAATTAAATATTTTTGTTAGTCCTAATTGGTTGTTAAGTGATTTAAAATCCATAAAATAAAAATTTTATAATTTTTTAGAAATATTTTTTTTCATTTATATAAATTTTCCATTTTATGAATTGTAATTATGTTAATAAATATAATTTATTAAATCTTCGATAGTTAATACTGTCATATTTTTTAACTTTGCAAAATGGGTAATTTCGTGTATTTTTGACATAGATCCATCAGGATTAGTTAATTCACATAGTATTCCGTTTGGTTTTAATCCGGATATATTCATTAGTTCAATTGTAGCTTCTGTGTGTCCTTTTCTTTTTAATAATCCTTGTTGATGTGCCCGTAGTGGGAAAACGTGTCCAGGACGATTTAAATCGCTAGGTTTAGCTGTATCGGATGTAGCTGTAAGAATTGTAGTTAATCTATCTTTAGCTGATACGCCTGTAGATACTCCTTGGGCAGCTTCAATTGTAACTGTAAAGTTGGTGCTAAATTTGCTAGTATTATTTTTAACCATCATAGGTAATGCTAATTGTTTTCTTTTTGATTCAGTTATACATAAACAAACGATACCACTTCCGTATCTGATTGTGAGGGCTATTTGTTCTACAGTTAATGATTCGCATCCAAAAATTAAATCTCCTTCATTCTCTCTATCTACATCATCTAGTAATATAATGCCTTTACCTTGTTTTAATGAACGGATAGCATTTTTAACACGTTGTTTTTTATTTCCGAATTCATATAGTAAGGATTGATTCATGATTAAAAACCTGTATTAATATATTGATGGATGAAGAATATATATGTTATTTAAAATACGTACTATATCATTTTTGATTATAAATGTTATTAAAAAATAAATTATTATCATGTTTTTATTAGTATTTTAAAATAAATAATTTATTTTTTAATTTTAAATTAATAATATTTTTAAAATTTGTTATTAATAATAAATATTTTCCATTAATAATAAAAATATTATATATATGTAATTTATATATATCATATTTTATATTAATTATATATTAATATGTAATAAAATTACATTATTTTCTTTTTTATTATATTGATAAACATAATATTTATGTATGATGCGCATATATATAATAATTATATTATTATATATATGTTTATTTTATATAATAAAAATTTTTATATATTTTTAATATAGTTACATTAAAATATATATTTTATATAGTTTTTTATTAATATTATTTTGATAAAAATATTTTTATACTATTTTAATATATTTTTAATATTTAAAAATTTTAGTAATATATTCTTGGCATTATAGGTACGTAATGTATTTAATTAAAATTAATAGGATATATTTTATGAACATATATTTAGTAGGCGGTGCTGTTAGAGATAAATTATTACATTTATCGATTAAAGATAAAGATTGGGTGATTGTAGGTTCTAATGCTGAATTTTTACTTAGTAAAGGTTATAAACAAGTTGGTAAAGAATTTCCTGTTTTTATTCATCCGAAAACTCGTGAAGAGTATGCTTTAGCACGAACAGAAAGAAAATCAGGAATGGGTTATCATGGTTTTAAATTTAATTATTCTTCTAAAATAACGTTAGAAGAGGATTTAATTAGGAGAGATTTGACAATAAATGCTATTGCTCAAGATCAATATGGTAATTATATTGATCCGTGTAATGGGAAAAAAGATCTTAAATTGAGGATATTGCGTCATATTTCTAGTTCATTTAAAGAAGATCCGTTACGGGTATTGAGAGTTGCTCGATTTGCAGCTACTTTTAGTTATTTAGGATTTACAATTGCAAGAGAAACAATGTTATTTATGTCAGATATAGTTAAAAGTAGAGAATTATCTTATTTAAAAAATGAAAGGATTTGGAAAGAAACAGAAAAAGCTTTAATGACACCTCATCCACATGTTTATTTTCAGGTATTGCGTGATTGTCGAGCTTTGTCTATTTTGTTTCCTGAAATAGATAAATTATATTCTATTGGTTTTTCAGTACATATGAATAATTATATGGTGAATATAAATAATTTTTTTTTTATGGCTTTAGCGAAAGTGTCTAAGGTAAGTAAACAAATAGATATAAGATTTTCTTGTTTATGTCAATTTTTAAGCATCAGTTTTTCTTCTTTATGTAATAAAAAAAAATATGAATTTTATAACGATTTTTCTGCTTCCTTAATTAAAAGATTATGTAAGCGTTTACATGTTCCTTCTGATATTCAAGATTTAGCTATTTTGATTTCTGGTTTTGGTAATTTTTTATATAGTATTTTTTTTCAAACTACACAGTCTATTGTTATTTTTTTCGATCGTATTGATGCTTGGAGAAAACCTGAAAGAATAGATAAATTAGTAATTTTAATTGATTTTTATGCCGATTATTTAGGTTTAGTAAAATCAATTTCTTCTCCTGGTGCATATTTAAAAAGTATGTTTTTTATAGCGAAGAGTGTTTCTATTAAATCTATTGTACAATCAGGATTTACTGGAATTGGAATTAAGTCAGAATTAATGCGTTTAAGAATTATTTCAATTAATAAATGGCGTTTATTTTTTTAAGAGATACGTATATATATGTATCAGAAAATTGTTATTAAATAATAGTATCAATAATAATATATATATTGCTATGGACATAGATATATGATATTTGATCAGATAGTTTTATATATATTTAATATATTAAATAAGTATGATTAATTATCTTTTATGTTGAATTAGTAAATAATTAAAAAAAGAGAAAATTTAAAGATAAGAAATATTAATATAATAATATTATTATTAAATGTAATAATAATATAAGTTATATTACTTTTATGATAATTTATCACTTAGAGAGTGTTTTAGATTTTGATCTGAAGATATTTCTGAATAAAGAATAAATATCGGTAATTTTAATAATAAAAAATTTTTAATATCATTAGTATTTTTGTTTTTGTTTTTTAGAGTTATTTATATAAAATGAATAGTTATGATTTTTATTAATCTAAATCAAGTATATATCATAAATAGTAAAAATAGGTAAAAATTCGGTAATAAATATGTTAAATGATATTAAAGATAATTTTTATTAATAAAATTAACGCATATTATTGTTGATTCTTTATAAGGAATATGAGATAAATTTTTATTAAAAAATATAAATTTAAATGGAAAAATCATTAAATATAATTTAACAGTTAAAACGGTATTTTTCATACCGTTTTAACTAATATAAATTATATTGTTATACTCATAATTGTTGTTTTTCCTGCAATAGCATTACCGGAATATTTTTTTATTGATTTTATTCTTTCCATATTAGATATTACAACAGGTGTGATGATAGATTTAGAGTTTAATTTTAAAAATGGTAAATCTAAAAAAATGATTTTGTCTCCTACTTTAACAATGGTTGATTCTTGAATAAATTTTTTGAATCCTTTCCCTTGAAGATTAACAGTATCTATACCAAAATGAACAAATAATTCAATGCCTTCTTTAGATTGAATAGAAAAAGCATGCATGGTTTTAAATATTGTTCCTATAGTGCCATTTATTGGAGCAACAATTTCATTACCTGTAGGTTCGATTGCTATTCCATCTCCAACAATTTTTTGAGAAAAAACCGCATCAGGTACATTTTTAATATCGATAATTTTTCCTGATATTGGTGATTTTATTTCAATGACTTGATTAAAATCATCTTTTTTTTTCTCAAAAAAATTTGAAAATAGTCCCATTAATTTCTCCTAATACTTTTTTAGATAAAATAGTTTTTTAATAAAAATTTTTATTATTATTAAATTTGTTTATTACATCAATTAATTCCCGAGCTGTAGCTTGATTTAAAGCTTCTTTTGCTAATTTTTGTGCTTCTTTGAAATTTACTCTTCTTATTATTCTTTTTATATTAGGAATATTTGGAGAACTCATACTTAATTTATCAATTCCCATTCCTAATAGTAATGTTGTAGCACGTTGATCTCCTGCTAATTCACCACATATACTTGTCCATTTTCCTTCGATATGAGAAGCATTAATTACCATTTGAATCAAATTTAGTACAGATGGACTCATTGGATTGTAAAGCTTAGATACGCATTTATTGCCACGATCAACAGCTAAAGTGTATTGGGTTAAATCGTTGGTTCCTATGCTAAAGAAATCCACTTCTTTTATTAAGTGATGACATATAATTGCAGAAGCTGGTGTTTCTATCATAATTCCAATTTCTATTTTTTTATCAAATTTTATTTTTTTTTCAGATAATTGTGATTTTAATTTTTTTAATTCATGTTTGAGAATTCTTACTTCCTCTACTGAAATAATCATTGGAAACATAATTTTTAAATTACCAAAAACCGAAGCTCTGAGAATAGCTTTTAATTGATCATGTAAGATATCTTTTCTATCTATAGAAATACGGATAGCTCTCCAACCTAAAAAAGGATTTTCTTCTTTAGGGAAATTCATATACGGAAGATTTTTATCTCCTCCAATATCCATTGTTCTGATAATTACGGAACCACCATTCATTTTTTCGGCTATTTTTTTGTATGTTTGAAATTGTTCTTCTTCAGATGGTAAATTTGCACGTTTCATAAATAAAAATTCAGTACGATATAATCCTATAGATTTTGCTCCATTTTTTTTTGCATTAGGAATATCGTTAATATTCCCAATGTTAGCTCCGAGTTCTATTTGATGTCGATCCAAAGTAATGGCTGGTAACTTTTTTAATGAAATTAATTTTTCTTTTTTACTTATGTATTTTTCTTTTAATATTTTTATTTTATTTATTTGATCTTTGTCAGGATTAATAAAAATTATATTGTTGATGGCATCAATGATAAGAAAATCACCATTTTTAACTTTTTTTGTGATATTACCAGTTCCTACAATAGCGGGAATTTCTAATGATCTAGCGATAATTGATGTATGAGATATCTGACTTCCTAAATCAGTGATAAATCCTAATATTTTTTCACAATTAAGTTGAGCTGTTTCTGAAGGTGTCAAATCTTTGGATACAAGTATCACTTGATTTTTTATATTTTTTAAATCAATGACATTTAATTTAAGAATATTACGTAATAATCTATTCCCTATATCTTTAATGTCTATTGCCCGATTTTTTAAATATTCGTCTTCTAATTTTTCTAGTGAGTTTATGTGTTTTTGAATGACAATATCAGTTGCATAATCTGCAGAAATAAATTTTTCTTGAATTAGAGAAATAATTTCTTTTTCTAACTCTTCATCTTCTAGCAGCATAATATAACCTTCAAAAATTTCTTCTTTTTCTTTTTCGAAAGATAAAATTGCTTGTTTTTTAATTTCTTTTAATTGTAATAATGTTTTTTTTCTGCCTTCAAAAAATTTTTTTATTTCTTCATTGATTTTTTTATGAGAAATTTTCTTCTGATTGAGAATAATATTTTCTTCTTTTAATAATATAGCTTTCCCAAAAGCAATACCTGGTGATGCTAAAATACCTGAAATCATAATGTTACCTTTAGATGTAAAATAGCGAATTAAATTTAAGAATATTATTATCAGGAGACATTAACTGGAGTTTAAATATTCCGGAAGTATAGGAATATTACTTCCGGTAATTTTTTATGATAATATAAATGTAGTTTAATTTAATAATTATTTTAATTCTGATATAACATTTTCTAAATGTATAATTGCTTTTTTTTCATCTTCACCTTTTGCAGATAAAGTAATTATACTGCCTTGGATTAATCCTAAAGATTGTAGTTTAAATAAACTTTTAGCACTGGCATTTTTACCTTTACAAGTTACAGTAATATCAGATATAAATTTTTTTGCTTCTTTAACAAATTGAGCAGCTGGACGAGTATGTAATCCGTTTTTTGCTGTTATTGTAATGTTTTTTTGCAACATAAATTGCCCTTAATTTTATTTTATGATCAATTTACTTGTTAAATAATTTTATTAAATAAATTTATTTAAATGTTATTAACATTTTTTATTTAAAAGTTAAAATTAATATGATTTTAAGAATAAGAATGATTATAAAAAATGAAATTATTATAGTTTTTTATAAAATAGTATAATGTTTATATTTTATATTTCAGCAAATAAATCAGTGCTTAGATATCTTTCTCCAGAAGAAGGAAGAATGACAACAATATTTTTATTTTTAAATATATCTTCTTTTTGTATTTTTATAGCTGCAGAAAGAGCTGCTCCTGAAGAAATTCCGGCTAAGATACCTTCTTTTTGCATTAGCATACGTGATGCTAAAATTGATTCTTGATACGATACAGTGATAACTTTATCTATTAAATTTAAATCTAAATTTTTAGGAATGAATCCGGCTCCAATGCCTTGTATTTTGTGAGTTCCAGGTTTTATTTTTTTCCCGGAAAGAAATTGTGAGATTACTGGTGATTGATCTGGTTCAACTGCTACAGAAATAAAGTTTTTTCTTTTTTTGGTTTTTTTGATATACCGACTAATTCCTGTAATTGTTCCGCCAGTTCCAACTCCTGATATTAATACGTCTATTTCACCATCCGTATCATTCCAAATTTCAGGACCAGTCGTTTTTTCATGTATTTCTGGATTAGCTGGATTATTAAATTGTTGTAAAAGAACATATTTTCCTGGATGTAAAATGTCCATTTCTTTTGCTTTTAAAACAGCTCCTTTCATGCCTTTTTTCCCATCTGTTAAAATTAATTGGGCTCCTAATGCTTTAAGTAATTTTTTACGTTCTAAAGACATAGTTTCCGGCATTGTTAAAGTAATTTTATAATTGTGAGAAGCAGCAATATATGCTAAAGATATTCCGGTATTACCACTAGTTGCTTCCAATATTTCTTTTTTTTTATTTAATATACCTGTTTTTTCTGCATTCCATATCATATTGGCACTTATCCGGCATTTTACGCTAAAACCTGGATTTTGAGATTCAACTTTTACTATAATATAACCATGACCTATTTTTTTTAATCTGATCAATGGTGTATTACCAATTGTATAAGATTGATCTGAATATATTTTTTTCATAGATATTCCAATATTGTATTATATAATATTATTTTTTTTATGCTGAAATATGATTGTATTAGTCAATAGTTGACTTAAAATTTTATATAGACAATATGTTTTTAATGGTTAATGAATATTTTTTAAAATTTATAATAATTCAACTAAATTATCGTTATTAATAAATAAAATTTATATAATATTGGTTATGTAATAATTTATTGATTAAAACTATTTTTAAAGTTTTATAAGAATAAATTTAATTAAATAAAATTTTTCTTTAACGATTAAAAAGATATAAAAAATAATGAATATTTTATTTTATATTTTTAATTATTAAATAATAAAATTTTTAAAATTGCGTTTTTATTTTTTTAATTTAATTAAAAAAATAACATATAAAACTAACAATTATTTTTTAATATTTTAAATAAACAATAAAAATATAAACTATTTTATAATTTAAGTATAGTTTAATATCAAAACAAATATTTTTTGTTAGTTAATTATATTTAGTGAAGCAATAAAATGATCCATAATAAGTTATTATTATTTAATAATAGATATTATTAAATAATAAACGTGATATTATTAATAAATAATATAATTGATATTATCAATTTCTATTAATCAAAAATGTATTAAAAATAAAACGTAATTATTTTTCGTAAAAATCAAATTTTAATATTTTATTAAATATATTACATATTTAATTTTTTTGTTTTTTATAAGTTTTATTTGTAATATTTTTTTATAAAATGGTGTTTTATGAAATCTTATAAAAATAAAGTTTTTAAATTAAGACAAAAAATTTTTTATCATAATTATTTGTATCATACATTGTATGCTCCTATGATTTCTGATGAAAAATATGATTGTTTAATAAGGGAATTACAAGTATTGGAGGAAAAATATAATTTATCAGTGAATACTAATTCTCCTACGCAAAAAATAGGAGCTACTATTCAGAGGAGTTGTAAGTTATTTTCCCATTTAACGCCTATGTTATCTTTAGATAATACTTTTAATATAAATGATTATTTAAAATTTGAAAAAAAAATTAAAAATATTTTAAATATTAAAGATCCAATAGAAATATGTTGTGAACTTAAAATAGACGGTTTAGCGTTAAATTTAATATATAAAGAGGGAAAATTAATTAACGCAGTTACGCGTGGAGATGGTCAATTTGGAGAAGATGTTACTAACAATGCTATAAGAATGAATACAATTCCATTAGTTTTAAAAGGTAAAAATATTCCGTATTTAATGGAAATTAGAGGCGAAGTGTTTATTAAAAATAGTGATTTTTTATCATTCAATCAAGAATTTGGCGTTAAGAAAGAAAAGCTTTTTTCGAATCCGAGGAATGTTGCGGCTGGATCATTGCGTCATAATAGATCTAGTACGATTATTAAAAGGAAATTAATGTTTTATGCATATGGATACAATGTAATTAAGGGTAAAGATGAGGTTAATAATCATTATGGTAAATTACAAATTTTAAAAAAATGGGGATTATTTATTGATAACCATACCGTATTATGCACTAATGTAAAAGAAGTAAGCTTATTCTATTATAAGATAGAAAAAAAACGTTCATTGTTAGATTTTAATATAGATGGTATTGTTTTAAAAATAAATAGTGTTAAATTTCAGAAAATATTAGGTGATTCTAATAGATTTCCTATTTGGGCTATTGCTGTTAAGTTCAAATCTTTTGAAAAGATTACAAAGGTTTTACATGTAGATTTTCAGATAGGAAGAACGGGTATTGTTACTCCCGTTGCTCGTGTGAAACCTGTTGAAATATCTGGAGTTATAATATCTAACGTTTCATTGCATAGTAAAAATAAAATAGATAAAATAGGATTATCTGTGGGTGACGATGTGACAGTATGTCGATCCGGAGATGTTATACCAAAAATTATCAACGTAGTGAAATTAAATGCTGATACAAAAAGAAATAATATTACTTTTCCTAAAAATTGTCCAATATGTATGTATAAAATAATACAAAAAAAGAAAGATGGTCATTTTTATTGTAGTGGAGGTTTTAATTGTATAGGGCAACGTAAAAAAGCATTTTATCATTTTTTTTCAAAAAAAGCATTAAATGTGCAAGGATTAGGGTATAAATTAATTGATTTATTGGTAGATAATGATTATGTGAAGAATCCTGTCGATTTTTTTCAATTAAAAATTAATGAATTGATAAAGTTAGATCGAATAGGTGTGAAATCTGCTAAAAATATTTTACGATCATTAAATAAATCACGATCTGTAGTGTTAAGTAAAGTTATTTATGCTTTTGGCATTTATGGAATAGGTTTAACAACGGCTATGTTACTTTCTTATTATTTTAAATATTTAAAAAAATTAATTTATGTTAATCAATCAGATTTACTTAAAATAAAAGGATTAGGACCTACAGTTTCTAAAAATGTTTATGATTTTTTTCATGATAATAAAAAAATAAACTTTCTAAGTGCTTTAGAAAAAGAATTAGATATTTATCCTGATGGTGATCATAAATTTAATATAGTAAATAATGATATTTTTTTATCTAATAAAACAATTGTTATTACTGGATTTTTTAATGAACTTTCTAGAGAAAAATTAATTAAAAGAATAGAATATTTGGGGGGGCGAGTAGTAAATTCTATTTCTAAAAAAGTAAATTTAATAATTGTAGGTAAGAATCCTGGTTTAAAATTAAATCGGGCTAAAGATATGAGAATAGAAGAAATTTATAATATTGATTTTTTATTGCATTAATTGTGGTATAAAGTTCATAAATAAAATTTATTTTTAAATATTAATATTTTAATTTGGGTCGTGCAGGATTTGAACCTGCGACCAATTGATTAAAAGTCAACTGCTCTACCAACTGAGCTAACGACCCTTATACTGGTGGGTGATGACGGACTCGAACCGCCGACTGCCTCCGTGTAAAGGAGGAACTCTACCAACTGAGTTAATCACCCTAAAGAATTATTTTGATATTTATAGCTTCTATTTTAAAGATCAATCGGAAGCAGTCAACCTTTTTTTTTAATAAAATAGCTATTTGTTTTATTTTTAATCATAATGTTTTTTTTTTGATCTAAATTTTATTCTTATTGTAAGAATAAATCAAATTATTTTAATAATATTTAATAGATAAGTTTAAGATTGGCTCTTTGATATTAAAATAATTTTTAGAGGTAACAGATGATAATCAAGACTCGTTTTGCTCCAAGTCCTACAGGAAATTTACATATAGGGAGTGTACGTACGGCTTTATATTCATGGTTGTTTGCCAAACATAATAAAGGTGTTTTTGTTTTACGTTTTGAAGATACTGATTGTGAACGTTCTACGGAATTATCTGTAAAAAGAATTATAAAGGGATTAAAGTGGTTAGGATTAACATGGGATGAAGGACCGTATTTTCAGACTCAAAGATTAAAACGTTACATAAATATTATCGATTCTATGATTCTTTCAGGAGAGGCTTACAAATGTTATTGTTCTACGATTAGATTGGAAGAGTTAAGAAAAAATCAAATTTTAAAAGGAGAAAAACCGCGATATGATGGTAAATGTCGTGATATTAAAATAGATTTGTATGATAGTAAACCTTATGTAGTAAGATTTCGTAATCCTAAAACAGGGAAAGTAATTTTCCATGATGAAATAAGGGGGAAAATTGTTTTTGAAAATAAAGAGTTAGACGATTTAATTATTTTACGCAGTAATGGGATTCCTACATATAATTTTTGTGTTGTAATAGATGATAGAGACATGGGAATTACTCATGTTATCAGGGGAGAAGATCACATTAACAATACTCCTCGTCAGATCAACATTTTAAAATCATTGGGTGCAAATATTCCTATTTACGCGCATGTGTCAATGGTTACTGAAAATAGCGGGGAAAAAATTTCTAAAAGGAATAATGTTATTGATGTGATGGAATATCATCAGCAAGGATATTTACCTAATGCTATTTTAAATTACATACTAAGATTAGGTTGGTCTTATGGCAATCAAGAAGTTTTTAGTTTAGATGAAATGAAAAAATTATTTAATTTAAAAGGATTAAGTAAGTCATCAAGTTGTTTTAATATAAAAAAATTGATATGGCTTAACCATTATTATATTAATAATTTATCTGTAGATTATATAGGAAAATGTCTTGAATATTATTTTCAAGCAGAAAATATAGATATTTCAGAAGGTCCTATTTTAACTGAAATAATCAAAATAACAGCTCACAGATGTAATACTTTAAGAGAAATGGTACAATTATCTCGATTTTTTTATCAAGAATTTGAGTATTTGAGTAATGATGTAACAAAAAAATATTTAAATATCAATAATATAATTATTTTACAGGAAATTGGTAAAATGATTGCTGATCTTTCAATGTGGAGTGAACGTAATTTATTTCAATTAATAAAATTGTTATCTATAAAATTAAATATTACTTTATCCGAAGTTGCTATGCCTGTTCGTTTTGCAATTACTGGTTCAGAAATTTCTCCAAGTATTGATATTACAATGTATCTTATAGGTAAAAATCGTTTATTATCACGTATAGGTAAAGCTATCAATTATATTAATGAAAATTAAATGATAAAATTAGTTAAAAATTCGGTATTTAATTGATATCATTTTAATTATTTTAAAGTTATACTTTGTTTATTAATGAATATATGTATTTATTTGATAAATAAAGTATGTTTTTGGGGTCATAGCTCAATTGGGAGAGTATTTGCATGGCATGCAAAAGGATGGCGGTTCGATTCCGCTTGACTCCACCAGTAAATTTTTATTTTTTATATCGATATTTTTTATGGTTATTTTTTGAAATATAAAATATACGTGCTGGAATTTTTCCAGCACTATGTGGTAAATTTAGACTTGCATATTCATAATTTCTTGATAACTGGATACTATTTTATTTCTAATTTGAACAGCTAAATGCATAGAAATAGCAGATTTTTGTAAGTCTATTACTACATCACTTAAAGAAACTCCATTTTTTTCTAATATTAAATTTTTGGAGTTTTCTTTTGCATTTTTTTGGATTAAATCTATTTTATTTAATGTATTTTTAATTAAATAAGAAAAATTATTGGATAATAATTTGTTCTTTTTTTCTACAGAAGTTAATATATTAAAATTTATTTTTTTAATATTATTAATGTTGTGAATGGACATTATACCTCTACATATTAGAAATAATATTATTTCTAATATCATAGCATAATTTTACTTTGATAATAAAAATATATTAAAACTGTAGATTTTTTATTCATCAAATTTTATTATATAAAATAAAAATAATAACAAGAAATTATTTATAATGAAATTATTTTACATAATCATATTAAATATTTTTGATTTATTTTGATTACTGTTAGTTTAGCAGAACTATCAGACAGGAAATTTTTATGAATTTTGAAAAAAACGTTAATACAAATAATAAATCAAAAGAAAAAAGAATATTTGATTATTTTTTTTGTAAATTAGGTATAACTTCTAAAATATTAATAATTTTTATAATATTAATAGTGATTTTTTTTTGTATAACCCCTATATGGGTTAAATCTGAAGAATATAGTGTATTATATGATCGATTATCTAATAGAGATAGAGGAGCTGTTGTCTCTCAATTAGTGACTCTGAATGTTCCTTATAGATTTAATGAAAATTCAGGTCTATTATTAGTACCTCATGATAAAGTGCAAGAAATTCGTTTTTATTTATCTGAACGTGGTTTACCTAAAGGATCCGGAATCGGATTTGAATTATTGGATAAAGAAAAATTTGGAATGAGCCAGTTTAATGAACAAGTGAATTACCAAAGAGCTTTAGAAGGAGAATTAGCAAGAACAATTGAAAGATTAGATTTAATTAAATCCGCCAGAGTACACATTGCGTTGCCTAAATCTTCTTTATTTGTACATGATAAAAAAGAACCAACAGCATCCATTATTTTAGATTTACAATCTGGACGATATTTGGAAAGAAGACAAATAAATGCCATTTTGCATTTTATTTCTAGTAGTGTATCTGGATTAACACCTAATCATGTTACTATTGTCGATCAATCCGGTAATTTATTAAATAATCTGGATTTTGTTGAAAATGAAGTAAGTGATATGAAGGTAAAATATAGTGAAGAATTAGAAAAACGTTATAAAAAGAGAATCGAAGATATTTTAGCTCCTGTTGTAGGATCAGAAAATATTCATGCCCAAGTAACTGCACAAATAGATTTTAATAATCAGGAAAAAACAGAAGAAAAATATAAACCTAATTTTGATAGTTCTAGTCAAGCTATTCGATCCCATCAAAGTACCCAAAATATAGATTATACTAGAAAAGATTCTGATATATTAATGTCAAACTCTCCTGTTCATATATTTCCTGATGTATCTAAAAGTAAAATTAATCATATTAGATCAGAAAAATTGTTAAATTCTAGTAAAACAAAAGATACGTATTTAACAAATAATAGCAACGGAAACAAAAATTTTTATTATCCTGAAAATGCCAAAAATTATCGGGATGATATTATTAATTATGAGTTAGATCACACTATTCTTCGAACTAAAGTGAATGTTGGAGAAATAAAACGGTTATCAACAGCTGTGGTAGTGAATTTTATAAAAAATAAGCAAGGAAAGTATATTCCATTGCCAATGGATTTAATGAAAAAAATTGATCATTTAACTCGTCAAGCTATCGGATATTCTAAAAAACGAGGAGACACGGTCAATGTTGTTAATTCTTTGTTTGTGAATAAATTAGATATTTCTAAAATATCCGATAAAATTAAATTTAATACGAATAAATGTAATTTAGTCGATAGAATCGATAAAAAAAATATACATGATTTAAATAAGAAAGAAAATGAAATTAAATTTAATTTAATATGGAAAAAGTTAACAGAATCGAATGTATTAATAACTTTTTATCCTTTTATCATTTTGTTTTTATGCAGTATTATTTTGTTAGAATTTATTTTTTTTAAAAAAAAAATAAATCAACTTAAATATTTACATGTTAACTTCTTAGATAAAAGAAAGCAAAAAGTAGAATCTAAAATTAATAAAGAAGATGAAAATTCTTTTTCAGAAAGCAATGATGTTAAGATCGTAAATAATGTAAAAAAAACCACCAGTAATTTGTCTAGAAATGAAGCACATATTATAGAAATGATTGTAAAAAAATGGATAAGTGATAAAAAATTATGAGTTTAAACGGTATTGAGAGAAGTTCAATTTTGTTAATGTCAATAGATGTTGATTCAGCTGTGGAAGTATTAAAAAAATTAACAATTTTAGAATCACGAAAGATTTTGAAATGTATGGTAAATATCAATAATATATCTTCTATAGAAGTAAATAAAGTGTTACAAGAATGTATAGATTTTATTCATCCTAATAATTATTTCAGTTACGTTTATGGTGACTATTTATTTTCAATTTTAAAAAAAACGTTAGGTGAAAAAGAAGCAGCTGTTTTTTTAGAAGAAAATATTAGTATAAAAAATATGGATTATGTTTTTAAAAAATTAAATAATATAAATTCTAAACAGTTATTTAATTTAATTCAATATGAACATGTTCAAATTATTACTGCGATATTAGTATATATAAAAGATAAAAAAGCAGCTGAAATTCTTGATTTATTTAACGAAAAGCAACGTTCTCAAATTTTACTGCGTATTGCTACGTTTTCTAGTCTTAATAAATCCGGAGAAAAAGAATTAGTAAAAATAGTTACTGATATACTTAGCCGTTACGAAAGCATGATAAATAACCAGAGATCTTTGAAAAAAGTAGCGAATATTTTAACTTTAATGAAAAATCATGAAAAAAAAACAATTATTCATGATTTATCTAATTTTAATACAGATATAACAAAAAAAATTTTAAATGAGATTTTTTCATTTAAAAATTTAATTAATATGCAAGACAAATATATTTGTCATTTAGTAAACCATGTAGATTTAGATACTATATGTATTGGATTATCTCATACCGATGATTTATTAAAAGATAAATTCATAAGAAATATGTCAGAACAAGACGCAGATTATTTACGAGAGAAATTATCTAAGAAACATACTCTATTAACGTCTGATATTACTAATGCTCAAAAATTGTTACTTAAAACCATGCGATCTTTTTTAGAAAAAGAGGAAATAACCATTGAAGAAGATAAGGTAGAATAATGTCAGATATAATATCAAATAAAATATGGGAAAAATGGTATCCAGAAGAATTAGTTTCATTACAATTTTTAAAAAAAAGTTCCTGTATTATACATAAAGATAAATTATCGAAGATAAATTTAATTAAATGTGTTGATACCAATACAAAAAAGGAATTTTATGATAAAAAAGAGTCTAAAATATTTGAAAAAAGTGATCAAAAAAAAAATATTAAAGAAGAAGATTATAAAATTGGAATAGAAAAAAAATTGTTAGAACTTAAAAAACGAAGACAAATTGTCCAAAAAAAAATTGATATGTTTCTTTCAGAATTTCAATTAGAGTTAGAAAATTTAGATAAAATTATTCCTACTCATTTAGTTAATTTGGCTTTAAAGATAGTTGCAAAGATGGTGGGTGATACTCCTTTGATAAAAACTTCTTTTATTTTAAATAAAATTAAAGAAGTAATTCAGAAAGAATCTATTCTTTTTTATAAACCTAAATTGATTATTCATCCTGATGATTTAGACATGATAACAAAAAATTTTGGTAAAATTTTTAATATGCATGGTTGGAGCATATTATGTGATCATGGCATACGTTTAGGTGGTTGTAAAATAGAGTCAGATAATGGTAATTTGGATGTTACTATTTCTACTTTTTGGCGAGAATTATGTCGACTTTCTTTTTTTGACGAGCATTATTAATGAATTTACGATTAAAAAAATGGTTGAAAAGAATAACTATTTTTGAAAAAAAACTTGATAATCTTCCTGTTGGTTTTAATTATGGATATCTAACAGGAATTAATGGTATTGTCTTGGAAGTAACAGGTTTGAAGTTACCCATTGGATCTCTATGTTTTATAGAAAATTTTTTTGATGAAGATAGGAATGAAATAGAATGTGAAGTAATTGGTTTTAAAGAAAAGAAATTATTATTAATGCCTGTTGAAGAAGCAATAGGGATTCAATCGAATGCGCGCGTTTTTTCTAAATTAATAAATAATAAGATGGTTAATTTTACTCCTTTTTTACCAGTAGGTCTTGAATTATTAGGAAGAGTGATAGATAGTTTAGGACGTCCATTAGATGGATTTGATAGGTTAAAAGTCAAAGATTTTTTATCTTTAACTTTTGATAAAATAAATCCTTTAGATCGTTTCCCTATTACCGATGTATTAGATACAGGAGTACGGTCTATTAATTCTTTATTAACTATTGGTAGAGGACAAAGAATAGGTTTATTTTCTAGTTCAGGATTAGGGAAAAGTGTATTACTAGGAATGATAGCTAGATATACTAAAGTTGACATTATTGTCATAGCATTGATAGGAGAACGGAGTCGAGAAGTAAAAGATTTTATAAATAATGTTCTTGGATCGGAAGGTTTATCTCGTTCTATAGTTATTGCTGTTCCTGCAGATTGTTCTCCATTATTACAGATTAAAGGAGCTATCTATGCTACTCGTATTGCTGAATATTTTAGACATAATAAATATCATGTTTTATTAATTATGGATTCATTGACACGTTATGCAATGGCTCATCGAGAAATATCATTGTCAATGGGTGAGTTACCGGCCACTAGGGGTTATCCTCCTTCTGTTTTTTCTAAATTATCTACTTTAGTAGAAAGAGCAGGTAATGGTAAACATGGTTTTGGTTCTATTACGGCTTTTTATACAGTGTTAACTGAAATTAATTCAGATAATGATCCTGTAGCGGAGTCAGTACGATCATTTTTAGATGGACATATTGTTTTATCGAAAATTTATGCGGATTCTGGACATTATCCGGCTATCGATATCGAAAGCTCGATTAGTCGCTTGATGCCTAATCTAGTAAACAGTAATTACTATCTACAGGTTTGTTATTTTAAAAGATTGGTTTCTGTTTATCAACGTAACCAAGAATTAATTAATGTTGGTGCTTATGTCTCAGGGAACAATCTTATTCTTGATCAGGCTGTTAAAATTTGGTCTAAATTGGAAGTTTTTTTAAAACAAGATATTAAAGAATCTCATGATTATATTAGTTCTTGTGAATCTTTAAAAGAATTGTTGAGTAATATCAATTTTTAACATTTTATTTTTAGGAACATACATGATAAAAAAAAGATCTATGATTGCTATTTTAAAAATATTGGAAAAAAAAAAATTAAAAATACAGTCATTATGTTAAAGAAAATTATTCTAAAAAAAAAAAATCTATTGAACAATGTGATTTATTAAGAAAATATCGATATGATTATAATAATCAGTTAAATAATTATGTTAAAGTTGGTGTAACTGGAGTAAAATGGGAAAATTATATTAAATTTATTAAGATGTTAGAAATAGGTATAAAAGAGCAAAATAAAGAAATTACAGAGTACGATAATGATTTAAAAAATTGTTTTTCTAATTGGTGTTATGTAAATAGTAAATTGAAGGGATGGGAAATTTTAGATCTTAAAATAGTTTTGAAGGAATTAAAAAAAACAATAGAACTAGAAGAAATGAATATAGATGAACTTTATAAATTAAAATTTTTAAAAAATAGAGGTATAAAACTATAAATGTTACATATATTTAATTATTTTAAACATATTTCGGGTTGTGTTAATTTTAACTCATTGATATTAAATAGGATATTGAATCCTATTCAATATCGATATAAAAATAACTTTTTATTACGAAAAAATAGAAATGAAAATCAAATAAAAAAATATCAAGATTCCGATATATTTTTATTTGATTTTTCATTTTTTTTTCAATTAGATAAAAAAATTATTTTTCATACATCTCCATCTTTATTAAAAGATAATATTTTTTCTGATTTTAAAATAAAAGATAGAAATTTTTGTAATGATTATTACAAACAAAAAGTATTTACTAAATTGAATAATAAAAAGAATAAAAATAAATTAACAATTAATCAATCGATAAAAAGAAATAACATATTTTATTTTTTTAATCATAAAAAAAAAAATATTAAATAAAATTTTATTTTTTGATACGAACATTAATTTTTTAAAAGAAAAACCAGAAATTAAGAAAAAAACATTTTTATATTTAAATTCTAATTTAAGTAATTTTAAAAAAATTGTATCTTTAAGACATGTTATAGTTAAAAGATTTAAGAAATCTACAGATAATGTATTTTTATTAGAAAAAAAATATAAGGAAATTCCTTATTTTTTTGAAGAAAAAACCGCTTTTGTAAAGAAAAAGACGAATAAGAAATTTTTTTTTAAAATTTTTAATAAAAATAGTTATATAGATTTTACTAACAAATGTAATTTTTTTACTATTGATAAAAAGCCTGATTTAAGTTTCTTTTCCTATTTAAAATTAAATTTTTCTCATATGAATAAAATTTGGAAGAAGGTAATAAATTATGAAAAATTAAATAAAATTCATAATACAGAGTGCGTAGTAGATTTTAAGTTGAATCAAGAACATTTGGGTTTACTTTTTTTTAAATTAAAAATGAATTGTAGAGATAAAATTGCTAAATTTTTTATTTTTTCTAAAAATGATAAAATATGTACTTTTTTAAAATCATCTATTTCTCTTTTAAAAGAAATTTTTAAAAAAAATAGTATTAAATTATCAGAAGTTACTGTTAATAATAAACATTTTTCTCAATGTAAAAATTACAACAATAAAAAACAAAATTTTAATAATTTGGTTAAGATATCTGTTTTTCAAAAAGAAAATAAAAAATTAAATTCTATTTTATTATACAATAAAAATAATTTTCAAAATATTTTTTTGTCTTCTAACAAAATTGATATTTATGCTTAAAATTAATTTAAAAAATATTTTATTTTTTTTAAAATTAATAACATGAATATTTTAGTTTTTTAAAATAATTTATTTAATGAATAAAGGATGGAAATAAAAATTGACGCTATAAATAATACGAAAAATATAGTTAATAATTATCATAATATAAAAGATAATAAAAAAAATGTTTCAATAACAAAAAAAAAACAAATAAGAACATGTAATGTAAAAAATTATTATCATGTTATACAGAATGATATTAATTTACTGAAAAGAATAAATAATTTTTTTATAAATCAATTTTCTATAGATTTAGCTCACTATCTAAATATTAATAAAATTGATGTAAAATTATACGCGTGTAACATTGAAAATGATAAACCTAATATAAAACATGTAAAAAAAACGATGGTTTTAAATACAATTGATATTAAAGCATGTGAAGATTCTGCTTATATGATTTTTTATTTTGATTTTATATCCATGATAGTAGAAAATTTATTTGGAGGAAATACGTCGAGAGAAAACATAAATTATCATGATAAAACCATTACTGATACAGAATGTAAAATAATTAAAAATGTTACTAAAATAGCAATAAAAGCATATGAAGAATCTATTAAAAAATTTTTTCCAATTCAAATGAGTTTGTCTAAATATAAAGCGATTGTTAATGGAGAAAACACATTTCATTTTAAAAAAAATACATATTTTGTTACTACATTCCACATTTTAATTGGCAATTATAAGGGATCTTTTAATGTATTAATTCCTTTAATAAAAATAAAAAAATGTTTTTTATATACAAATATCACGAAGGAAAAAAAAGATTATAAAAATGTAGAAAAAGATAATATGATAAATAACATACATAATTTAAAATTAACGTTAACAGTGCAATTAAAAGATAGTGTCATTTCTTTATCAAACATTTTAAATTTACAATTAGGAGATATAATACCGATTCAGAAACCTGAGTTTGGTATTGTTTATGTCGATAATTTTCCTATTTTATCAGGCAAATACAAGATTGTAAATGGAAGGCATGCCTTATGCGTTGAAGATTTGGCAGGATTTGATATTAAATCAAAATTATAATAAGGTGCAGTATAATGGATACTATCAATAAATCATCAGAAGACAAATTATTTAAGAATCATGATGAAGATAATTCGAATTTTAAAGACGTTGAAAATGGTTTTACAAGTAATGGAAAAGAAAAAAAAGATGAAAATTTGATATTAAATCCTAAAGATAATACGGTATTATTAAAAGATATACAGCATATTGTTGATGTATCAGTTAATCTTTCTGTAAAATTAGGACAAGCTAAAATAAAAATAAAAGATTTACTTAATATATCAATAGGATCAGTACTTATATTAGATAAGTTAATAGGTGAATCTTTGGATATTTTTGTAAATGAATCTTTAATGGCTCAAGGGGAAATAGTAGTAGTAGAAAATAAGTATGGAATACGTATTATCAGTATTGTAAATTCTTCAAAAATATAAAATTTTAGAGTTCATAATTGATGGAAAATAATATTGTAAAACAAGTATCTCCGATACTTTCTAATGTTTTAATAGAACAGACATTATCTCAAGTTAGTTTGACGTTATTGCAGGTAATAGTGTTAATAGTTTTACTCAGTTGGATAATTAAAAAATTATTTTTAATAAGATCGTATAGAGTAAATTCATTTATTAAGATTATATCTAAGATGCCTATTGGATCAAATGAAAGTATTATAGTAATAGATGTTCAAGATAAAAGGTTAGTGTTAGGTGTAACTAAAAACAAAATTACTTATTTACATACTTTAACATATTTTAAACCAGTAATTTCAGAAAAAAAAAATCAGAAGCCATGTTAATTACATTACACTCAGAAAATTTTTTAAAATTAATTTTTAAAAACGTAATTTTTTATCACATAATTTTTATTTTATTTTTATTTTTTTTCTCTCCTATAGCATATGCAAATATATCGGATGGTATAAATGATAATTTATCTGACGGAGGGAAAAATTGGGTTTTTTCTGTACAAGTATTAGTATTGTTAACTTTTTTAACATTTATTCCTGCTATACTTTTAATGATGACTAGTTTTACTAGAATTATTATTGTTTTTGGTTTATTAAGAA
>NZ_JAIWQW010000016.1 GCF_026122815.1 Buchnera aphidicola (Pemphigus obesinymphae) | reverse complement strand
TTTTTTCTCCAAGATGAATTTTTTTTTTATTTTTTGAAAGATTATTAAAAAAAATAGATCCAATTAATAAATTTTTGGTCTTCTTAGTTACCATAGCAACATCAGTATTGATATTGGCACCTATCGACAAAATTTTATAATCATCAGAAATTAAAAATGTATTTTCACTGATACTTACAGTCAAACCGTTAATTACAGTAGTTTCTTTATTTCCATTGGACATTCGTAAAATAATATTACCTAAAATATTATCTGCATCAAAAATATGTAAAGGTAAACCAAGTTCTAATGAAACGTAATTGATAACATCCACAACTGTATCATTCGTACTAATACCAGAACGCCTTAATTTTTCTTTTATCTTAATGGGAATCTGTATATATTGGGCAATGTTTTTAATAATTCTACATAAATAACGAGGACATATATGTGGAACATTTAAAATTACCGATAATGAATCTTTCACTACCGATAGAACGGGTCGAAAAATGGTATTTGGTAAATTCATGTTATTTTGAATAGCTAATTCTCTAGCTATACCAATAATTCCTTGACAATCAAAACGATTAGGAGTAATACAAATTTTAATAATATTGTCATTCAACAAAAAATATTTTTTAACATCAGTACCAACAGCAGCATCATTAGGTAAAATAATTACATCATTCTCGTATTCAAATATACCTAAATCAAAAAAAGAACATAATATTCCCTGTGATATTTTACCTTCTATATTAATTTCCTTAATAATAATTCTGTCATTTAAAATAGCACCAACAGGTGCTACAACTATTTTTATACCCTGACGAACATTAAATAATTTAGATATAATTTTTATTTCTTTTCTAATACCATCGCCAATATCTACTGAAATTATATTCCAATCTTTAGAATCAGGATGGATCATGCAGGATAATACTTTTCCTATTACCACTCCATTACATATATCGGATACCTTTTTTACGCTCTCTACTTCTAACCCGGATTTTGTTATTTGATCACATAACACTGTGGTATTTACTTCTGGATTAACCCATTCTCGCAACCATCTTTCACTAAATTCCATAAAATATTTACCATTTTGTCTTATTTAAACTGTTTTAAAAAATTTAAATCATTCTCAAAAAAATAACGTAAATCTGGAATTCCATAATATAACATGGCTATTCTTTCTACTCCTAAACCAAATGCACAACCTTTATATTCCTTATAGTTAATATTAACATTAGATAATACTTTGGGATGAACCATACCGCATCCCAATACTTCAATCCATTGATTATCTTTCCCCATAATATCGATTTCTGCTGATGGTGTTGTAAATGGGAAATACGATGTTCTAAATCTTGTTTGCACATGTTTACCAAAAAAAATAGATAA
Source organism: Buchnera aphidicola (Pemphigus obesinymphae) (assembly GCF_026122815.1). Taxonomy (GTDB): domain Bacteria; phylum Pseudomonadota; class Gammaproteobacteria; order Enterobacterales; family Enterobacteriaceae; genus Buchnera_C; species Buchnera_C aphidicola_BJ. The sequence continues at coordinate 4,922 of NZ_JAIWQW010000016.1, read as the reverse complement.
TAATTCTTGTATTATCCATTTCAAATTGGAAAAACTAACATTTTTATCGACAATTAATCCTTCAATTTGATGAAACATAGGAGTATGAGTTACATCATAATCGTTACGATAAACTTTACCTGGTACTATAATTTTAATGGGAGGTTTTTCATGTTCCATTATCCGAATTTGCATACTTGATGTTTGAGTTCTAAGTAACCTATTAATATCAAACCAAAAAGTATCCTTATTAGATCTAGAAGGATGATTGTGAGATATATTTAACGCACTAAAATTATGGTATTCATCTTCTATTTCAGGACCTGTGATTGATTTAAATCCTAAATTCAAAAAAAACCTTTCTATATTATTAATAATGATTGTAATTGGATGCATAGCACCATTTTCAACACGACGACCCGACAATGAAATATCAATTTTTTCTTTATTTATTTTTTTTTCAAGAGAAAAAAAAATTATTTTTTTCTTATATACTGATATCTTAGATTGAATATCTAATTTCAATTGATTTAATATAGCACTATATTTTATTTTCTCTTTTAAAACAAAATTCCTTAAATTAAAAAATTCTTTAGATAAAAAGCTTTTTTTCCCCAAATATTTTACTTTTACTTTATTCAATTCCTTCATGTTTTTAATTTTTTTTAAATCAATTTCAACCAAATTAATTAATGCTTGAGGATCTATAATCATAATTATAAACTCTTTTATTAAATTAATTCATAAAAATAAACTATATCTAATATATATATTAAAAATAATCACATATTATAAAAAATAAAAAATTTAAATTATCATATAAAACATTAAAACAAATTATGAGGGGAAACTAATTACCCCTCCTAATTTTAAAAATGTATTATAATGCACATTTGGCTTTTTCAATTAAAAAACTTAATGCATTATTATCAAATATTGCGATTTCTGAAAGAATCTTCCGATCTATATTTACATCAGATTTTCTCAAACCATACATAAATTTACTATAAGACATTTTATTTTTTCGAACAGCCGCGTTAATGCGAGCAATCCATAATCTACGGAATAAACGCTTACGCTGACGACGATCACGATAAGAATATTGAGCAGCTTTAATAACAGCTTGGCAAGCAACTCTGTAAACACGAGAACGCGCTCCATAATACCCTTTAGCTTGTTTTATAATTTTTTTATGACGAGCTCGAGCTACCACACCACGTTTTATACGAGCCACTGGATCTCCTTTTTTAACATTATTATTAAAAAAATAAAAACATTATGAATATGGTAATAAAAATAATACTTTACCTCGATCTCCTTTTGAAACCACTTTTTTAGAACGTAAATGTCTTTTCCTATTGGTTGTTTTTTTAGTTAATAAATGACGTAAATTAGCCTGTTTATGCTTAAACATGCCTGATGCAGTTTTTTTAAATCTTTTTGCTGCACTACGTAGAGTTTTTATCTTAGGCATAATAATATTCCATGCTAATTTTTCAGGTTACTAATATGTATATATCACTAAAAGTATTTTTTTAAAAATATCAATCAATAAAAAATTACTTCTTTTTAGGTGATAAAATCATTATCATTTGACGACCTTCTACTCTATTAGGAAAGAATTCTACAATAGCTAATTCATTTAAATCATTTTTTATTCGATTTAACATATCTATTCCTATTTGTTGGTGCGCCATTTCACGACCACGAAAACGTATTGTAATCTTAACTTTATCTCCTTCTGCTAAAAACCGAATTAAATTCCTTAACTTAACTTGATAATCTCCTTTATCTGTTGCTGGTCTAAACTTTATTTCTTTTACTTGTATTATTTTTTGTTTTTTCTTTTGTTCTTTATAAGATTTACTTTTTTCATATAAATATTTTCCATAATTCATAATACGACATACGGGTGGTTCTGCATTTGGACTAATTTCAACTAAATCCACTCCTGCTTCCATAGCCTGTTTTAATGCTTCATGTAAACTTACAATACCTATTTGATCACCTTCCATACCTGAAAGGCGAACTTCTTTGGCTCGAATTTCATTATTAATACGATTAGGACGTATCAATTGTGTTTTTTTTCCGACTTTAATACTTTATTCCTCCAATAAATTACCACTACGATCTAAAATATTTTTTTTTAATTTTTTTATCCAATTATTAAATTCTATATTATTTATTATTTTACCCGATCGAGTTCTAATACTTACTGTATTACTTTTCTCTTCTCGATCTCCACATATTAAAATATAAGGTATTTTATTTAATATATGTTCTCTAATTTTAAAATTCACTCTATCTTGTCTCAAATCTGATATAACTCTAATATCTTCATCGGATAATTTTTTAATTAATTTATTTACATAATCAATATGGTTATCATTAATGCCTATAACTACTATTTGTACGGGAGACAACCAAACTGGAAAATAACCTCTGTACTCTTCTACCAAAATACCAATAAACCTTTCTATAGAACCTAATATAGCTCTGTGAATCATCACCGGTACCTGATATTCATTTTTTTTATTTATATAAAACGCATTTAAACTAGTTGGTAAATAAAAATCCAACTGAATTGTCCCACATTGCCAAACACGAGCTAAAGAATCATGTAAAGAAAATTCGATCTTGGGTCCATAAAAAGCACCTTCTCCTACTTGATAATCGAATAATAAATTATTTTCTTTTAATACTTCAACTAAACTTCGTTCTGCATGATCCCATATTTTATCATCACCTATCCGTTTTTCAGGCCGTGTAGATAATTTTACCGATATCTTTTTAAAACAAAATAAATTGTATACATCATATATCATTTTAATACAATTATTTATTTCTTTTTTAATTTGATCTCCTGTACAGAATATATGAGCATCATCTTGAGTAAAACCTCTGATTCTCATTAAACCATGCAAAGCACCAGATGGTTCATTACGATGGCAAGTACCAAATTCTGAAATTCTAATTGGTAAATCACGATAAGATCTCAATCTTTGATTAAATATTTGAACATGACCAGGACAATTCATTGGTTTTATACAATAATTTCTGTTTTCTGAAGATGTCATAAATATAGATTCTTGATAATTTTTTAAATGACCACTGCTTTCCCATATAGATTGATCCATCATAAAAGGAGTTTTTACTTCTTGATAATGATATCGTTTTAAATGCCGTCGAATAAAATTTTCTAATTCTCGAAAAATTATAAAACCATTATGATGCCAAAAAATCATACCAGGAGCTTCTTCTTGCATATGATATAAATCTAATCTTTTGGCAATGATTCTGTGATCTCTTCCTTTTGCTTCATTTATACTTTCAATATATTTTTTTAATTGATTCTTGCTAGACCATGCGGTTCCCGATATTCTCTGTAACATTTTGTTATTTTTGTTGTCTTTCCAATATGCACCAGAAATATTTTGTAACTGAAAAAAACGACAAAATCTTATATTTGGTACCTGCACCCCCTTACAAAAATCAACGTAATCTCCATTATAATAAATTTCAATCATAGATTGATTTCTAAAAACATTTTCTAAATCATATATTTTATAAATTTCATTACGTGATAAAAATAAATTATAAGCATCTTTCCATGTAACTATTTTTTTCATTAAAAAAAAATTATTTTTAACTAAATTCAACATATTCTTTTCTAATACAGAGATATCGTTTTTTGTTAATTTAACCTCAATATCTACATCGCAATAAAATCCATTTTCAGAAATTATATTATTAGCAATCTTGGATATTGGATACATTTTTTTAATAGAATAAGCTAATAATTGCGCGCAAGAATATCGAATTATTTCTAAAGAAGATTGTTCTTCATTATTGATAATAATAACTTCAGAATCACTTTTTATCACAGTATCTACACCTAGCAATTAATCATACGCGTAAACTGATATACAAGATTGTGCCAAATTTACTTTAATATCTTAAACCATTTTTATTACCGAAATAAAATTATCATATATCCTTTTACTTCCATCTAATAACATGATAATTAGCATCATAGATCCTTATTAACTATCAAATAAATTATATAGAATACAGATCTATTAAATCATAATATATTTTCTAAAAAATATAAAAATAAATATATATTTAATATAATCTAATTTTTACTTTGAATAAAACCATTTATATTTTTTATTAACAATAATAATATTATTATACTAATTTTTATAATATCAAAAAAATAATCCCTATTTAATATAATATATTAAATATAGTATAAAATGCCAAAATTCTAAAATAAGGATATCAGTTAAATAACACTGATACCCTTACTAATCGTTAAAAACGACTATCAATAGATTTTGCTAACCGATCAATCAATGAAACACTATCATCCCAACCCAAACACGGATCTGTAATAGACTTTCCATAAACTAAAGATTCATTATTAACTACAGTTTGAAAACCTTCTTCTAAAAAACTTTCAATCATAACACCAACAATAGCTGTAGAACCATTATAAATTTGTTTAGCTATAGATTCTCCCACATCACATTGTCTACGGTGTTGTTTTAAACAATTGCCATGACTAAAATCAACCATTAAATACTCTGGTAAATTAAAATCTTGCAAATGTTTTACAGCTGAAGCAATATCTTCAACATGATAATTTGGTAACGTACCACCACGCATAATAATATGACAGAATGGATTACCACTCGTATGATTGATAGTCATTTTTCCATGTTTATCTGGCGCTAAAAACAAATGTTTTACTTTAGAAGCCCTAATTGCATCTATGGCAATACGAATATTTCCATCAGTACCATTTTTAAAACCTACAGGACAAGATAAAGCAGAAGCCATTTCACGATGTATCTGACTTTCTGTAGTTCTTGCACCTATAGCTCCCCAACTAATAAGATCTGCTATAAATTGTCCAATTACTATATCCAAAAATTCTG
>NZ_JAIWQW010000002.1 GCF_026122815.1 Buchnera aphidicola (Pemphigus obesinymphae) | reverse complement strand
ATTAGGTATTCCGTTTTCAGATCCGGTAGCAGATGGTATTATTATACAAAAAGCGAATTTAAGAGCATTATCTTCTGGCATCACATTAAAAAAATGTTTTGAAATGTTATCTATTATAAGAAATAGATATCCAATTCTACCTATTGGTCTTTTAACTTATGCAAATATTATTTTTAATAAGGGTGTTGAAAAATTTTATATAGAGTGTTCTCATATATCAATTGATTCGGTACTAATAGCAGATTTACCTATCGAAGAATCGAAATATTTTTATAAAATATCAATTTCCCAAAATATTAATCCTGTTTTTATTTGTCCTCCTGATGCTAATGAAAATCTAATACGTGAAATAGCTTTATCTAGTAAAGGTTACATATATTTATTGTCCAGATCGGGTGTAACAGGTATAAACAAATATAAAGAAAAATCTTTAAAAAGTGTAATAAAACAGTTAAAAAAATATAATTCTGCTCCTATTATTCAAGGTTTCGGTATTTCTAACGAATTGCAAATTAAAAAATCTCTTTTATCTGGCGCGTCAGGAGTCATTTGTGGATCTGTGATAATTAAAGTCATTGAACACGATTTATCTAACTTAGAAAAAATGTTTTTAAATTTGATTAATTTAGTAAAAATTTTAAAAAATGCAACTAAATAAATGTAATTTTCTATATTATTTCAACATTAACAAAATAGATAAGGATTTCCATATGCTTATTACTAAAAACATGTTATATCGCGATACTCGTTATTTTATCTACAACAATATTTCATATATCATATTAATTTCTTTTTTTATTACTTTTCTTCTAATATTATTAAATGTTTTAATTACACCGGATATAAAAAAAATATCTTGTTTATATGAAGGAACAGCAATCACTTTATCTGAATTATTTGATTTAATAGAAAATATGAGTTTTGAACAAAAAATAATATTACTAAAATTATCTTTATCAAAAATATTATCTTCTATAATCGGCAATACAATTTTATTTAGTAGCGTAATTAGTTTAATTAATATTGTTTCTTCAGGTGAAAATGTCACGTTTTCTTTGTTTTTTTCTGTTTTAAAGAAATCGTTTAATAATTTGTTAATATTAATTATCGTTTTAATCGTCATAATAAAATTAAGTTTTATATGTTTTTTTATTCCTGGCATATTATTTTCAAGTTTTTTATCATTATCTCCTATTATTTCATCTATAGAAAACACTTCCATATCTAAATCTATATTATATAGTTTACATATAGTATATAAAAGATTTAAAATTATTTTCCCATCTTTACTATTATGGTTATTTTTAAAATTTTTATGTTTGTCGATATCTCTATATTGTAATATGTCGTGTTTAAATATAACTTTTTTATTTCTTTTTTTTATACAAAATTTAATATTTTCTTCTTTTATTATTCATTTATATCGTTTTTATATGTTATTTCGTATAAATTAAAGTTTTCGGGTACTGTAAGATGAAATATATTTTTAATTTGATATCGACAGTCATATTTTTTATAGCTTATCAAAAATATGACATGTTTTTAGCTATAAAATTACTAATTTTATTTTCTGGTTTGGTATTTGTCATTAATTTTTATTTTAATAAAAAAATAGATAAAATGTATTTATTTAATTTTATTACTATTTTACTCTTTGGATCTTTTAGTTTATTAATTCATAACAGTAATTATATGAAATGTAAAATTACTGTTATTTATTTTTTAATGTTTTTATATTTACTTATTTATCAAAAATGGAAAAAAGAATCATTTTTAAAGAAAATACTAGGAAAAGAATTAATTTTACCTAATATGATATGGAAAAAACTAGATTTTATATGGGCCATTTTTTTTCTTTCTTGTAGTATAATAAATCTATATATTACATTCTTTTTTTCAGAGAATACCTGGGTCAATTTTAAAATTTTTGGTTTAACAATATTAACAATTATTTGTGTGATACTATCTGTTATTTACATTAATTATTGTAATTCAAAAGAAAAATAATTTATTACTATGTGAAATTTATACAATGATCATAAAAAAAATAGAAAATTACAATCGATTTCCAAAAGGTGAAATAGTACTTCAAACTCTAGCTATGCCAGCTAATACTAATGCGAACGGAAATATATTCGGTGGATGGATTATGTCACAAATGGACATTGGAGGAGCTATTCTAGCAAAAGAAATAGCTAAAGGACCAGTAGCAACTGTTCGTGTTGATAATATGATTTTTTTGAGATCAATATCTGTTGGTGATATAGTAAAATGTTACGCAAACTGTATTAAAACAGGTATCAGTTCTCTTACTATCAACGTAGAAATATGGATTAAAAAAATTTTTTTTAAAAAAAATAGTCAATTTTATTGTGCTACTGAAGCAATATTTATTTACGTAGCTATTGACCAAAATGGAAAATCTCGTGCTATATTCCCTATAAATGTTATTTAAATTAAAGTTTAAATATAGATTATGTCTCTAATACTATAAACCCTTACAATATATTTTTTTTATTAAAAATAATAATATCTGCTGTAGTTATAATTTTTTCTGATAAATAATATTTAAAATAATTGTTTAAGATAAGTATAACTATTTATATATTATAGTAGCGTAAAGAGGACTTCAATTAGATGACTACTCTATATATATCTCTATTTACTTGGCTATTCTTTTTTGGATATTGGATAATATTAATTAGTATAACTTACCAAATACTTACTAAAAGACATTCTACACCAGCTGCTATAGCATGGTTTTTAATTATTTATATTTTTCCTATAATTGGAATTATTACCTGGTTATTTTTTGGTAAATTATACTTAAGCGAAAGAAGATTTCAATTAGCTAATAAAATATGGTCAAAAACTAATGTTTGGTTAACTGATTTTAAATCTTGTGAAACTTTCTTTGAAAAAAAAAATAGTGACGTTGCTACTTCATTGTTCCAATTATGTAAACATAGACAAGGTATATCAGGAATTAAATGTGATCAGCTAAAATTATTAACTAATGCAAAAGAAATAATAAAAACTTTAATACATGATATTTATTTAGCTAAAAATAATATAGAAATGGTATTTTATATATGGAAACCTGGTGGTTTGGCAGATGATGTCGCCAACGCTTTGATCTCATCAGCAAAAAGAGGTATACATTGTAGATTAATGTTAGATTCAGCTGGTAGTGTTGATTTTTTCCGCAGTAAATGGGCACAAATAATGCGAAATTCCGGTATACAAGTAGTAGAAGCTTTAAAAATTAATATATTCCGTATATTTATACGTCGTATTGATTTAAGACAACACAGAAAAGTTATCTTAATAGATAATTATATTACATATACTGGAAGTATGAATTTAGTTGATCCTCGTTTGTTTAAGCAATCTGCTGGAGTAGGACAATGGATTGATTTAATGGCTCGAATAGAAGGGCCTATAGCAAGTACTGTTGGAATTATCTATTCTTGTGACTGGGAAATTGAAACAGGTAAAAAAATTCTACCAAAAACACCAAAAAAAAATAAAAATTTTTTAAAATTAAAAAAAAAACATAATTCAATTCAAGTAATTGCTTCAGGTCCTGGATTTCCTAAAAATATGATTCATCAAGCTTTATTGACAGCTATTTATTCAGCTAGAAAAGAATTAATTATAACTACTCCATATTTAGTACCAAGTGATGATGTACTCCATGCTATTTGTACAGCAGCACAAAGAGGTATAAAGGTGAGTATTATCATACCAAGATACAATGATTCTCTTTTAGTAAAATGGGCTAGTCGAGCTTTTTTTAGTGAATTGTTAGATGCTGGTGTGAAAATATATTTATTTGAGAAAGGATTATTACATAGTAAAAGTATTTTGGTAGATCAGCAATTAAGTTTAATTGGTACTGCTAATTTGGATATGCGAAGTTTATGGTTAAATTTTGAAATTACTCTTGTAATTGATAATAGTCAATTTGGTAAAGATTTAGCATCTATACAATATGAATATATTTCTCACTCTAGATTATTAGATAAAAAATTATGGTCTATTCGTTCTCATTGGAAAATAATATTAGAAAATTTTTTTTATTTTTTTAATCCTTTGTTATAAACATAAAATTTTTATATTACAGAGTATATCTAAACGAACATATTCTTTTTAAGAACATTTTTGAATTAAAAAAAATATCTAAAAAAATAAAATCTTTATTTTTCAATCAAAATAAATTATTATTTTAAATATTTAAAATATTAAATATAAAATTAATAAATAAATTATGAAGTAATAACACTATATCTTTATTATATTTAATAATTATTTTTTTAGATATTATATTTCCAAATATAAATAAAAAATTAAAATTGTTTATATATAAATAAAATACATTAGATAAAATTTATGAAAGTTATATTTTATGATGAATAAAGAATTTTTTATAAAAATATATGTTAATATATAAATATAAAATTTAATTATTATATATTTAATATATATTGTATAATAATGAATTATTTTAATATAATATAAAAGTTATATTTTTATAAAATATTGATATTAATTTTAATATATTTGAAAAACCAAAAATATAAGTATTGATACTTAAATATTTTTTTATTATTATAAATATAAAAATTTAATTTTATTTACTTTTTTATATATAAAATATATATATTGATATATATTAATTTTTTAATAAAAATACATATTAAATATTAACGACTATTTATATTTTAATATGTATTAAAAATTTAAAATGAATTTTTACAAAAATAACCATAAATATTCAAAATGTATTTTTACAAAAAATACAGTTTTTTAATCATATTCTGAGATGGTACTATGAACGAAACACTGAAAATTCTTAATAATATTCGTACACTCCGAGCTCAAGCACGAGAATGTTCTTTAGAAACTTTAGAAGAAATGTTAGAAAAATTAGAAGCAGTTGTTAATGAAAGAAGAGAAGAAGAAAATCAAGCTCAAGCGGAAATAAAAGAAAAAACAAGAAAATTACAACAATATCGTGAAATGCTAATAGCAGATGGTATCGATCCAAATGAATTATTACAAACAATGACATCAAATAAAAATATAGGAAAACCTAAAAGAGCTACAAGACCTGCAAAATATAAATATATCGATGAAAATGGTGACTACAAAACGTGGACAGGACAAGGACGAACACCTGCTATAATTAAAAATGCCATTTTAGACAAAGGGAAAAATTTAGAAGATTTTCTATTATAGTTTTTTAAAACAAATTTTTCTAAGCAAAAAAAACAAGATAAAAAATAAAATTAATGTATAAATTATTATTTATATTTTTATATAAATTTTAATATTTAATAATTTCAAATTAAAAATATTTCATATATTAAAATATCAATAGATCAATATGGATCTCAAATATTGATAAAAATTAACATACTAAACATATTATTTTTTTAATGAATGAAAAATTCTAACATATTTAATTTTACTAAAACAAATCGTAATTTATTAAATATTTTTATTAATGTTCTTTATAGAATTGTTTAATACCTTCTATTATAAGTAGTAGAAGGTTTAAACTAAATTATCTTATTTATTTATAAAATTTAACTATAATATTTTATTTGAATTTAATCATTGTTATTTTATATTTAATAATTTTATATACAAATAATTTTTTATAAATTGCTAAAACATTTCATAAATATCTTTTAATTATTGATATAATTATCAAAATTAATATTAATCATGAAAATTATTTCTTTTTGAAAAAAAATGTCCCATTTTATTTGCTTTAGTATCTAAATACTTTGAGTTTTTAGGATTTCTTCCAACAATAAGATCTACTCTTTCTACAATGTTTATACCTGCATTTTTTAATTTTTTTATTTTAAATGGATTATTAGTTAATAACCTAATATTATTAATCTTCAATAATTTTAATATTTCGACACAAGGTGTGAAATCACGTTCATCTGCAGAAAAACCTAATTTATGATTTGCTTCCACAGTATCTAATCCCTTATCTTGTAAATAATAAGCATGTATTTTATTTAATAAACCAATATTCCTGCCTTCTTGTCTATGATAAATTAATAATCCACTACCTGCTTTAGCTATAGTTATCAATGCTGATTCTAATTGAAAACCACAATCACATCTTAAACTAAATAAAGCATCTCCAGTTAAACATTCTGAATGAATTCTAGTTAATATTGGATCAGCTAAAGAAATATCACCATAAATAAGAGCAATGTGATTTTTAATACCTATTTCTTCTTCAAATCCAATAATAAAAAAATCGCCCCATGGAGTAGGTAATTTTGCTTTAAATTTTTTTTTTAAGTTCATAAATTTCCCCAAAATTATTATCTTTTTAACAATAATTTTATATATTTTTGCAAATTAAAATTTAATTATATAATGTTACATATATTAAAAAAATTTCAAAAAATTTATTTAAAATAAATATCAATACATACTTTAAATTAATTATGAAATTATTTTATATATTACTATTTTATAAACAAAATTATTAATCTAATAATTAAATGAAAAATATAAAATCTATTAATATTTAAAATTAATAAAAATTACTAAAAAATATTTATAAAATTTTAAATAAAGTATTTAATTAATTTAAATTATGTTAATATTTTTAATATTAAAAAAATAAAATTGTTTAAATAATATTAAAATATGAATATTAATTCATTACATTTTGTATAAAAATAAAAATAAATTTAAGCATATATTATATATATTTATTTAAAACAAAAAAAATACATATTTACACTATGTTCATAAAAAAGAATTTATTTCTTTTAATGTATGTAGAGGATTTTTTGAAAAAGTTACAGTACGACCAACAACAATATAATCTACATAAAATTTCTTTGCCAAAGAAGGTGTGATGACTTTTTGTTGATCATATGCAGGATCTTCTTTTAACCTAATCGCTGGTGAAATAACTTTGAAATTAAAACCTAATTTTTTCTTTACATTCATCGATTCTGTACCGGGACAAACAACTCCATCTAAACCATTTTTCTTTGCTAAAGTAGATAACATTAATACTTGATCAGTAATGGAAGAGTTTACTCCTATTTCTCGTAGATCTTGTTCATTAAAACTAGTTAATACAGTAATACCAATTAATAACGGTATATCTTTTTTAAATGGATTTAAAGCCAATTTTGCAGCTTGCAACATTTTGCTACCACCAGATATATGAATACTAATCATCCATACGCCTAAATCCGCTGCAGCCGATACAGCTCCAAAAACTGTATTAGGTATATCGTGAAATTTTAAATCGAGAAAAATATCAAATCCAAGATTTTTTAATTGTACTATGAAAGATCTTCCAAAAATGGAAAACATTCTTTTTCCAATTTTTAAGCGATATATAGCAGGGTCTAAATTATTTATTAATTTAAAAGCTTTATTTTTGTCAGAATAATCTAATGCAATTATAATTTTTGTAGTAAATTTAGAAATAATTTCTGACATTAAAAAACCTTAATATAAAAGTAAAAGATTATAAAATATTACCATATTTTTTTAACAAAATAACATTTATTTTTAATATCTTTATTATTAAAAAATAATAAAAACATTACTTATTATTTTTATAACAATATAACGTTAAAATTCCTAAAAAGTTATATAATTTTTTTATTTATAAAAATGTTTATTATAGTATTTTTAATATGATAAAGATATAATATAAAACATTACTTAAGTATGATATTGAGAATGAGCATGATAAGATGAACGAACTAAAGGACCACAAAAAGCAGCTGTGAATCCCATTCTATATGCTTCTGTTTCAAATTGTTTAAATTCTAATGGTGTAATATATCTTTTCACAGGAAGATGTTTAGAACTAGGTTGTAAATATTGCCCTAATGTGATCATATTAACTCCATGAGAACGCAGATCATTCATCACTGATATTATTTCTTTATTTTTTTCACCTAATCCTAACATTAAACCTGATTTTGTAGGTATCTCTGGATTATATAATTTGAATTTCTCTAACAATTTAAGTGACAAATTATAATTAGCTCCCGGACGCACATAGGAATATAAACGTGGCACATTTTCTATATTGTGATTAAATACATCAGGAGGGAATTTATTGATAATTTCTAATGCTTGTTTACAACGACCTCTAAAATCAGGAACCAATATTTCTACAGTAATTTTATTCATTTTTCTAATTTCTTTAATACAATCTACAAAATGTTGAGCTCCCCCATCATGTAAATCATCACGAGTAACAGATGTAATTACTACGTAATTTATTTTCATTTTTGATATTACAGAAGCTAATTTTTTAGCTTCATTCTTATCTGGTAAAGAAGGTCTGCCGTTTTTTACTGCACAAAATCCGCAACGGCGAGTACATATAGATCCTAAAATCATAAAGGTAGCTGTATTATTGTTAAAACATTCTGATATATTTGGACACAAAGCCTCTTCACAAACAGAATGTAAATTATTCATTTTTAAAATATGTTTTATTTTATTTATTTTATTCGAATTAGATAATACTTTTACTTTTATCCAATTAGGTTTTTTTAAAAAATTAATATTATTACTCATTTTAATAAGTGGTATTAAATGTGATTTAAATTATTGTTATATTTAATTATTTTTATGTACATAATTTATTATTTATTTTTTATAAAAATAAAATTTTTAAATAGTCTAAAATAAAAATATATATAACAACTAAATGTTACGCTTTTAAAATATTAGAAGTTAGTATTTTTAATTTTAATTTAATTACATTGTATATTGATCAATATAAAAATTCAAATCTTATATTTATTTATAGATAATACTACTAACATTTAATAAATCAATTGTTTTTTTTATCAATACTAATTTTGCAATTTTGCAATTGACATTTTTTTTAAGATTACATATTTGTGTCATACGAATCTTATTATTCCCACAAGGATAAATATGAGAAAAAGGACGCATATCCATGCTAACATTTAAAGAAAAACCATGCAAAGAACAACTTTTTTTAATACGTAAACCGAAAGAACAAATTTTTCTGTTATTTACAAATATTCCTGGACATTCTTGAACAATGTGTGATTTTATTGAAAAATAATTTAATGTAGAAATTACAATTTTTTCTATTAAAGTAATAATATCTCTTATTCCTATTTTTCTTCTTTTTAAATCCAAAAGCAAATATATTATTTGTTGACCCGGACCGTGATAAGTGATTTTCCCTCCTCTATCAGTATGAAACATTGGGATTTTGCTAGATATCAGTCTATCTTTTTCTGTACCTAATGGACCTAATGTAAAAATCGGATAATGTTGTACACACCATAATTCATCTAATGTTTTTGTATTTCTAATAGCTGTAAATTTTTGCATTAAATCAGATACTTTTTCCCAATGTTGTAATCCTAAATCACGAATTATAATAGTATCATTATCCAACGGAGATCCTTATTATTTAAAATAAATTAAGATTAATTAATATAAAAATATTTTTTTAAATAAAAAATAAAACAATTTTTAACTAAACAAAAAAGCAGATTTAATTCCGTTAATAATAAATTCTACACCTAATGACATCAGTAATAAACCCATAATCCGCGTAATAACATTAATACCTGTATTTCCTAACATATGTACAAAAAAAGGAGCAGATCTAAATAATAACCAACATAATACCGAAAATAATATGATCGATATCATACAACCTAACATATGTTCAAATCCAGAATAACGGGTACTCCAAACAATAGTAGAACTGATTGCACCTGGTCCAGCAATTAATGGCATGGCTAATGGAACTACAGATATATTTTTAGAAATAGAAGATTTTATAGTATCTTGTTTTTCCTTCATATCTGATATTAATTTACCGTTTAACATGGACATAGCAATAATGATCACTAAAATTCCACCTGCAATACGAAAAGAATTAATAGAAATACCAAAAATATCCAAAATAGTATTTCCCAAAAATAAAGCCGTACATAAAATAATTATTACTGATACATTCGCTATAAAGTTAGTATTGTTCCTTTCCCGAAAAGTTTGATTGCTAGTCATACTTGCAAAAATAGGAATCATACCTATTGGATTAACCAAAGCACATAAACTAATAAAAAATTTTATATAAGTAGAAATATCAGAAAATAAGATATCCACATGTCACTCCTAATAGGAATTAAAGGTTTAATAGAATTATTATTAATAATAATTAATTTTAATAAATGGTATTTTATCATGATGGCTTATTATTGAAAAATAAAACTACTAATAATGCACATAAAATAGCAGTTATTTTAGCAAAATAACTAATCCAACATAAAAATATTTTTAAAATTCAATCTATATTGAATTAGTTAAATATCAGATATATTATTTAGGAACAATACACAGGTGTAGCTATGATATTACGTGATTCAATTTTTATTTCTTTTAATTTTACTTTAATTATATCGGAAATACGATAAGCTATTTTATTCTTAATATTTATTATTCCTTTTCCTTGATTACATACCACTTCATCTTTATTCTTATGTAAAAAAAACATAGGAATAAAAATATTCGCACCATTTTCTATTAATTGTGCTTTAATACCACCACGAGTAATATCAGTAATTTCAGCATCAAAAATATTTTTATTAAATTTTGTTTTGTTAAAAAAAATAACATATAGCCAATCTTCTACATTTCTTTCAGAAATTCTATTTCTACGACGACAATCGCTGATTTTAGAAGTAATAGAATTGCTCGGTGGCATTATTTTTTTATTTTGAATAATTGCTTTTAAAAAACGGTGGTTAACCATATCACCGTATTTTCTAATAGGAGAAGTCCATGTTGCATAAGATTTCAATCCTAAACCAAAATGAGGATAAGGTATTAAACTTATTTCTCCAAAGGATTGCAAACGGCGAATTCGACTACTAACATAGTTATTCGATAACTTACTGAGTATGCGATGAAGTTTGCAAAATCCTGATAACGTAGTAATTTCTTTTACCGTCATTTCAATGCCATAATGTAATAAAATTTCAACGACATGTTCTGCATTGATATAATCAAATCCAGAATGAACGTTATAAATTCCGAATCCTAAATATTTTGATAACACTTTTGCAGAACAAATGTTAGCAGAAATCATTGCTTCTTCAATTATTTTGTGTGCAATACGTCGTTGATCTCGAGATATACTTAAAATTTCTCCCTTTTCAGATATATGAAATTTATATTCAGCACGTTCTTTATGTACTAATGCATAAGTATTCCGCCACGTAGTACGAATTTTAGAAAAGTGATTTAATAATAGAATTTGATTGCTAATTTCATCTGTTTTTGGTTTCCATGATCCAATATTTTCTAACCAATCTGACACATTTTCGTATACCAATTGAGCTGCAGATTTTATCCATGCTAAGAAAAAATTAATTTTTTCTGATAAAATATTTCCTTCATTATCAATTACAATCCGACAAACAAGAACAGGTCGCTTTACATTGGGTTTTAAAGAACATAAATCTTCAGATAGCATACGAGGTAACATAGGAATATTGAATCCTGGTAAATAATTAGTAAATCCTCTCTCTAAGGCTGTTTTATCTATATTAGTATTCTCAGATATGTAAGATGTTGGATCTGCAATAGCAACAAATAAACTCATATTTTTATTTTTTTCTTTTTTAATAAATAAAGCATCATCTATATCTTTGGTATTTGAATTATCAATAGTTATAAATTCTAAATGTGTTAAATCTTGTCTATAAGGTAATTCATTAAAAACAATTTCTTCAGGATATACCTTTGGTTCATTTGTAGGAAGATTATGATGTGATAAAATTACTTTCCATGGAACTAAAAAATTATTTTCTTCTGTAATAAATTTTATTACTTTGGCACGAAAAATTTTTTCTTTTTGTAATTTATGTGAAATTAATTGTGCAATTACCCAATCTCCTGTTTTAAAATTATAAGAATTATTTTTTTCAATATTACATAAAATGGATTTTCTTAAAAAAGGGTAATCAGGTAATATAAAAATATGGTTATCTTTTCTTTCTATTTTCCCTATAAATCTATTTAAACAAGGTTCTATTAAACTTTCAGGTTTAGCTATTTCTCTGTTTTTCTCCATATGTATTCGAGCTGAAATTTTGTCACCATGCATTACTTTTTTCATATCAGAAGGAGGTATAAAATAACTTTTTTGTACATCCACATCGAGAAATCCAAAGCCTTTTTCGGTACTTTTTACAATACCTTCTACTCGAGGTAATTTATCATGCAATTTCTTTTTTAATTTTTTAAGTAATGGATTATTTAAAAACATAATAATTAGACCTAAGTTTTAAAATAAAAATAATTTTCAATATACGAGATTATGTTTGGTTTCTTAATAAACATATCTAAAATTCTATTCAATAGATAAAAGTATTGATTTTCCTAAATGCATTAAAAATATTATGTATAATATATATTTATATTTAATAAAATTAATAAAAAAATTACAAATAAATTAATATAAATTTATTTTTCAAAATGATTAGGTATTTGTATATTGATAGATATATTCAATGACATTAATCATCCAATATATTCATAGATGTAATATTAAAACCACCATCAACATAAATTGTTTGTCCCGTAATTCCACTAGATAAATCAGAACATAAAAAAGAAGCTGTATTACCTATATCTTGAGATGTAATCGATCTACGAATTGGTGCCATTGAAGAACATATCTTTAATATTTTTTTAAATTTTTTGATACCAAATGAAGATACAGTCTTAATAGGACCAGAAGAAATTGCGTTAACACGAATATTATCTGATCCCAAAGCATCTGCCATGTATCTCATATTAGATTCTAAAGACGCTTTAGCTAATCCCATCACATTATAGTACGGAACTACTCGTTGAGATCCTAGATAAGACAAAGTAACTAAAGAAGCATTTTTGTTTAACATTTTTTTACATTCTCTAGTCATTGCAACGAAACTATAAGAACTTATATTATGTGATTTTTGAAATATATTTTTAGTAATAGTATCGATGTAATTCCCAGACAAATTATATGTTGACGCAAAAGCGATAGAGTGAACAAAACCGTCGAATTTTTTCCATATATTAGATAATTTACAAAATAAATTTTTAATATTCTTATCAGAAACAACGTTACAAGGTATAACAATGTTTGAGCCTAACTCTGAAGAAAATGATAATATTCTTTTTTTCGATTTATAATTTTGACAAGTGAAAGCTAATTCTGCCCCATGAGAATACATTACTTTAGCAATACCAAAAGCAATTGAGAACTTGTTTGATATCCCAGTGATTAGTATTTTTTTTCCTTTTAGCATTTCTCTATTTTTCATTATTTTATTGTAGTAAAAAATTATTTCAATATAAATTAATCATAACTATTATTATCAATAAATGTTAAATTTTGATATTGTTACTTTAAATATATTCTCAATTTTTACATGTTAAATTTATTAATCATATATTGTTTTCTTATCGAAATAACTTTTAAAATTTAAATAATTTTTATGTATAAATAAAATTATTGTAATAATATATTATTTATTTTAAAATATTTAATATAAGTTATGACATTTTTTGCATTATTATTTAGATCTATAAAATTTTACAATTTATATTATATAATTAAAAAAATTAATTTCTGAATAATTCATTTTAATATTTTTCATATTTAATAAAAATTTTTAAAAATAATCTAAAAATATTTTTGAATATTATAAATGTTCATAAAAATTTATATATATTGATATACAATCATAGTTTTTTTAATACTAAAAAATGATTTATTTTTATATAATTTATTTAATAAATATTAAATAAAATTTCTATAACATGCTGTTTTTTACTAATTGTACTGCATCTCCTATGTAATTACCAGGAGTGAAATTAATTAATTTTTCTTTTTCTGATATAGGAATATTTAAATTATTAATAAATTTATGTAAAGTAATATTATTGATAATTTTTCCTCTTGTTAGTTCTTTTAATTTTTCATAAGAATTAATAATACCGTACTTTTTCATTACAGTTTGTATAGCTTCAGATAACACTTCCCAGTTTTCATCCAAATCTTTTAATAATTTTTCTGTATTGATTTCTATTTTTTTTATACCAATCAATACTGAATCATATGCTATTATTGAATAAGATATAATTACTCCTAAATTACGTAATACTGTAGAATCACTTAAATCTCTTTGCCAGCGAGAAATAAGCAATTTAGATGTTACATGATTAATGATAGCATTAGACAATCCTAAATTTCCTTCTGAATTTTCGAAATGAATAGGATTAATTTTATGAGGCATAGTTGAAGAACTAACTTCACTGGAAATATATTTTTGTTTAAAATAACCAAGCGAAATATATCCCCATATATCTTTATTAAAATCTAATAAAATATTATTAAAAATCGATATGCAATTAAAAAATTCGGCTATATAGTCGTGAGGTTCTATTTGTGTCGTATAAGGATTCCAAACTATTCCTAATGATGTCACAAATTCTTCGCTGATTTTATGCCAATCTATATCAGGATATGCAGCTAAATGAGCATTATAATTTCCTGTTGCTCCATTAAATTTGCCTAATATATCTATGTTTTCTAATTTCTTTAGTTGTCGTATCATCCGATAAGAAAAATTGAGCATTTCTTTTCCTATTGTAGATGGAGTTGCTGGTTGCCCATGAGTTCGCGATAACATAGGTATTTCTTTATAAAAGAAAGCCATATTATTTATAGCATGGATTATTTTTTTCCAATATACAATTATTACGTTTTCTTTAGCGTTTTTTAAAATTAAAGCATATGCTAAATTATTAATATCTTCAGATGTACAAGCAAAATGAATATATTCTGCAATCTGTCTTAATTCCGATCTGCTAAAAAATTTTTTTTTCAAAAAATATTCAACAGCTTTTATATCATGTTGAGTACTCTTTTCTAAAAATTTAATATATTCAGCATCTTTTTCGTTAAAATTGTTAACAATGTCATCTAAAAATTGCTCTGTACTATCTTTGAAATTGGTAATTTCTAATATTTTTGGTACTTTAGATAATTTTTTAATCCAATCAATTTCAATTTTAACACGCAATTTTAATAAAGCGTATTCACTAAATATAGATCTTAAAAAAAAAGTTTTTTCTCCATAACGACCATCTATCGGAGAAATAGCTGTTAAATTAGATAGTATCATTGATATTCCTGAGAATTGATGTGTATTTAATAAATAGATTTAAAAATTTCAAATTCTATTTACGTACTTATTTTATATTTACAAGTATGCGTTTAACTTCAGTATTAAAACGATTACGAAAAAATATAAGTTGCAATCTATTTCCACCTACTTGACGCCAAAGCACTGCAGAACGAATTCCAGCAAGTAATATTGATCTTAATTTGCTTTGTACTTCTATTTTTTTTAATATAGCAGATGCACCTACAATTTTAATCCTTGAACCTAGAGTACTAATAATATCCAAATAAATTTCAGAAAAATCATTAATTAGATTAATATCGTTTGTTTCAATATTTCTAACGGTGTTTTTTTTTATTATTTCTAAACGATAAGATAAATTTTTTAATGCAATTTTATTTTTTGTTAATTTCCGTTCTAATACCATGATACCAAAAATATATTTTATTAAATAAAAAGATATAGAAGTACTATTGGTTATGTTCAAAATATTAAGTAAGGTATTCAAACCTAAATTTAATTTTTTTTCATCATTTCCATACACTGACAAAACTGTTTTGGGATTCATGTTTAAAATACTTTCTATGTTCACTTTGAAAGCTTCGTCATCACAATTTCCTGTTTGTGATAATTGATATACTAAATAAGCAGATTGACACAAACCAGCAAGCGACAATGTAACAGAATGAATATTTTTAATCATTATTACATTTTCCAATATATAAGTTATGTATTAAAATAAATAATAATAATAATTATTATATCTGTTTTAACGGAATTAATGTATCGATAATTCCACCACCAATACATACTTCTAACAAATAAAATACTGCTGATTGTCCTGGTGTAACAGCAGGTACAGAATTTTTAAAAATAACTTTAATACAGCTATCGTTAATTGGAATTAAATAACACTGTATATCTTTTTGACGATATCTAGTTTTAACAGTACAAGCCATTTCTTTTTTTAATATTTTACCATTTATCCAACTTATTTTTTTTACTATTATCCCAATAGACATTAAATAAGGATTATTTTTCCCTTGAGCTACAACTAAAGAATTAGTTAACAAATTTTTTTTCACTACATACCATGCTTGATTGTTTGAGTTCTTTATGCCGCCTATTCTTAAACCTTTTCTTTGTCCTAATGTATAAAACATTAAACCATTATGTTTACCTATTTTATGGCCTTCAGCAGTAATTATCTTTCCTGTTTTTTTTGGGAAATAACAACTCAAAAAATTGTTAAATTTTTTAGGAGAAATAAAACATATTCCTGTAGAATCCTTTTTTTCTGCTACGCTTATATTTAATTTTTTAGCAATTTTACGTACTTGTATTTTTTTTAATTTACCTACTGGGAATAAAATTTTTTTTATTTTTTCTGTATTTAAAGTATATAAAAAATAACTTTGATCTTTATTACCATCGATACCTCTTAATAATCTTATTTGATTATTTACAATTTGAGTACGAACATAATGTCCTGTAGCAATAAAATTTCCTTTAAGTACTTTCAAAGCAAACTCAAAAAATACTTTAAATTTTATTTCCTTATTACACAAAATATCCGGATTAGGTGTTCGTCCTCTTTTATATTCTGATAAAAAATTTTTAAAAACATATTCCCAATATTCTGAAGAAAAATTTATTTTATGTAAGTAAATACCTAATTTATTGCATACTTCTTGCGCATCTAATAAATCTTGATGAGCTGCACAATAACTGTCAGTATCATTTTCTTCCCAATTTTTCATAAATAATCCTTCTACTTGGTATTTTTGCTTCAGTAATAACCAAGCAGATACAGAAGAATCCACACCTCCAGACATAGCTACAATAACTTTTTGAGTATTTTTTTTATACATTTTTCCAAAATTATATATAAAGGATTTAAAATATACTAACATAATCCAAAAAATGACTACAAATTATTATTTTAATAACAATTTTAAATACTAACGTAACATATCTTATTTTTAATTTAAAAAATTAAAGAAAAACTGATACTTTATGTATCAAATATAATGATGAAATCTTTATTTTTAAATAAACATTAATTTAAAATTAATAATTTTTATTCCTTATTTATTAAGTAACAAAATTTATTTTTAAAAATAAATAATTATCATATTTTATCAACACAATAATTTTAGAATTATAAAAAATAATTATTATTAATAATAATGTAATTTTCTTTTTTTTTCGATATTATTAAATAACAATTTTATATTAAAAATATAAAAACAAATATTCAATACATAACTTACAAAAATGGTATATTTATTAATATGATTAAGCAAATAAGAAATTTTTCTATTATTGCGCATATTGATCATGGAAAATCAACACTTTCTGATCGTTTCATCCAAATATGTAATGGTTTATCCAAAAGAGAAATGCATAACCAAGTTCTTGACTCTATGGATTTAGAAAAAGAAAGAGGAATCACTATTAAAGCACAAAGTGTCACTATTAACTATAAAAATAAATATGGTAAATTATTTCAATTAAACTTTATAGATACACCTGGTCATGTTAATTTTTCTTATGAAGTTTCACGTTCTTTATCTGCGTGTGAAGGGGCTTTATTAGTTGTTGATGCTTCGCAAGGAGTAGAAGCGCAAACTGTTGCTAATTGTCGTACAGCATTAGAAATGAATTTAAAAATTATTCCTGTATTAAATAAAATAGATTTATCAACTGCCAATCCTTTACGTACATTAAAAGAAATAGAAGACATCATAGGAATTTCTACATCTAATGTTATTCAATGTTCTGCAAAAACAGGTTACGGAGTAATTGATTTATTAGAAAAAATTATTACAGAAATTCCTTATCCTAAAGGAAACATAAAAGAACCATTACAAGCATTAATTATTGATTCATGGTTTGACAATTATTTAGGAGTAGTATCACTAGTCTGTATTAAAAATGGATTACTCGAAAAAAATACCCAAATAAAAGTCATGGATACTAATAAAATTTATAAAGTAGAACAAGTGGGAATTTTTACACCGAAAAGAAAAGTTAAAGAAAATTTGCAATGCGGAGAAGTAGGATGGGTTATATACGGTGTAAAAGACATAAAAAGCGCACCTGTTGGTGCTACTCTTACTTCATTTTTAAATCCATCAATTAAAAAATTATCAGGATTAAAAAAAATAAAACCTCAAGTGTATGCTGGATTGTTTCCTATCAGTTCTGAACAATACGAAACGTTTCGAGATGCTTTAGGAAAATTAAATTTAAATGATGCTTCATTATTTTATGAACCAGAAAATTCTACTGCTCTTGGTTTTGGGTTTAGATGTGGATTTTTAGGATTATTACATATGGAAATAGTGTTAGCAAGATTAGAAAGAGAATATAACTTAGATTTAATTGCAACTATGCCTACAGTTGTTTACGAAATTGAAACTATTGAAAATAATATTATTTATTTAGATACTCCTTGTAAATTATCAGCTCTGAAAAACGTTAAAACTATCAGAGAACCCATTGCTGAATGTAATATATTATTACCTCCTAAATATTTAGGAAATGTTATAAAATTGTGTATAGAAAAAAGAGGTATACAAAGTAAGATGATCTATCATGTTCATCAAGTTATTCTTACTTACGAAATTCCCATGTCTGAAATTATTCTTAATTTTTTTGATCAATTAAAATCCATTTCTAGCGGCTATGCTTCCTTAGAATATCACTTTAAAAAATTTAAAATTTCTAATTTAGTATGTGTAGATGTATTAGTCAATTCTGAAAAAGTTGATGCGTTATCATTTATCACTCATCAAAATTGTTCTCGATATCAATCGCGTGAAATGATAAAGAAAATGAAAGAATTAATTCCGCGACATCAGTTTGATATTCCTATCCAAGCAGCGATTGGAAAACATATTATAGCTCGAGAAACTATAAAACAATTGCGTAAAAATGTATTAGCAAAGTGTTATGGTGGAGATATTACTAGAAAGAAAAAGTTATTACGAAAACAAAAAATAGGAAAAAAAAGGATGAAAAAAATTGGTAATATAGAAGTTCCAAAGAATGTATTTCTTGCTATTTTAAATATTGATAAAAATAAAAAATAAGGTAACTTTATGTCCGATATTTTGGCTATATTTTTTTTAATAGCTACATTAATAACAGCTATTTTTTGGATAATAAATAAAAAACAAAATTATCAATTTAAAAATAATAAAAATATAAAATACTATAATTTTTTAAAAAAAATAAAATATATTTCATATATTGCTTCTTTTTTCCCAATATTTATAGTTATATTTATAATTCGTTCTTTTCTTTATGAGCCGTTTCAAATACCTTCTGGCTCTATGATGCCAACATTATTGACAGGAGATTTTATTTTAGTAGAAAAATTTTCTTATGGTATCAAAGATCCTATTTTACATTATAAATTTTTTGATATAGGAAAACCAAAAAGAGGAGACGTAGTAGTTTTTAGAAAACCACATAATACAAAAATTTTTTATATTAAACGGGTTATTGGTCTACCTGGTGATCAAATTACCTATGATGCTATCAATAAAACATTTACAATTCATCGAGAATGTTATAAACAAAAATATTGTCAAAAGAATGTTGCTATAACACATGAAAAATACATATTGAATAAAAATATTAAAAATGAAATTAAATTAACCAATAATGAGGAAAACACAACTTCATATTATGTTAATCCCAATAATAAAAAACTTATTCCTTTAACATTTGATATTTTTCAAGAAAAAATAGATGAAAAAACATTTAAAATTCTCTTATCTGATCAAATCACAGATCAAATAAATGAATATTATCAACAAAAAGGTCAAAAAAAAGGTGTTTGGATTGTTCCTAAAGATCAATATTTTATGATTGGAGATAATAGAGATGATAGTTTCGATAGTCGTTATTGGGGTTTTGTTCCAGAAAAAAATTTAGTAGGAAAAGCAATTATAATATGGATGAGCTTTAATAAAGAAGAAAATAAATGGCCAGTTGGTATCCGATTAAATCGAATTGGAAACATTTATTAAAAAAAACTAATATATTTATTCAATAAATACATTATTTAATATTTTTAAAAATTACCAACTGTAAAAAATATTTTCATTGTTTTTATAATCTTAACAATTTTAAAAAAATTAAATTTAACAATAATATGAACTATATCCTAATAGATAGGCTACAGCAGACACTTGGCTATACTTTTGTGCAAAAAGAGCTTTTAACTCAAGCTTTAACTCATCGTAGCGCTAACAGCAACCATAATGAACGTCTTGAATTTTTAGGTGACTCTATTTTAAGTTTTGTGATAGCCAATGCTTTATATCATCATTTTCCATATGTAAATGAAGGTGATATGAGTAGAATGAGAGCAACTTTAGTTCGAGGTAATACTTTAGCCGAAATAGCAAGTGAATTTGATTTAGGAGACTATTTACAATTAGGACAAGGAGAATTAAAAAGCGGAGGATTCCGTCGCGAATCCATTTTAGCTAATACGGTAGAGGCTTTGATAGGTAGCATTTTTTTAGATAGCAATATTGATATCGTAGCAGAATTAATTCTAAAATGGTATGCTAAACGTTTAAAAAAAATTAGCCCTGGAGATACACAAAAAGATCCTAAAACTAGATTACAAGAATATTTGCAAGCTAAACATTTACCTTTACCAACATATTTAGTTGAACAAGTATACGGTGAAGCTCATAATCAAGTTTTCACTATTCACTGTGAAATCAGCGGCATTACTGAACGTTCAGTTGGTATAGGCCCAAGTCGTCGAAAAGCAGAACAAGACGCTGCTCTAAACGCTTTAACAAAATTGGAGATAGAATGAAGAATAATCAATATTATTCAGGATTAATTACAATTATAGGAAAATCCAATACAGGAAAATCTACAATATTAAATAAAATAATGGGGAAAAAAATATCAATTACTTCTCATACATTACACACTACTCAAAGGAATATTTTTGGTATTCAAACACAAGAAAATTATCAATCAATTTATATTGATACACCTGGAATTCAAAAAACAAAAAAAAAATATATTACAAATATAATAGACAAAAAAATAGATGGAATTATTTTTAATTCAAATATTATTATATTTGTAGTAGAACACATAAAATGGAACATCAACGATGAAATAATATTAAATAAAATAAGGAAAAATAGTATTCCAACTATACTTGTAATAAATAAAATAGATCTTATTAAAGATAAAAAATTATTCTTACCCCATGTTAATTTTTTACAAAAAAAAATATATTTTAAAGAGATTATTTTTGTTTCAGCAAAACATGGAGAAAACATTAAAAAATTATCTGATAAAATAAAAGATTATTTACCTCTAGCTTCGCATTGTTTTCCAAAAGAACAAAAAACTAATTATTCTAAAAAATTTATTTTCTCAGAAATAATACGTGAAAAAATAATACGTAATTTAAATAAAGAATTACCATATATAATTAAAGTTAAAATTAAAAATTTGATTCATCAACAAGAAAAAAAAATTATTCATGCTCTTATTTTTGTAAAAAATATTAATCAAAAAAAAATATTAATAGGAAAAAATGGTAGAATTGTAAAAAAATTTAGCGTTTTAGCTAGAAAAGAAATAGAAAAACAATTTAATATTAAAGTATCTTTATATTTATGGATTAAAATAGGTTTTAATAAGTAAATACGTATATATTTGAATCGTTATTCATATTTAACTTAAATATATTTCTCATATAATAAATTAAATTAGGTTAAAATTATAATATGGCTATTATTGGTATTGGAATAGATATCATAAAGATTTCACGTATAGAAAAAATAATTAACAGATTAAATTCTAAATTAGCAAAAAGAATTTTGTCAAAAAAAGAATTTTGTCAGTATTTAATAATAAAAAATAAAATTAATTTTTTAGCAAAACGATTTGCAGCTAAGGAAGCTGCTGCAAAAGCTTTAGGGTTTGGGATTAGGGATGGTATTAAATTTAGTGACTTTGAAGTTTATAATGATAATTACGGTAGTTCTAAATTATTGTTGTTGAATCAAGCTAAAAAACTTGCACATAGTATGAATATAAAACGTAATCATATTAATTTAACAGATGAAAAAAAGTACGCATATGCAATTGTAATTTTTGAAAGTGAATGATCTTTTATTATATAAAACATAATTATTATATAATTAATTATGATCTTTTATTTTTGAAAAAACTGTTAAGAAAACTACTACATTCTTTTTCTAAAATTGATTCAGTGATATTTAATTTATGATTAATATTATTTAAATATTTTTTTAAAATATCTATTTTATTTTTTTTTTCTTTTGCCCCAAAAACTAAATTTTGTATACGACTATGAATAATTGCTCCAAAACACATAATGCACGGTTCTAATGTTACATATAGTGTTGTATTCAATAATCTATAATTTTTTAATTTTTTCCCTCCCTGACGAAGTGCTAAAATTTCAGCGTGAGCTGTAGGATCATTATGATATATAGATGAATTACTACCTTTTCCTATAATATTTTCTTTAAAAACTAATACAGCCCCAACAGGCACTTCTCCTTTTTTTTTAGCTATTAAGGCTAATTTTAATGCATGTTTCATCCAATATTTATGACTATTATACGAATACATTACGTTTCTATATGAATTAACTGCCATTTATTATAAAATGTTTTTATTTAACACGAATAAATATAACAAAATTATTTATATTGATAAATATCAATATAAAAAAATTGAAACTAATCATGATTTATATCATAAAATTAACATATAATTAAATATGTTTTTTATTATTCTTAAACATTTTATTTTTTTCCAGTTCCCATTCACGTTTTTTTTTGTTTTCACGTTTATCTGATTTTTTTATACCTTTTCCTATACCTATTTTTACTTTACACCAATTCTTTTTCCAAAATAAAGACAAAGCAATTAATGTATATCCTTCTCTATTAACTTTACCAGTTAAAAAATATATTTGTTTTTTATGTAAAAGTAACTTTCTATTTCTTGTTGGATTACATGTTATATGAGTAGAAACAGTAGGCAAAGGCTCAAACGTTGCAGAGGAAAGACAAGCTTCATGGGAATGTAAAAATACATAACTACCATTAATATTTACTTTTTTTTCTCTTAAAGATTTTACCTCCCATCCTAATAATATTATACCTGATTCATATTCATCTTCAATATTATAATTGTATCTGGCTTTTTTATTAATAGAAATAACTGATAAATCATGGGATAAAAATGTTTTTTTTTTCATTTAATTATAAAAATCCTATTTTACTAATTTTTTAACTAGTTTAATATTAAAAAATAAAAATATATTAATAATTTTATTTATGAATAAAATAAAAGTTACTGTTATTTATGCTTTACCAAACATACAATTTTTGAGAAAAATAATAATTAAGTCTGGATCAACAGTTGAAGATGCACTTTTAGCATCAAATATCATTTCAGAAGATAAAAAAATAAATATTTATAAAAATAAAATTGGAATATACGGTATTATTACACATTTAAAACATATAGTTAAAGAAGGAGATCAAATTGAGATTTATCGTAATCTTACGATAGATCCAAAAGAACTAAGAAGAAAAAAATTAAATTTCAATAAAAACTAATTTATTAAATGTATATAAATATATTTGCAGAGTTATTAAATAAAATGATTAACCAATATCTCTGCACATTAATTTTATTAAAAATATTATTTTTTTACTTGTGATACAATCACCATTGCTGGACGTAATAATCTATTATGCAATAAATAACCTTTTTGCAAAATAGATATCACATGATTATCTTTTATTGTCTCTGAAAATTGTATTGACATAGCTTGATGAATATCTGGATTAAAAGGTACATCAATAGTATCAATTACTGATACACCAAATAAATTTAAAATATCTAAATACAATTTTATAGACAATTCCAATTTGTTAATAATTTCTATAAAATTATCATTTAATTTATTTGATAAATTCAACGATCTTTCAAGATTATCTATTATTTCCAATAATTCATTGATAAACTTTTCTAAAGAAAATTTATAAGTATATTCTATATCTTTTTGAACTCTTTTTTTTATTTTATCAATCTCTTGATCTATATGTTTTTTTTTATTAAATAAATTACTTTCAATTAATAAAAATTCTTTTTCAAGTTTTATCACTTCTTCATCAAGAGATTGTTTAAGTTTTTTCAATGAATCTGTAGATTCTTTAATCACAGATTTATTTAAATTATCATTACATAATTCTTTTCCATCTTTATTCATTTTAAATTATCCTTTACTCTAAAATTAATATGTTGATATATAAAATATATCTATAATATTTTAATAAATCAATTTTTATTAAAAAATAATTAATTTTATAAATCAAAAATATTTTATCCTACTAAATATCCAAAACTTAAATATAATACTTTATAAAAATGAAATAATATTAAATTAAATTTAAACAACTTTTAAATATCTTTCACCAAAGGTTTTATATAAGAAATACCCATATCCCATGGTTGTTCAATCCAAACATTTTGAGGAATATCCATAATATAGTCATCAACTAATAAACGACCGAGTGGTTTAGCAAAAATAGTTACAAAATAAGCATTTGGATACATTTTTCTAATTACTCGAGCTGTTCCGCCTGTATCTACTAAATCATCTACAACAATAATATTTTTACCGTAACCTTTCGCTTTTTTAATTATTTTCATATTACGCAAATGATTATAATCGTAACTAGAGATACATATAGTATCTACAAAACGAATTCCCAGCTCTCTTGCTAAAAGAGCCGAAGGAATTAAACCACCTCGACTAACTGCAATAATACCTTTCCATTGATCAACTGAAAGTAATTTTTTTGCTAATTGTCTAGCATGAATTTGCAGCATATCCCAAGTAACAATGTATTTCTCACTCATATAAGCACATCTCGCAACTATAAAGTGCCATAAATTTAGTAATAAAAATAAGTAAAATGATGATTGAAATTTATTATTGTTAAACATAACTTCTCAATTATTTATACTTTATTTTTTAAGTATACTCTTTATGAAATAGCTATTTTATGTCTTTAAAATTTTTAAAAATGTAAATTTAATAAAAATTAATATTTAATATATATATTTTATATATAACTTATTCTATAAAATATTTATACAAATAAATTAAACATATTTTATATATATTTAATTAAAAATTTATATTTAATTTTTTAAAAGAAAATTGGTAATTTATGAAGAGATAAAGAAGGATTTTAAAAAAAGTAAGGTTTTATAATTTTTTAATACAAATATTTTATAAAATATTTGTATTAAATTATTAAGTAAATTAAAAAACTACTCGGTGCGGACGGGATTTGAACCCGCGACCCCCGGCGTGACAAGCCGATATTCTAACCAACTGAACTACCGCACCTATATAATTTAAAGTAATAATTTTACATTAAAATATAAATTCTGTCAAATTAAAATTAGTACTATCAAAAATCTTATTTATTAAAATACCAGAGACATTTTTTATTTTTTTCCATCATATATTCCAAATATAATTTATGCAATTTTTTTTCACCTGCGGAAGCCCAACGTACTTTTAAAAAGTTAAAATTATTCTTTTCTTTCGTAAAAACACTACAATTATCTTTTTCTTTAGTATCATCAAAAAAGTCTATTGATTCTTGAAAACTAGTCATAGCTAAATATACTTTAGCCAATAATTGAGCATCCAGCAATGCACTATGTAAATCTCTCTCGTTATTCCTGATAAAATATCTAGAACATAAAGAATCCAAAGTATTTTTTTTACCAGGAAAAATTTTTCTAGATAACAACAAAGTATCTACAACTGTAGTACAAGACAAAATATTTTTTATATGCAAATTTAACATACTCAATTCATAATTAATAAATCCAATATCAAAATCGGCATTATGTATAATTAACTCAGCACCATTGATATAATTTAAAAAATCTACAGCTATATCATTAAATATTGGTTTATTTTTTAAAAATTCGTCAGAAATACCATGTACAGAAAAAGCTTTAGGATCTACCGAACGATTTGGTTGAATATATGTATGAAAATTGTTTCCTGTAAAATTACGATCAATTATTTCAATAGCACCAATCTCAATAATACGCTGTTTTTCATAAAAAATACCTTTATTATTGATTCCTGTGGTTTCAGTATCAAGTGCAATTTGTCTTATTTTGTTTTTTTTCATATAATTATATAATATGTGTATCAAAAAGAAATATTTTATAATGTTAAAATTAGTTTATGTTTTTACAGATGGTTCTTGTTTAGGAAATCCTGGTCCAGGAGGATATGGAATTTTATTTCGCTACAAAAAACATAAAAAAATATTACATGCCGGATTTTATTTAACTACTAATAATCGCATGGAATTAATGGCTATTATTATAGCATTAGAATCTCTAAAACAATCTTGTCAAGTACATATTGTAACAGATAGTCAATATGTAAAAAAAGGTGTTGAAACTTGGATACATCAATGGAAAAAACAAGGTTGGAAAAATAAAAAGAAACAACCTATAAAAAACATAGATTTATGGACCAGATTGTATAATATACTACATCAACATCAAATATACTGGAAATGGATTAAAGGACACTCAAATCATATAGAAAATACATTCTGTGATAAATTAGCACATATATCCGCAAATAATCCACGTTTTCAAGATACGGGTTATAATGTAAAAAAAATTTTTAAAACATATTAAAATTTTTGTTAGATAATTATCTACTATACTGAAATTAAGGTATTACTATGATGATATTAAATCTTATAAAAATTCTTCATGATAATTATGTTTGGTTATTAACTAATAATAAAGGTTTATCTGTAATAATAGATCCAGGTGATGCATCGCCTATCATAAAATATATAAATAAAAAAAATTACCATCCTGTATCTATTTTAATTACACACTATCATAAAGATCATATTGAAGGAACTTTAGCATTACTGAAAAAATATCCAAAAATAAAAATTTACGGTCCGCCAAAAAAAAATAATATAAATAAAAATATTAATTTTGTTTATGACAATGAAATTATTCACGTTTCAAAATATAAATTTCTTATTATTTATACTCCAGGACATACAAAGCATGATGTTTCTTATTATTTTCCACCTTATCTTTTTTGTGGAGATATTTTGTTTTCTGGTGGATGTGGGAAAATAATTTCAGGTGATTCTACTTTGATGTTTAACTCATTAAAAAAAATTTCATTTTTCCCTGATGACACTTTTGTTTGTTGTGGACACGAATATACATTACCTAATTTAAAATTTGCACGATATATTTTACCAAAAGATAATGCAATCCTAAAATATTATATAAAAATAAAAAAAATGATAAAAAAAAATAAATCAAGTTTACCGAGCCTATTAAAAACTGAAAAAAAAATAAATATATTTTTAAGAACCAATGAATTTTTATTACAAAAAAGAATAGGATTGAAAGAAATTAAGGAAAACGAAGGGGAATGTTTCTCAATATTGAGAAAAATGAAAGATAACTTTAATTGGAGCTAAGCGGGATCGAACCGCTGACCTCCTGCGTGCAAAGCAGGCGCTCTCCCAGCTGAGCTATAGCCCCTTTTTAACTAAATTTTGATATTGGTAGGCCTGAGTGGACTTGAACCACCGACCTCACCCTTATCAGGGGTGCGCTCTGACCAGCTGAGCTACAAGCCTGTTTTATATTTTATTAAATAATTTGTGTGGGCACATCTAGTAAGTATTATTTTTAAGGAGGTGATCCAACCGCAGGTTCCCCTACGGTTACCTTGTTACGACTTCACCCCAGTCATGAATCACAAAGTGGTAGGCGCCATCCAAAGAATAAGGTTAAGCTACCTGCTTCTTTTGCAACCCACTCCCATGGTGTGACGGGCGGTGTGTACAAGGCCCGGGAACGTATTCACCGTGGCATTCTGATCCACGATTACTAGCGATTCCGACTTCGTGGAGTCGAGTTGCAGACTCCAGTCCGGACTACGATGTACTTTATGAGGTTTGCTCATCTTTACAGGGTTGCTTCTCTTTGTATACACCATTGTAGCACGTGTGTAGCCCTGGTCGTAAGGGCCATGATGACTTGACGTCATCCCCACCTTCCTCCGGTTTATAACCGGCAGTCTCCTCTGAGTTCCCGGCTTAACCCGATGGCAACAGGGGATAAGGGTTGCGCTCGTTGCGGGACTTAACCCAACATTTCACAACACGAGCTGACGACAGCCATGCAGCACCTGTCTCACAATTCCCGAAGGCACTTTTCCATCTCTGAAAAATTTTGTGGATGTCAAGACCAGGTAAGGTTCTTCGCGTTGCATCGAATTAAACCACATGCTCCACCGCTTGTGCGGGCCCCCGTCAATTCATTTGAGTTTTAGCCTTGCGGCCGTACTCCCCAGGCGGTCGACTTAACGCGTTAGCTACGGAAGTCATTTCTCAAGGAAACAACCTCCAAGTCGACATCGTTTACGGCATGGACTACCAGGGTATCTAATCCTGTTTGCTCCCCACGCTTTCGCATCTCAGCGTCAGTATTCGTTTAGGAGGCCGCTTTCGCCACAGGTATTCCTCCAGATATCTACGCATTTCACCGCTACACCTAGAATTCTACCTCCCTCTACGATACTCTAGAATTTCAGTTTCAAATGCAGTTCCTAGGTTGAGCCCAGGGATTTCACATCTGACTTAAAAAACCGCCTACAAGCTCTTTACGCCCAGTAATTCTGATTAACGCTAGCACCCTCCGTATTACCGCGGCTGCTGGCACGGAGTTAGCCGGTGCTTCTTCTTCGGGTAACGTCAAGAGAAATAAGTATTAATCATTTCTTTTTCCTCCCCGCTGAAAGTACTTTACAACCCTAAGGCCTTCTTCATACACGCGGCATAGCTGCATCAGGCTTCCGCCCATTGTGCAAGATTCCCCACTGCTGCCTCCCGTAGGAGTCTGGACCGTATCTCAGTTCCAGTGTGGCTGGTTATCCTCTCAGACCAGCTAGAGATCGTTGCCATGGTAAGCCTTTACCTTACCATCAAGCTAATCTCATCTGGGTTCATCCGAAAACATGAGGCTTATAAATAAGTCCCCCATTTTGGTTTACAAAAAATAATAAACATTATGCGGTATTAGCCATCGTTTCCAATGGTTGTCCCCCTTTTTCGGGCAGATCCCCAGATATTACTCACCCGTTTGCCGCTCGCCGACAAGAAAGCAAGCTTTCTTTCGCTGCCGCTCGACTTGCATGTGTTAGGCTTGCCGCCAGCGTTCAATCTGAGCCATGATCAAACTCTTCGATTAAAAATTTGCTTAAAAAATTAAGACTTTTAATAGATTCAAAACAAAATTGACTTATTTTGATGTGCCCACACAAATTATCTAATATTTTTTTAAAGAGCATAAAACTAACTTTTTTAATGTTATATCTTTTTTTACATTTTGTCAATCTTTATCGACATATATTTTTATATTATTTTATTCTAAAAAAAATATAAAAATTTTATTTCTACAATAAATTATTTCTTCAAAATAAAAATATTTTTATATACAAAATAAATTTAAATACATTTTTTTATTTAATAATTAAATCGATATTTAAAATATCTATTTTTTATGTTATACCAATAACATTTAAAATTTCACTTAATAACAGTATTATAATATAGTATATAAGTAAATATTAAAAATATTTAAATAAGCTTTAGGAGATAGATATGAATGTTCAAAATTTAATTTCAATAGACATAAAAAAAGCTTTAATTCATTCGGGTGCACCTAAACATTGCGACCCTTTAATATTCAGAACTTTAAACTTAAATATTAGTGATTACCAATCTAATGCTGCTATGAAAATTGCTAAAATATTAAAACTTGATCCTTATCAATTCGCAAAAACCGTCATATCAAAAATAAAAAATAGCAATATGTATCATACAATAAAAGTAGCTAAACCAGGTTTTATTAATATAATTCTTGATCGAAATTGGTTGTCAAAAAAATTGGAAATAGCTCTCTATTCCGATAGATTAGACGTAAATTCTGTCACTCCAAAAAATATCGTAGTAGATTATTCTTCCCCAAATATAGCAAAAGAAATGCACATCGGACATTTACGTTCAACTATTATAGGAGATGCAACTGTAAGAATTATTGAATTTCTTGGTCACAACGTAATTCGATCTAACCATATAGGAGATTGGGGAACACATTTTGGAATGCTAATCGCGTATATATATAATGATAAAAAAAAATCCATATCAAAAATCTCTTTAACAGATATAGAAAAATTATATCAAAAAGCAAAAATAAAATATGATCATGATCCAGAATTTGCAAAATTATCGAAAGAATATGTCGTTAAATTACAAAATGAAGATCAATACTGTCAATATCTATGGAAAAAATTAGTTAGTGTCACGATTAAATATAATGCAAAAATATATAAAAAATTAAATGTGACATTAAAAAATGAACATATTAAGGGAGAAAGTTCATATAAAAATATGTTGCCAGAAGTAATTTCTGATCTTAAAAAAAAAGGTATTGCTGTAAAAAATAAAGGTTCTCTTATTGTAGTATTAGAAAAATACAAAAATAGATATGGAAATCCAATGGGAGTTGTTATACAAAAAAAAGATGGTGGATATTTATACTCCATTATAGATATAGCTTGTATAAAATATCGTTGTGAAATATTAAAAGCAGATAAAATCTTATATTATACAGATTCGCGTCAAAATCAATATTTATTACAAATTTGGGAAATAGCTAAAAAAGCGAGTTATATACCTCAACATGTAACAATAGAACATCATATGTTTGGAATGATGTTGTCTGATAATAAACGTCCTTTTCAAACTCGAACAGGAAACACAATTAAATTATCTCTGTTACTTGATGAAGCAATAAAAAAAGCAAAAAAAATAATAAAACAAAAAAATCCAGATTTATCAGAAGAAAACATTCATAAGTTATCCAATATCATTGGTATTGGTGCAATTAAATATGCTGATCTATCTAAAAATAGAATAAAAAACTATATTTTTAACTGGGATGAGATGTTATCTTTTGAAGGAAATACAGCTCCTTACATTCAATATGCATATACAAGAATAATGTCTATTATAAGAAAGTCAAAAACACATCCTTTATCTCTAAAAGGAAATATTATACTATCTAAAAAATTTGAAATTGAATTAGCACTTATCCTCCTTCAATTTGAAGAAAAAATAACTTATGCTGCAAACAAAGGAACTCCTCATATTATTTGCAGTTATCTTTATAAACTTTCAGAAATATTTTCTAATTTTTATGAAAATTGTTCTATTTTATTTGCAGAAAATACAGAAATTTCTGTTAGTCGTCTAAAATTATCCTTATTGACAGCGAAAACAATTAAATTAGGATTAAACCTACTCGGTATTAATACTATAGATTATATGTAATTTAATTTATTTTATAAAATAAATATACTTATTAATAGATAAAAATCTAATTCTAAAAAATATAAAATTACATTATACTAATTTTTTTTACCAATAATACTTGTCATTCGTATTTCTTTAGCGTCACATACTTCCATATTCGATAATACACTTAATTCTGGAAAACTATCATGAAAAAATTGAAACAAAAATGTTCGTAAAGTATTATTTACTAATAAAACAGGTGATACTCCTATTGATTTTTGATATTGAATTGCTGCATCCATATCGTTTAACAATTTATCAGCCAATCCAGGTTCTACGCTATTATTTCCATTTTGAAATGTCTGTAATAATAAATTTTCTAATTCAACATCTAATCCTATAACTTGAATTTTATCATTATCAAATAAATTTTGAATAATAAATTTACCTAACGATACACGTACCAAACTAGTCAAAACATCGATTTCATTTTTTTTAATTGATGCATATTCTATCAAAGTTTCTATTATGGTATTCATATCTCTAATGCTGACATTTTCTAATAGTAAATTTTGTAACACCTTATGAAAAACAGTTAAATTAATTGTATTAGGAACTAAGTCTTCTATAAGTTTTGGCATTCTTTTAGTTAAATAATTTAACAAATCTTGAGCTTGTTGTCTCCCAAATAACTGATTCATATTCCTACGCATAATATAATTTAAATGAGTAGCTATCACTGTACTGCCATTAACAATTGTAAAACCCTTTTTTTTGGCTTCTTCGATCTGGTTTATATTAATCCAAAATGCAGGTACATCAAATACAGGTTCAATAATTTTTTTTCCATCCAATGTTTTAGATCTATCTTCGGAATTAATAGCCATAACACGATTTAAATATACTTCACCTACAGCAATTTCGACTCCTTTTATCAAAAATCTATAAGAATATGAGGATAAATTACTATTATTTTGAATATGTACTAATGGAGGTAAAAAACCCATTTCTTGAGCAAATCTTTTCCTAATGCCACGAATTAAATATAACAATTTTCCTTTTTTTTTCACATCGACTATTGGAATAAGTTTATTTCCTATTTCAATACCTATCAAGTCTTCTATCTTTACATCATTCCAAGATACTTCTGAAATTCTATTTATATCTTTAACAACACTTTTCCCATTTTCCAAAGAAAAAAAGTTCATATTTTGATTTCTACTAAATAACCATCCAGATAAGAAAAATAAAACTGTTGTAAATGATAAAAATATCACACTCGGCATACCTGGAACTAATCCTAATATTCCCAGTACTACTCCGCTTAATAATATTACCTTAGGATTATAAAACAATTGACTAATAATTTGTTCACCTACATTTTCTTCCGTACTAACACGTGTAACCATAACTCCGGCTGCTGTAGAAATTACCAAAGCAGGAATTTGAGCAACTAATCCATCTCCAATTGTTAAAAGTGTGTATACTTCAATAGCTTTTCCAAAAAACATATTATGTTGAACTATACCGATCACTAATCCACCAAGGATGTTAATAATCATTATAAAAATCCCAGCAATAGCATCCCCTCTAACAAATTTGCTCGCACCATCCATAGAACCATAAAAATCAGCTTCTCTAGTAACTTCAATACGTCTTCTTTTTGCTTCTTTTTCGCCTATTAATCCTGCATTTAAATCAGCGTCAATAGCCATTTGTTTTCCCGGCATTCCGTCTAATGTAAATCGAGCTCCTACTTCTGCTATTCGACTTGCTCCTTTAGTTATAACCATAAAATTGATAATAACTAATATGATAAATACAACTATACCAATAGCATAATTTCCACCGACTAAAAAATGTCCAAATGCTTTAATAACATTTCCGGCTGAATAAGCCCCAGTATGACCATATAACAAAATTACCCTAGTAGAAGCAACGTTAAGCGCTAAACGCAATAAAGTAGAAAATAATAAAACAGTAGGAAATGCTGTAAATTCTAGTGTTTGTCTGGTAAACATAGACACTAATAAAATAATTATGGCTAATACGATGTTAAAAGTAAAAAAAATATCTAAAAATAAAGAAGGTAATGGAAGTACCATCATCGACAAAATTATTAAAATTAATACCGGACCAGATAAAGCTTGCCATTCTGTATTTTTTAAATTTTTAATTATTTTAATAAAATTATTAATATTAATCACCGGTGAAATCCTCTTTTAAATCTGTTAATTCTGGAGGAACATGTAAATTTTCAGGTTTTTTAGGGAAAATACCTCCTTCTTTTTCCCATATTTTAACTTGCCAAACCCAAGCTAACACTTCAGCTACTACTTTGTATAAAATACCAGGTATATATTGACCTAATTTACTATGAAAATATAAAGCACGAGCTAAAACAGGTACTGCAATGATAGGCACATGATGCTTTTTACCTATTTTGCGAATTTTACATGCCAAATCACCAGCTCCTTTTGCTATTACTTTAGGAGCGTACATTGTTTTTTCGTCATATAATAATGCAATTGAATAATGTATAGGATTTATCACAATTACATCTGCTTTTGGAATATCGGATATCATTCTATGATTAGCTAACATTTTCATTGCTTGTCGCATTTTCCATTTGATATATGGATCACCTTCCGTTTGTTTTAATTCATCTTTGATTTCTTTTCGACTCATTTTAAATTGTTTTTGATAAATGTAGTTTTGCCAAAAAATATCAAAAATCACCACTGGAATTAACGACGCTACTGACAAGAAAAAACATGAAATTAAAAAATTAAATCCTGTTATTAAAGCTATTTTGGGTGTTGCATTAACCAAAGACAATATATCTTCAACATGCTTTGAAAGATAAAAAATCATAACTCCTATAACTAAAAATAATTTTAAAATTATTTTAAAAGATAAAAAAAATATATGAAAAGAAAATATTGTTTTAAAACCTTTTAATGGATTTAATTTTTTTAAATCACACTTTATTAATCTTAAATTAAAATTAACACCTCCAAATAATTTTGCAAAAAATATTACAAAAAAAATAGGAATAAAAATAATGAAAAGAAAATAAAATACATCAAAAAAAATTTCTCCATTACCATAATCAATAAAATTATTATCATTAATAATAAAATGATTAAACTTAAAATGAGAAAATAAAATTTCAAATATATGCGCAAAAATTATATCTTTATATAAAAAAAGAAAAAATCCTCCAAAACTTAAAATAATTAATGAATTTAATTCATAAGAATATCTAATTTTCCCTTCTTGACGTACTTTTTTAAATCTATAATCAGTAGGTTTTTCTGTTTTTTCTTCATTCATACTATTACCTTAAAATCTATGTTTTACATATTATTTTTATATATGATAGAATTATAATATGTTAGGTAAAAATTCCATATTAAAGATATTTTAAAAATAAAAATATTAAATTTTAATATTATAATTAATTATTATTGATGTTGTTAAATTTATATTTTTTAAAATTTTTAATTACTGATTATTTTGACATTATAAACTGATAATAAAATATAATTAAAATTATATTTTTATATAACAATTATTTTATTTCAATGAGACAATACATGAGAGCAAATAAATATTTTTTCTGTACTATAAAAGAAAGACCACATAACATTGATATTATTAGCCATCAACTGATGTTGAGATCAGGTATGATTCGTAAGACTGCTTCCGGTATCTATACCTGGTTACCGACAGGTCTGAGAGTCCTTAAAAAAATAGAAAATATTGTAAGAGAAGAACTTAATAAAATAGGTGCTATAGAAATATTTATGCCTATAATACAACCTGTACACCTATGGAAAATTAGTAAAAGATGGAATACTTATGGAAAAGAGCTACTAAAAGTGATTGATCGTCATAATATTACCCATATATTAGGACCTACTCATGAAGAAGTAATAACGTTTTTAGTAAAAAATGAAGTACATTCTTATAAACAATTACCTTTGATATTATACCAAATACAAACAAAATTTAGAGATGAAATACGTCCTCGTTGTGGTGTGATGAGATCAAAAGAATTTATTATGAAAGATGCTTACTCTTTTCATGCTGATATAACTTCATTACAAACAACATATCATAAAATGCATCAAACCTATACTAAAATATTTCAACGTATGAAATTAAAATTCACAGATATAAAAGCAAAAAATGGAGAAATGGGAGGTAATATTTCTCATGAATTTCATGCATTTACTAATAATGGTGAAGATAAAAATATTTATCCCGATACACTGAATAATTCTCATAATATAAAAAAAAATTATAGTATTCAGAATACTATTAAATCTAATAATAAAGAAGGAAAAAAAAGTTTAGATGAACATGATTGTTTAAATATTGAACGTAGTATAGAAATAGGACATATATTCCAACTTGAACAAAAATATTCTAAAACAATAAACGCTTATATCTTAGAAAATAACGGAAATAAAAATTTTTTAAATATGGGATGTTATGGGATAGGTATAACACGTATTATATCAGCTATTATAGAACAAAATCACGATAATCGAGGAATCATCTGGAACTCTTCTATTTCCCCTTTCCAAGCGGTTATTCTACCAATTAATTTCCACAAATCAAATATAGTTCAAGAAATATCAGAAAAAATATACCTTCAATTAAAAGAAAAAAATGTTGAAACAATGTTAGATGATAGAAATATACATCCAGGCATTATGTTTACCGAAATGGAGTTAATTGGTATACCTCATAGTATTATAGTTAGTGAAAGACATATTTATAATAATGAAATTGAATATATATCTAGATTTAATAATAAAAAGAAATTAATAAAAATAAATAATATTTCCGATTATATAACAGAAAAAATAAAAAAAAATATCTAACGATACTCATTGAATCTTATTTATAAAAAATAAGGTAAAATTTAAATATCAATTTTTTAATAAAATTAACATAATTAATAAATTATATTGAATAAACATTTAATGCCTAAAAAATTTTAATTTTACTTGATCTAATCCTACTAATAATCTTAATTCATCCAAAAAATTATTACTTAACAAAAAATATTTATTAACGCTAAAAGGAAAATTAAATTTTATATCGTGATTTTTATAAAAAAAATAGACAGGTACTACACCCACATCTGTCGATTCTAAAACTTTTTTTAAAAATTTTAAAAATACAGGATTATTCTGTTTTTTCGTTAATAAAACTAACACTTTAGCAACTTTTTTATCTCTATATTTACATAAGTCTACAAAACTACGAGCAACAAATCTGTAACAATTACCAAAATTATCAAAATTAAAATACCCATAAATAACGATAATACAATTATTTTTTAAAAAATGTTCATATTTTTCTAAAATATCATTAAAAACTATCACATTTAATTTTTTAGTACTGTCATCTAACATAAAAAATGCTATACGATTTTTATTTTTTGTGTATTTTATAATAAAATTAGTTACCATGCCGACAACTATAATATTTTTTTTTAAAATAGAAAAACAACATATATCCTTTAATGTTTTTCCTTTCATATAATATTTTATTTCATCCAAATATTGATGCATTGGATGTCCTGAGAGATACGTTCCTAACATTTCATACTCGTAACTTAATTCAGTATTTTTAGACCACGTATTGATTTCAAAATTATTAATATAATTTAATTCTTTGGCATCATTTAATATAGACCCAAATAAATCTTGTTGTTTTACTGATTGAGAAATCAAATATTGATTGGCAATTTTTATGTTATCATTTAAAATATTCATTAATATTCCTCGATTTAATCGAAAACAATCACAGGAACCAGAAAAAATTAATTTTTCTATTACACGACGAGTAACTTTTTTAGAATCCGTACGTATACATAAATCTAGTAATTGTTTAAAAATTCCGTATTTTTTTCTAATTCTAATAATCTCATATATTGAATTTTCCCCTATTCCTTTTATTGCTCCAAGCCCATAAACAATTTCATTTTTTTCGTTAACATAAAAATAATATTTACTATAATTAATACTAGGAGATAAAACTGTCAACTTCATTCTTTTACATTCATCGATCAAAGA
The DNA here is from genome assembly GCF_026122815.1 of Buchnera aphidicola (Pemphigus obesinymphae). Classification (GTDB taxonomy): domain Bacteria; phylum Pseudomonadota; class Gammaproteobacteria; order Enterobacterales; family Enterobacteriaceae; genus Buchnera_C; species Buchnera_C aphidicola_BJ. Next base: position 22,426 of record NZ_JAIWQW010000002.1, on the reverse strand, counting down.
AACTATTTTTTTTATATTGTCCATATCTGCACTCATAAGTGCAGCCATAAACTCAGTAGAATAATGGGTTTTTAACCATAATGTTTGATACGATATTAAAGCATATGCTACAGAATGAGACTTATTAAAACCATATCCTGCAAAATTTTCTACTAAATCAAAAATTTTTATAGATAGTTTTTGATCTATTCCATTTTTCTTAGATCCTTCTTGAAAAATAGCACGTTGTTTACTCATTTCTATTGGATCTTTTTTCGCCATAGCTCGACGTAATATATCTGCATTACTCAAAGTATACGAAGCTAACACTCGTGCAATTTCCATAACCTGCTCTTGGTATAAAATTATTCCATAAGTAGACTCCAACACTTTTTTTAATAAAGGATGCTGCCATTTACTATCCGGATAATAAATACTTTCCTTTCCATGTTTTCTATTAATAAAATTATCAACCATTCCAGATTGTAACGGACCTGGACGAAATAAAGCAACTAAAGCAATTATATCCTCGAAAGAATCTGGTTTTAATCTTTTGATCAAATCTTTCATGCCTAAAGATTCTAATTGAAATACACCTGTTGTTTCAGACTCCTGTAGTTTTTTAAAAGTTTTAATATCATCTAAAGGAATTAAAGAAATGTCAATTTTGCTTTTATTTTTTTTTACTCGATTTTTATTAATCATCTTTAATGCTAAATTAATAACAGTTAAAGTACGCAACCCAAGAAAATCAAATTTCACTAATCCTACATATTCCACATCATTTTTATCAAATTGAGTAACTTGATTCTTGCCATATTCATCACAATATAATGGTGAAAAATCAGTAATTTTAGTAGAAGAAATAACTACTCCTCCAGCATGTTTACTAACATTTCTAGTAACACCTTCTAATTTTTTAGAAATATCAATTATTCTTTTTACTTCTACATCTGACTTATACAATTCCAATAATTCTGTTTGATTCAATAGCGCTTTATTTAATGTTATACCTAAATCTAACGGAATTAATTTAGAAATACGATTCACAAAACCATATGGATAACCCAATACCCGACCAACATCTCTAATAACTGCTTTTGCAGTTAAAGTCCCAAATGTAATAATTTGCGCAACAGCCTCTTTCCCGTATATTTCTGATACATGTTCAATTACTTTATCCCTCTTATCCATACAAAAATCAATATCAAAATCAGGCAAAGAAATACGATCCGGATTTAAAAATCTTTCAAATAACAAATCAAACGATAAAGGATCAATTTCCGTTATTTTTAATGCATAAGCAACTAATGAACCTGCACCGGATCCTCTTCCTGGACCAACAGGTATATCATGATCTTTTGCCCATTGTATAAATTCCATGACAATTAAAAAATAACTAGGAAACCCCATTTTGTTTATTATTGACAATTCACTTTCTAAACGAACATCATAATTTTTTCGTACCTGATTACGGATGTTTTTTTCAGGAAAAGCGAAATTTAACCGTTCTTCCATACCTTGTTTAGCTTTCATTATTAAAAATTTTTCAGCACTTATCCGACCAGTATAAAAATTAGGTAAAAAAGATTTTCCTAAATTCAATATAACATTACACCGTTTTGCTATTTCTACACTATTTATAAGTGATTCAGGAATATCAGAAAATAATTCACACATGGTTTTTTCATCGCGCATAAATTGCTGACAACTGTAATTATGGATAAATTTAACATCATCCAATCTATAAGATTTATTAATTGCGACACGAATTTTATGCACTTCGAAATCTTCTTGGTTAATAAAACAAACCTCATTGGTCGCCACCAATGGTATAGAATTTTCAATTGCCAATTTTAAAATAATATTTAAATATTTTTCTTCATTTATACGACCTGTACGCATTATTTCTAAATAATAAAAATCAAAAAAATATTTTTGATAAAAAGATAAACACTGATTTGCTAATTTTATATTACCTCTTAGTAATAATTTTCCCACATCACCATAACAACCCCCAGATAACAAAATTAATCCTTCTTTATATTTTAGTAACCATTTTTTTTTTATAGTTACTCCGACTAGGTTATCATACCCATATCGATATCCATGAGATATTAATAAAATAAGATTTTTATATCCAATATTATTGCTTGCTAAAGCAGTAATTTGCGATAACTCTCCTTCCAGAAATTCAGAATCTATTTTAAAATCTACACCTATAATTGGTTTAATACCTTTTTCATGAGCTGATTTATAAAATTTAATAACTCCGTAAAAATTACTAAAATCTGTCAATGCCAACGCAGGCATTCCTAAATTAACTGCTCGTTCAATTAATAATTCTGGTTTAACTAATCCATCTATCAAGGAATAATCACTGTGAACACGAAGATGAATAAATCGTTTTTCATACATATAAAAGTATCCTTTTAATAAAAAATAAAAATAAAAATTAAAATATTTTATTTAATATTTTTTCTCATTTTTGTAATAGGAGAAAATGTATGACGATGTTGAGGTATAGGACCATATTTTATTAACATAGATACGTGTTTTTTAGTTGAATAACCCTTATGATCTGAAAATCCATATTGAGGAAATAAACGATGTAATTCTAACATTTCTCTATCACGAATTACTTTTGCTACAATAGAAGCAGCACTGATTTCAGGAATTAAATTATCACCATGAATTATAGACATTGATGGAATAGGAACTTGAATAGAATATTTCCCATCTATAAATAAAAAATCTGGTTTATATATTAAATTATCTACAGCTCTCTTCATCGACAAAAGCGATGCATTTAAAATATTTAAAGTATCTATTTCTTTAGAATTAGCTGATCCTACACTCCATGCTGTTGCTTTATTTATTATCTCATTAAATAAAAATAATCTATTTTTATCTGATATTTTTTTAGAATCTGTTAAACCATGAATAAAAACCGATGGATTTAATATAACAGCAGCACTAACTACATTACCCACTAAAGCTCCACATCCAACTTCATCTATACCTGCTATAAATTTCATATTTAAAATAATATTAAATAATACAAAAAATTAATTTTATAAAAATATTATATATATATTCAATACGAATATAAACTGGATTTTACTGACATCAATAAAAACATATTTAAATTAAGCTAAATATTAAAAATATATTTTATATCTTTCAATTTTTTTTAAGCATACATGTGATAATTGCTTTACAAACAATATTGTTATTAACTTTTGCTAAACCTCGGAACCGAGTAAGATTTTTTTTATTTTTTTCAATTACAACTTCAATGAAAATTTGGTCTCCGGGGACAACTATTTTTTTAAAACGAACTCTATCAATAGAAGCTAAATAATAACTTATATACGATGATAAGTTTTTAAAACTATTTATAACTAATAATCCTGAAGCTTGTGCCATAGATTCTATAATTAATACACCTGGGAAAATAGGATTATTAGGAAAATGTCCCTGGAAACATGATTCATTTATTGAAACATTCTTAATAGCATAAATATATTCATATTTTTTTATCTCAATGACACGATCAATAAATAAAAATGGATATCTATGAGGTAAAAATCCAAAAATATTTTTTACATCTATAACATTTATATTATTCATATAATCACCAATTCAATGATTTAAATTCTCATAAGAAATATTATTTATAATAATAATTATCTCTCATCAAAATTCGAATCTAATTCAATAGTTAAGTCATAATTTTAAATTACCAAATTTTCCCTATATTAAATTGAAAAGATTCTATTTTATCTTTATCATTATATTTTAATGGATAAGAATATGAAAAATTTAATGGACCTAATGGAGAAATCCATTGCAAAGAAATACCCGTGGACACACGAATATCATAAGGATTACTATAATCGAGGAAATGAGATAATTTACTGTCCAGAGAATTGATCCAATGAGTGTTCCAAACAGTAGTTGAATCCAAAAATACAGAAGCAGTAATTACACTTAATTTATAGTTATCATTTAATAATATTTTTTTTATCAATTCTAAATTAGTATTAATTATTGCATTCCCTCCTGTAGAAATATCGGATTGACAAAATTTATAAAATTGCTTACCGATACAAAAATTATTATATTTATTATAATAAATATCTTTAGGGCCTATACTATTAAATTTAAAACCACGTATAGAACCAATTCCTCCTGCATAATAATTTTCATAAAAAGGAAATTCTTCATCAATATGATTACTGTTTCCAAAACCTAAATAAGTACGAGCAAATAGTATCAAATTTTTATTATATTTAAATCTAAAATATTCCCTTGATTCTAATTTTATTTTATTAAAATGATTGTCAGAACCTAAAATAGTAGATTTTCCACTCAATGTTGTATAATTTCCTAATAAATAATAATTTTCATGGCGTAAATCATTAAAAATCCAAAAAAAACTCATCAATATATCATCAGTGTTATATTTTTTATAATTTGATTTTAAAGATTTAATATAACGCCATATAGAAAAAGGAGATTCAATATTAGAAATATTGTTGTGTACATAATGTATTCCGACATTAAATTCATTTTTTTTGTTAATTAAAAATCCTAAAATAGTATCTAAACCATAACGTTTATTTTGATAAAAATTACTATCAACTTCATTAAACTTAAAATAATTATAAAAAAATTGACCTTTTAAGTTATTTTGAAATACGTTTAAAAAAGGATATTTAAATATCAATGAACCAGATATTTGATTCATATCTTTAAGAATACTTAACTGAATTTTAGACCCTGTATTAAATAAATGATTTCGAATCATATTTAAATTTAAATTTATGCCACTTTCCATACCATAACCAAAACTGAAATTAATATTTCCAATATCATTTTCTTGTATAGTATAAACTGCATCAATTTTTTTTGATCCATTATTAAAATTATAAAAATTTAATTTTATATCTTTAAAAAAACCAGTTTCTAAAAGATCTTCTCTGCCTTTCACCAGCAAAAGAATATTTAACCAATCGCCTTCTTTATGTTTAATTTTATCATGTAAAAAATCATTTGTAGTAAATTTATTTCCTGCAAAATTTATTTTGTTTAATATATAACGTTGATTAGGATAAACATAGAAATACAAATCTACATTATCATGTAATGCATTTTTCTTAAAATAAACAGAAACATTTACATTAGGATAACCATCACAAAAAAACATATTTTTTATTATTTTTTTTAATTTAAAAATATGAATACAATCAATGTGTTTTTTTGTTATACCATAAATAATGGTATTAATTTTTTTATAATAGAACAACACATTACCACGAATAAAAAATTTAGATACACAATATTTTGATCCTTCTTTTAAAAAAATATTTATATCAACTTTCTTTTTATCAAGAGAAAAAACAACATGAATTTTACTAAATTTAAAAAATATATATCCATTTTGTAAATAGAAATTTTTTATATTTTTTAAATCGTTACTAAACTTTTTAACAAGATAATCTTTTTTATCTATAAAAAAAGAAATGTTAGATCGATTATATAATTCCAACAAAGAAACAATTTTATTTGAAGAAAAAACATGATTACCAAATATATTTATATTATTCACTACAGCAAATTGTCTTTCTAAAATTAATATTTTAAAATAAACTGTTTTATTTGATTTTATAAAAAAAATAAATTTAATATCAACATTGTATTTCCCTATACTAAAATAATATTTTTTTAGCATATTTTTAAATAAATTCAAATAATGTGAATTTAAATTATCTCCTATTTTTATATTATTACTTAATAACATTTTTATAACATCATTAGGAATAACCATACCATCAGAAAAATCAATATGATATATATCTGATCGTTCTTTTATTTTAAAAATCAAATTATTTTTAAATTTTATTACTCTAATATTTTCAAATTGGCCGGTTTGTAATAAATTATAAATCACTTTATTTAAATTATTACAACTAACTTTATTACCATGATATTTTTTTATATAATTAAAAACATTTTTTTTAGAAAATCTGTGTAATCCAGAAAAAGTAATATCTTTTGTTGACCACTTATCTTTAGTATATCCATCAATACTAAAAAACAAAAAAAATAAAATCAATAATTGTTTTATAAATAGCATAATTATTTAAATTTATTAAAAAACTCTGGTAATCGACACTTCATTGCGTTTATCAAAAAATATATAAAAAAAATATTTATTGATTAATAATAAAAACTATTATTATTTTAAAAGTGTTGGGGTAGTTAAAAAATTATAACATATATTATGTTTTTTTTATATAATAAGGAAGTTATAGATCGATTTTATAATACTTAAAATTATATCATGTTTATGATATTAATACTAAATTATTATAAAACATAAAAAAAATTTTTAATATAAAAAATATTTTTTATATTTAAGAACCAAATCTACGTTTCCTTTTCAAGAATACTTCTATTGCCAATTTAAAAATACAATCGTTAAAATCAGGCCAAAGAACATCGGTAAAATATAATTCTGAATAAGCTATTTGCCACAGTAAAAAATTACTAATACGATATTCCCCTCCTGTTCTAATAACTAAATCAACAGGAGCTAAATCTTTAGTACTTAATACATTTGATAATGTGCTTTCTTCAATTTCATTTACATGTAAAAAACCGGATTCTATTTTTTTTATAATTTTCTTTATCCCCTCGATAATATCCCATTTTCCTCCGTAATTGGCAGCAATAATTAATATTAATCCATTATTGTTTATGGTTGACATTTCTGCTAATTTAATCTTTTTTTGTAACAAATCATCAAAATACTTGATATCTCCAATAAATTTTACACAAACATTATTTCTATTGAAATTAGCAATTTCATCATCTATTTTTTGCAAAAAAAATTGCATTAACAACTTTAATTCTAACATGGGACGATACCTATTTTCGCGACTAAAAGCATATAATGATAGTACTTCAATACGATTAAGAATTGCGAAATTTATAGTGCGATGAACAGCTTTAATCCCTTCCTGATACCCTAATATAAAAAATCTACCTTTGTTTTTTGCCCATCTTCTATTCCCATCCATAATAATTGCTACATGACGTAATTTTTTTTTTAATAATTTTCTGCATTTTAACATATTTATTGAACACATAAAATAAAAATATTCTCTATTAAAACCAATCAAATAAAATTACACCAATATTAAAAAAAATACTGGAATATAGATATAATTATTCATATTTAGTAAATATGTATATAAACACCTATTTAAAATATTACTATAATTATCTACTAAATTAAAAATAACCAAATTAATATCTATTATCATTTTTTATTTAATAAAGATAAACCATAAAATGTTTCTTATATTAAGTTTAATCATTAATTGAATACTCTATAAAAAATTTAAAATTTAATGTTTTATTAACTAATAAAAAAACGAAAAAATTAAATTAAAATTCATTTTTTATACTCAATAAAAATACAACACATTTTAAAATATTTAAAAAATAATAAATATATTTTCTTTTTTAAATCAAAATCATCTAAATTTTAATTAACACTGATAAATCATAAAAAATTAAATCAAAATAATTAATAATAAAAACTATAGTATACGTATGAAATTATTTCATAAATATTGTTAGCATTAATAGTTCATTTGCAAAAAACTATTTTTACTACATATTTTATATGAACAAAATATATATTTATCAAGCTAAAAAAAATCAATAATTACCATTATTAATACATCAATATTTTATATATATAGCAATATTCTCAATAATACCATTAAAAAAAATTAAATAATAATCTTATTATCTAAAATAAAATAATTCTTGATCTACTCTTAATATTAAATAAAATTTAATATCAACATTAATATAAAAATCAAAACTAAAAATATATTACTAAATATTTTTTATTTCTTTAAAAGAACAAAAATTATTAAAAATAAATATTTAAATTCTAAAAAATTAACATTATTATACAAAACTATTTTTTATATAAACAAATTTTAAAAAAAATTTGTTTATATCCTACAAAAAATAATAAAAATTAAAATAATTTTTTTAAATATATTAAAATACCATTAAATCCTTTTCTTTTTCTGATAAAAGAACATCAATTTTTTTTATAAAATTATCCGTCATATTTTGTATTTCATTTTGAAATAATCTCTCTGCATCTTCGTTAATGATTTTTTTTTTCAAAAAATTTTTAATTTTTACGTTTGCATCTCGTCTGATATTCCTAATACTAATACGACTACATTCACTAGCATGTTTTATTATTTTAATTAATTCTTTTCTTCTACTTTCTGTCAATGAAGGCAGAGGGACTAGAATAGTGTTCCCTTTAGAATAAGGATTTAAACCAAGATTTGCATTCATGATAGCTTTTTCAATCAATTTAATAACAGAAGAATCAAAAACATTAACTTTTAAGGTAACAGAATCATCTAATACAACACTAGCAAGTTGACGAATAGGTACTTTTTTACCATAGTATTCTACTAATATACCATCCAATAAATGTGGAGAAGCACGATTCGTTCTTATTTTTAAAATATTTTTTTTAAAATTTTGTAAAGATTTTTCCATATTACTTTCTGTATCTTTTTTAATATTATTAAGCATGATAAACCTTATAAAATGTTTTACTATATGTAAATATCATATATAACATCAAATGTTACATACATCCGTATATATTTATTAAAATAATCTTCTTTCAACTAATTATTAATGTTCCTTCTTGTTCGCCTGTCATTATTCTATATAATGCACCAGATTTATACATATTAAAAATACAAATTGGTAAACTGTGATCTCGAGCAAGTATAATAGCAGTTGGATCCATAATTTTCAGATCTTGGTTTAATACATCTTCATATTTTATATTTTGATACATAATGGCATCATAATTTGTTTTAGGATCGGAAGAATAAACTCCATCAACTTTAGTAGCTTTTAAAACAATATCAGCTTTAACCTCAATCCCGCGAATACAAGCTGCAGAATCAGTTGTAAAAAATGGACAACCAATGCCTCCAGAAAAAACTAAAACACACTGCTTAGATAATAAATAAATTGCTTTCTCTACATTGTAGATTTGACAAATACCAGAAACAGAAATAGCAGACATAAGTTGAGTCTTTATAGTATAACGATTCATTGTATCTGTTATAAGCAACCCATTAATAATTGTTGATAACATACCCATATGATCAGCGGTATTAACACTGACACCAATTTTTTTTACATTTGAACCACGAATTAAATTTCCACCGCCGACAACAATACCTACTTGAATACCAATTTTTATTAAACTTTTAATTTCTTTTATCATGCGGTTTAATAAATGTAAATCAATTTCCGATTCATAATTACTCTTTAATATTTCTCCACTAATTTTTAATATTATACGTTGGTATACAAGTTTTGCGTTCTTTTTCATATTTTTAAACCTAATACATAATATTAATAAAAAATATATCATGAAAAAATAAAAAAGAACCGCTGACAAGCGGCCCTTAAAAAAATAATATTTTAAAAATATTTAATTTTATTACACTATCTAAAAATAAAACTAAATTTATTCTCCAATTTCAAATCTAATGAAAGATGTCACTTCAGATTTACTATCTAAAAGTAATTGACCAACAGTTTTTTCGACATCCATGATAAATTTCTGTCCTATTAAAGTAATTTCAGAAAAAAATTTGTTCATTTTCCCCTGTACTATTTTTTCAGATATTAACTTATTTTTTTTAAATTTTTTAGCAATATCTAATTGAATTTTGTATTCTCGATCAATGACAGATTTTGGAACCTTATTTTTATTTAAAAACTCTGGTTTACTAGCAGTAATATGCATGGCTATTTGTTTTATTATCTTTTTATTACTATCTGAAGTAGCACCAACTAACACTCCAATACGAGAATCATGTACATAAGAAACAATTTTTTCAGCTTCCAATAATGCTATACGTGTAATATTGATATTTTCACCCACTTTTAATAATAAAGAAATTCGCTTTTCTTCAAAATTTTTTTTCAATAAATCAATATTACTTATCTTTTTTAGACAAGCTAACTCAACAATTATCTGTCCAAAAGAAATAAATTCAATATCTTTAGCTACAAAATCACTTTCACAATTTAATTCTAAAATCGCAGCTGTATTTTTATGTAAGTACGTAAAGATAGAACCTTGAGCAGTAATACGACTATTTTTTTTTTCTGCCTTAACATGTCCTGTTTTTCTTAAAAAATCAATAGATAATTCTATGTTTCCACCAGAATCTATCAATGCTTTTTTACATTCCATTATTCCTGCTCCTGTTCGCAATCTCAGTTCTTTTACAAGCGAAGCAGTAACTTTAACCATATTTGTAATTCTCCATGTTCCTATTAAAAAATAAATTGCGTTGCTTATATTAATTTCATTAAATCTTTATGTACCGCAATATCAATCATATGTATAAAAATACACGGATATTACCAAGTCTTAGCAGTATCATTGTTTAAAAATTTTTAGAAATACCCTGCATTATAACAAGAGTAACCGATTTTAAATACAATCTTACCGATCTAATTGCATCATCATTTCCAGGAATAATATAATCTACACCATCAGGATTAGAATTAGTGTCCACTATGGCAAAAACAGGGATACTTAAATTATTTGCTTCCTTTACTGCTATATGTTCGTGTTCTGAATCTACTACGAATAATGCATCAGGCAAACCTCCCATATTTTTAATACCACCTAAACTATTCTCTAATTTAGCTAATTCACGCGTACGAAGTAAAACTTCTTTTTTCGTCAATTTTTCAAAAGTTCCATCTTGAGATTCTATTTCCAAATCCTTTAAACGTTTTATAGATTGTCGAACTGTTTTCCAATTTGTTAACATACCTCCTAACCAACGGTGATTTACATAAAATTGTTTACAAGATATAGCAGACTGCTTAATTTCTTTACTCGCTGCTCGTTTGGTACCAACAAATAATATTTTCCCTTTACGTAAAGATATTTTCTTTAATTCTTTTAAAGCAATATTAAACATAGGTAATGTTTTTTCCAAATTAATAATATGTACCCTATTCCGAGATCCAAATATGAACGGTTTCATTTTCGGATTCCAATAACGCGTTTGATGACCAAAATGTACACCAGCTTTTATCATATCTTTCATAGAAATATCTGTCATAATTTACCTCATTATATATTTTTTAAAACTAATAATATTTATATATTACTATATATGTATATTATTTATTTATAAATAGAGTAGACATTAAAAATATCATATATAAAATCATAAAAATAATTAAATTAAAAAATAACTATTTAAACAATTACATTTTATAAAAATGGAATAAAATTATTTTTTATTTTTAATAATAAAAAATTTTTTATTATATGTACTTATATCAAGAGAAAAATATGAAATCAATGTTAATTAAAAACGATGAAGAAATCAAAAAAATGAGAAAAGTAGGAAAATTAGCTGCGGAAGTTTTGGATATGATTGAAAGCCACATAGTACATAACATTACAACAGAAGAAATAAATCAAATTTGCCATAATTATATTATTAAAAAACAAAAATCCATTCCTGCTTGTTTAGGATACAATGGATATCCCAAATCTATTTGTACTTCTGTAAATGACGTGGTTTGTCATGGGATTCCCAACATTAAACAAAAGTTAAAAGAAGGAGACATTATAAATATTGATGTGGCATTAATTCATAATGGATATCATAGTGATACGTCAAAAATGTTCATTCTTGGTAAACCGAGTATACTTAGTAAACGTTTATGCCATGTCGCGCAAGAAAGTTTATATTTGGCATTAAACTTAATAAAACCGAATATGCCGTTATACGAGATAGGACAAGCTATTGAAAAATATGTTAAAAAACAAAAATTTTCTGTAGTAAAAGAATATTGTGGACATGGCATTGGAAAAAATTTTCATGAAGAACCACAAATTTTGCATTGCGATAATAGAGATCCAGGGATAATATTAAAACCAGGTATGACTTTTACAATTGAACCTATGATCAACACAGGCAGTAACCAAGTAAGATGTATGAAAGATGGTTGGACAATAAAAACTAAAGATCATGGTTTATCAGCTCAATATGAACATACTATTTTGGTTACAGATAAAAGCTGTGAAATATTAACATTACGTAAAGAAGAAAAAATTGATCAAATTTTAAACATTAATAATAAAAATTTAAAATATACTCAATAAAATCAAATAAAAAAATCTAATTTAGATAAAGAGCTAATAAAATTAATTACTATACAAAAAAATGTTAAAAGTTTTACTAATAAACAATATAAATTTTTTTTTAAAATAATTATTTTTTAAAAAACTATAAAAATCGGAACATTTAAAAATATGAAAAAATTAAAAAAAATAATTAAAAACGTTTTCGAAAAAAAGACCAGTATTAAATATGAAAATATGTGTAAATCTGAAAAAGACGCTATAAATCAAGTAATAAATATGTTAGATATCGGTACTTTACGTGTTGCAGAAAAAATAGAAGGTGTTTGGATAACTCATCAATGGTTAAAAGAAGCAATATTACTTTATTTATATCTAAAGAAAAATGAAGTAACAAATGATGCACATACTGCTTATTATGATAAAGTTCCACTAAAATATAAAAATTATGACGAAAAAAAGTTTAAAGAAGAAGAAATACGAATAGTACCTCCTGCAACAATAAGAAAAGGTTCTTTTGTAGGGAGAAAAACAGTACTCATGCCTTCCTATGTAAATATTGGCGCTTATATTGACGAAGGGAGTATGATAGATACATGGGCCACCATAGGTTCTTGCGCCCAAATTGGTAAAAATGTTCATATTTCAGGAGGTGTTGGAATTGGAGGAGTATTGGAACCATTACAAAATAATCCTACAATTATTGAAGATAATTGTTTCATTGGTGCTCGTTCTGAAATAGTAGAAGGAGTCATTATAGAAGAAAACTCTGTGATCTCTATGGGAGTATATATTGGGAATAGCACTAAAATATACGATCGAGAGACAGGTAACATATTTTATGGAAGAATACCAAAAGGATCTGTAGTGGTATCCGGAAGCTTACCTTCTGATAATAAACGTTATAATCTATATTGCGCTGTAATAGTAAAAAAAGTAGACGAAAAAACTATTAAAAAAACCTCAATCAATCAACTTCTTAGAAACATATAATCGTATATTGCAAAATATATTGCCTGAATCATTTGTACATTCAGGCAATATAAACACATTTCAATATCTTTACTGTAGTACCAAATAAATATCCGCGTTATTTCTTTTTATTTTAAAAACCAAAACTGAATATCCAGTTCTAATTGTATCACGTAATCCTTCTATATCAGATATTCCATTCTTATTTACACCAATAATTATATCTCCCTTTCTAAATCCTATATGATGAGCAGCTGTATTTTTTTTTACATTATCTATACGCACTCCTTGTATTCCATTAAAAATATAATTACTCAAATTAGCACCTGCAATGTCAGACAATAAAGTTGCCGATTCTACTTTATTTTGAATCCTATTTTTTAATTCTACCGTAATTGATTTTATTTTTGTATTTCTTAATATTCCTAACTCTAATTTAGTATTAACTGGTAAAGAACTAATTTCAGCTCTCAAAGCAGAAAAACTATTCACTGGTTTTTTATTATAATAAATAATGACATCCCCAGACTTAATCCCTGCTTTTTCTGCAGCAGAATTAGGTAAAACCTGAGTAATAAAAGCACCTCTTGTAGTATTCAATTTCATTACTTTTGCGAGTTGAGAATTTAATTCAGTACCAACTATACCCAATTCCCCACGTTTTATTTTTCCATATAATAAAATTTGATCAGTTAAATTTTTTACCATATTTCCAGGAATAGCAAAACCAATACCTATATTCCCTCCTTCTGGAGCTAAAATAGCAGTGTTTATACCTATCAATTCTCCTTTCAAATTAATTAATGCTCCACCAGAGTTTCCACGATTAATAGCAGCGTCAGTTTGAATAAAATTTTCATAATTTTCAATATTTAAACCACTACGGCCCAAAGCAGAAATAATACCCGAAGTCACAGTCTCCCCTAACCCATAAGGATTACCAATTGCTATTGTATAATCTCCAACACGTAATAAATCTGAATCTCCTAATTTAATAGAAATTAAATTTTTTGTATTTTTTAATTTAATTAAAGCTATATCAGAACGAGCATCCTTACCAAGTACTTTAGCTTCATATTTAGTTCCGTCATTTAAAAATACCATAATTCTATTTGCATGATCTATAACATGATTATTAGTTACAACATAACCTTTTTCTGCATCAATAATAACTCCTGAACCAAGAGCTCGAAAATGTCTTTGATCAGGACATCCACCAGATATTACATTACATAAAGGAGAAGAAAAAAATGGAGATCTACTTCGACAAAATGGAGAATCCTTACTCCAAAAAGGCTCAAATTTTTTGGATAAATGAATATTTTTAACTGGAGCAATACCTTCAATATTAATACTTACTACTGCAGGCATAACTTTTTCTAACATAGGTGCTAAACTAGGTAAATTCAATTCGGAAGATACCTTATGAATAGGTAATATATTACTCCAAGACATTCCTACACTTAAAAACATAGCAGATAAAAATAATGTTGTTTTTAGTAAAAAAGACAATTTTTTCATAATTGATACTCTAATTAAAATTTATATTTGATATCTATATTCGTGTTACCGTGCTAAGTGATACTTTCTATCTAATATAAAAGAAATATTTATTCATAAAAAATTTAACTCAGTCGTTTAAACATCAATCTATTTATTAGCAACATAATTAATATTTTTAAAATACGATATTTCCCACTTTAAAACATATAAAAATATTAATCATACATAAACATATATAATTGTATAAAAAACAAAACTAATATTATATTAAAAATAAATAAAAAAATATTTAATAAATTAAATTAATTTAATACTATCAATAAAAAATGATATTATGTTATATAACATATAATATCATTATATTTATTTAGAAATGAAAATATTTTATTTCAGAAAATATTAAAATGTTTTACATTTGTACTTTGAAAAATATTTTCTCCTATCTATTAAAAATATATACAAATAATTTTTATTTAAAAATAATAATATCTTTGATGTTAATATTGATAAAAATATTTTTTATACATAAAACATCGTGATTTTTAAATAATACAATTATTTATATGATATCGATTTAACTAGGAATTTGCATAATCCATGCTATGGACTTTAATTTTAAATATAATTTTCATCATCATATTAATATGCACAGGCAATAAAACAAAATTTTTAATATCTAAAAAATATAATTTTACTGTTATAACAGGAAAAACAATGGGAACAACATGGAAAGTAAAATTATTAAAACAAAAAAAAAGAAAAAAACTATATCTTAAATCTATACTACAAAAAGTACTTGATCAAGATGAACAAGAATTTTCTACATGGGAAAAAAAATCTGCCGTATCCAAATTTAATAAATATAAAGAAAACAAACTATACCCTATAAATAAAAATATGCAAAATATTATTACTACAGCTTTAACCGTGGGAGAAAAAACATCAGGAGCATTGGATATTACCATTGGACGACTGGTAAACATGTGGGGATTTGGTCCTAAAAAAATACCTAAAAAATATCCATCTATAAAAAAAATAAATAAAACTCTTTTCTTTACCGGATTACACCATTTACAAATAATTCAAAATAACTCGGGATATTTTTTAAAAAAAGATTTAGAAAACATTCAAATTGATCTTTCTACTTTAGGAGAAGGATTTGCGGTAGATCATATAGCTGATATACTAAATAAAGAACAAATTTCTAACTACATAATAACAGTGGGAGGCTCGGTTTTTACCAAAGGATCAACAAAAAAAATTGGTATAAAATCTCCAATAAAAAACGAAAATACCACACATATAATTGTTTATTTAAAAAACAAATCTATTAGTACATCAGGAAATTATTTAAATTATTTTTATTTGGAGGGAAAAAATATTTGCCATATTATCAATCCGTTAACAGGTTTACCTATACAACATAATTTAACGTCAGTTAGTATTATTGCTAATAATGCATTAGAAGCTGATGCTTGGGATACAGGATTGATGGTAATAGGATTTAAAAAAGCAAAAAAATTAATCATACGAGAAAAATTAAATGCATGTCTGATTATTAAAAGAAAAAATAAACTTTTAACTTGGATCTCTCCAGAATTTAAAAGATCTCTGATTTAAAAAAAAACTATTTAAAATAACAGTAAAAATTATATTTCATTAATATAAAAATTTTAAAACAAAATTAAAATAAATGAAAATATTAAATATACACTATAAAAAAAATTAAATATTTATTTAAAATAATATGATGAATTATATATAAAATACATTTATTTAAAAAATCTAACATTATTTTAAAATACTTTAAAATTAGGAATAAAAATGAAAGTTTTATCAGGTGCAGAAATGGTTGTTCAATCGTTGATTGATCAAGGAATCGAATATATATTTGGTTATCCTGGAGGAGCTGTTCTGGATATCTATGATGCATTAAAAACTATTAATGGAATCAATCATATCTTAGTAAGACATGAACAAGGAGCAACCCACATGGCTGATGGTTACGCTAGATGTACTGGTAAAGTTGGGGTGGTTTTAGTAACATCTGGACCTGGTGCAACGAATGCAATTACTGGAATAGCTACAGCGTACATGGATTCCATTCCACTCATAGTAATTTCAGGACAAGTATCTTCAGAACTAATCGGTTTAGACGCATTTCAAGAATGCGATATGGTTGGAATTTCTCGTCCTGTAGTTAAACATAGTTTTTTAGTTAAAAAAACGGAAGATATTCCTATCACTTTTAAAAAAGCCTTTTGGATAGCTACAACCGGACGTCCTGGTCCAGTAGTAATTGATTTACCCAAAGACATATTAAATGCAACAGATAAAAAACCTTATATTTGGCCAGACTCTGTTAATATAAGATCATATAATCCAAAAATAAAGGAAAATATAAAACAAATTAAAAAAGCTATAACTATTTTATTACATGCAAAAAAACCGATTATATATGCAGGTGGAGGAGTGATTAGTTCAAATAGTCACCATGAACTTCGTATGTTAGCAGAAATATTAAATATCCCTGTTACTACGTCATTAATGGCATTAGGTAGTTTCCCTGGAACTCATCCTCAAAGTATCCATATGTTGGGAATGCACGGAACTTACGAAGCAAATATGGCTATGCACCATTCAGACGTTATTTTTGCTATTGGAGTCAGATTCGACGACCGTACTACCAACAATTTAAAAAAATATTGTCCATTTGCAAATATATTACATCTTGATATAGATCCAACATCTATATCTAAAACAGTAGTTGCCAATATTGCTATTGTAGGAGATGCTAAAAAAGTATTAAAAAAAATATTAGAAATATTAAAAAAAGAAAAAGAAAAAATAATATCAAGAAATCTAAACCCTTGGTGGAATACCATTAACACATGGAGAAAATCTAATAATTTATCTTATGATAAAAAAAGTATTAAAATAAAACCACAATTAGCTATTCAAGTGTTATGGAAGTTAACAAAAGGAAAAGCATATGTTACATCAGATGTAGGTCAACACCAAATGTTTACCGCTTTGTATTATCTTTTTGATAAACCTAAACGCTGGATTAATTCAGGAGGATTAGGAACCATGGGATTTGGTTTACCAGCAGCATTAGGAGTAAAATTGGCTTTGCCAAAAGAAACTGTTATTTGCATCACAGGAGATGGAAGTATTCAAATGAACATTCAAGAACTATCCACCGCAATGCAATATAAATTACCAATATTAATTATTAACTTAAATAATCATTCATTGGGAATGGTAAAACAATGGCAAGATATGATCTATTCTGGAAGACATTCTCATTCCTATATGAAATCATTACCTAATTTTATTCAGTTAGCAGAATCTTACGGTCATATAGGCATATCAATTACTAATCCTGCAGAATTAGAAAACCAATTAAAGTTGGCACTAATAAAATTAAATAAAGGACATTTAGTATTTGTAGATATATTGATTGATGCCTCAGAACATGTATATCCTATGCAAATCAAAGGAGGAGGTATGAATGAAATGTGGTTAAAAAAAAACGAGAATAAAAAAATATGAAAAGAATCTTATCTGTTATATTAGAAAACGAATTTGGAGCACTATCCAGAGTAGTCGGATTATTTTCACAAAGAGGTTATAACATAGAAAGCGTAACTGTTGCACCTACTGAAGATCCTACTTTATCAAGAATGACAATTCAAACTGTAGGTGATGATAAAGTTATTACACAAATCGAAAAACAATTACACAAATTAATAGACGTATTAAGCGTTACAGAAATTGGACATATTGCACACATAGAAAGAGAAATTATTTTGGTTAAAGTTTATAGCATAGGAACTGCTAGAGAAGAAGTAAAAAGAATTACCGAAATTTTCCGAGGACAAATTGTCGATATAACTACATCTATGTACATTATACAATTATCTGGAACTAGTAAAAAACTAAATGCTTTTTTAAAAATAATAAGAGATATAGCGAAAATTACTGAAATTGCTCGTTCTGGTATTGTGGGGTTATCAAGAAGTTAAAAAAGACATTAAAAATTAATACCGAATTATTTATTACTATTTTAAATAAAAATTAAAATCTAATATCATTAAAACTTTTTATTTTAAAAATAAATTATGACAAAAATATACCAAAAACATATTCCTGTATTACTACAGGAATCTATACATTCCTTAAATATAAAAAAAAATGGCATTTATATTGATTGTACATTTGGAGAAGGTGGACATACTAAAAAAATATTAAAAAAACTGGGAAAAAATGGAAAATTATATAGTATCGACAGAGATCCTTATGCTATTTCTGAAGCTAATAAAATTAAAGATCACCGTTTTTGTATAATTCAGGGATTATTTTCAAACATATTAAATTATGCAAAACAAAAAAACATAATAGGGAAAATTAATGGAATTATATTAGATTTAGGTATGTCATCCTTACAATTAAATAATCCCACAAGAGGATTCTCTTTTATGCAAGATGGTCCTTTAGATATGAGAATGAATCCTAAAAAAGGCATTTCAGCAGCATCTTGGTTAAATAAAGCGAAAGAAAATGAAATTGCATTCATACTAAAAAAATTCGGTGAAGAAAAATTTGCAAAACATATTGCAAAATCTATCTTTAAACAAAAAAAAATAAAACCTATCTTGCGTACTAAAGAACTTGCTGATTTAATTGCTAAATCTATTCCAAAATATAATAAATTTAAACATCCAGCAACTCGTAGTTTTCAAGCAATAAGAATTTATCTTAATCAAGAAATAGAAGAAATCAATTTAGTGTTAAATAATGCATTAAAAATATTAATACCAGGAGGAAGATTGTCAATAATTAGTTTCCATTCCTTAGAAGATCGCATTGTAAAAAAATTTATAAAAAAAAATAGCCAAAAAGCTCAAGTACCTATTGGCTTACCTATTACAGAAAAAAAAATCAACCAAATAAAAAAAATAAAATTAAAAATCATTAATAGAATATTCCCTAGTGAAAATGAAATTTATATTAATCCAAAGTCACGTAGTTCTATATTAAGAGTTGCTGAAAAAAGTAAGGAATAAAAATTATTAATTAAAAAAAATTATATAAAATCAAACTAATTATAATCATATAACATCCAGCAATATATTTATTTAAAATAATTAAAGACTATTATCACTGTTTCAATAAAACAAAAATTATTTTTTTAAGAAAATGTAAATATTTAATAAAAGATTATAAAAATGTTTTCTATTACTATATGAGTAAATACCTATCAATATTAAAATTTAATACAAAAAAAATAAAAAATAAATAAAATATATTGATTATATTTATGTAAATTGAATACTTAAAAATAATAAATATTTCTTACACATAAAAAATATTTAAGTAATTTATTATTTTATAACATTAAAAAAATAAAATGATAAAAATCAAAAAAAATAAAAAATATAAAAAAATTACGCATATGAATATGTTATAAAAAGTAAATTAATAAAAAAATAAAAATATATTTTTAATACTCATAAAAAAAAACTCAATAATCAAATTTAAAATTGTTGTATTAAATAATTCAAATTTAAATTAATAAAAATTAAATAAAACTTTCATTTTATCCATCATTAAATTCTTTTAAAAATAAAAAATATAAATATTAAAATGCAAATGTATTGAATTCCTTAAATAAAGTTAATATCTAAAATATAACATTTTATATATATTAAAAATAATAGATATTATTTCCTTAAAAATAATAAAAATATTAAATAAATAAAATATTATATTTATAATAAAATTAATAAACATTTGATCAAAATAAAAAAAACTACTTTAAACTTTTTTTATTTACTAAAAACATCAGTATCACTCTATATTTTAAATTTCTTAAAAAATATAATTTTAAATATAGAGAAATATAAAAAAATTTTATTAAAAAATTACCTTATCTAGAGATAAAATTCCCAATTTTTGCAATTTTAAAATTAAGAAAGAAACATAACATCAAAAAATAAAAATTTTAGTTGCTGCAAGAAATACATAAACGAAATAATTAATTGCGTTATGTCAAATACCGATATAAAATATATTATTGTCAATATTAAAATAAAAAATAATTTATTATCCGATAAAGTTAATAAAAAATATATCTCTAGTAATATTTAATTATGAACATAATTCCAAATTTTTTAAAATAAATCAAATATAATATATTGAATAAAAATGTAATATATATTACATCATATTTGTATCAAAAAAATAAAATAAAATATATACAATTTTTATATTATAAAAAATATGAGATCTCTAATGGAAAATACGTTGGAAATATCTTTACATGTTTCAAACACCGCTATAAAAAAAATAAAAAAATTAATAAAAGAAAAAAATAATTCTAATCTCAAATTAAGAGTATATATTACAGGAGGAGGATGTAGTGGTTTTAAATATGGTTTTATCTTCGACAAAAACATTAATGAAAATGATATTCTCATTAAAAAATACAAAAATTATATTATCATTGATCCTATTAGCTTACAATATTTAATAGGTGGAAGAATTGATTACAAAGAAGATTTAACAGGATCCAAATTTATAATTTCTAATCCAAACGCAAAAAATACCTGTGGATGCGGTTTATCATTTAGTATATAAAAATATCAATTACTTTATATTTTCCTATATGATAAATTTATTTCTTATGAATCAAAATTACTAAAATTATAAAATAATGAAAATTGGAATAATAGGTGCTATAAAAAAAGAAATCATTTTTCTGCTAAAAAAAATAAAAAAATGTAAAATAAAAAAAATAGAAAATTTTAAATTTTATACCGGTTATTTACACAATACAAATGTTATCATATTGCTATCAGGTGTTGGGAAAGTTTCTGCAAGCATAGTTACTACTTTACTAATTATTTATTATGATCCAAATGTAATTATCAATGTTGGTTCTGCTGGAAGCGTAAATCCTTTATTAAAAATAAAAAATATTATCCTTCCCAATAAAACCTGTTACTATGACGTAGATGTAAGTATCTTTACATATCCTATAGGTCAAATCCCTAAATATCCTAGATTTTTTTTAATAAATACTAAATTGTTAAATTTAGCAAAAAAATGTATATATCGATTGAAATATAAATTTCAAGAAGGACTTATTTTAACAGGAGATTCTTTTATTTACAAAAAACACATGTTAAAATCTATACTTAACCATTTTCCATTAGCTATCGCCATCGATATGGAATCTACTGCGATTACTCAAGTATGTTATAATTTTAAAAAACCAATTCTAATTGTTCGTGCTATATCTGATTGTGCTAATAAATATGCCACATGGAGTTTTAAAAAAAATGTTAAACAAGCTAGCTATTGTGCCTCACAAGTGGTCGAAGAAATATTAAAAATATTATAAAATTTATAAATACTTAAAATTTATCAAATTAAAAAAATAAAAATCAATTTTAAAAATTTACTACTCGTAAAAAAATATAAAGAATACATAAAAATCATTTCAAAAACAGAAAAAATACAAAAATTACATCGTATAAAACACATAAAAATGTAAAATAAATAATCAAAAAAAATATGTGAAAATCAAAATTTGGAAATAGAGAATATATATTTATATCTAATTTTCTCTATTTCCTAAAATTTTATATCTATATAAATATTTCTATTTAATATTCATTAGATCTGTAATTTTCCCTTGAAAAACTT
>NZ_JAIWQW010000015.1 GCF_026122815.1 Buchnera aphidicola (Pemphigus obesinymphae) | reverse complement strand
TCCATTTTTCTAAAAAATCACTAAAAAATGGTAAATTAAAAAATAAATGAACAGAAGTACGTACAATAGGAACAGAATTAGATAAAACAGATAAAGGATTAACTAAATCTATGGCAGAATAAACAGCGCCGCACACTTCGCAATGATCCCCATATTGATCCTCAGATTCACAAGAAGGACAAAATCCTTTTACAAAACGATCAGGTAAAAAAATTTTTTCTTTATCGTCATATAACTGAGAAACATTACATTCCTTAATATAACCATCACTATCTAATAAATTATATATTTTTTGTACTAAATTATAATTTTCCTTACTATGCGTTGAATAATAATTATCATGAGATATCTGAAAATTTGAAAAATCATATTTATGTTCTTTATAAATTTTAAAAATTAATTCTTCAGGTAAAATATTTTGTTTTTTTGATTTTAACATTACAGCTGTACCATGAGCATCATCAGCGCAAATAAACCATACTTCATGACCTATCATACGATTATAACGAACCCAAATGTCAGCTTGAATGTGTTCTAGTAAATGGCCAAGATGAATAGAACCATTTGAATACGGCAATGCACAAGTTACTAACATCTTTTTTTTAAAAAAACTCATTTTAAACATCTCTCAGGAAAATACTGTAATAAAAATATATATAAATTATATTAACGATTAATTTAATCTTAAAAATCTTACCGCCTTCAACATTTTACAATTTAAATACATATACCCATTACAATTATTATAAAAAATAAAAAATTCGATTATTATATCGACAAAATCACATGTTAAATGTTTCAATTGCACGTCAAAAATAATTCGTTAATATGGGAAAATTATACAATTTTTCCCTTCCATCTAAAATATATAAATTTAAATCAATTATTAATTTAAAGTAATTGAAAAAACCGAAATTTTAAAAAATAGTTAAATTTTTATAAGTTTTATTACCTTAAAAATAATACCTGATACTAAGACGGTTATCTTTAAAAAATCTAGAGAAAAAAATCTTACAACTTATAATGAAATATTAAAAACATAATTATTAATGGTTTTGATATTGACAATAAAAACATGAAATTTATTAATAGAATCTTCAATTTTATTAATCAATAATTACGAAAAATTTTATATATCTTATATACGATCACTATAAAAATAATATTTATAAAAATTTCTTTATGTTTTATATGTTAATATGAAAAAAAATAATTTATGTTTTTATTTAAATAAAATAAAATACTATTTCTATTAATCTTTTTAGTACCTGAGTTCATATTCATCTCTGGTACTAAAGAATAAAAATATCAATTATTCAGTACATGCCGTAAACATATTTCTTAAAGTAAATTTAATATTTTTATCAAAATATTTTTATTCTAACCAATTGGTATGGAAAATACCATCTTTATCAATACGTCTATACATATGAGCTCCGAAATAATCTCTTTGTGCCTGAAGTAAATTAGCTGGCAAAACAGCTGTTCGATAACTATCATAATAAGCAATCGCAGCAGAAAATGTTGGAATAGGCATTCCATAAATTACAGCATAAGATACAACACTACGAAGAGCATTTTGGTACTCATTAGCAATGTTTCTAAAATATGGAGTTAATAACAAATTAACAATATCATTTTTTTCTGCATATGCATCGGTAATCTTTTGTAAAAACTTAGCTCGAATAATACATCCTGCACGAAATATTTTTGCTATTTTCCCATATGATAAATTCCATTTATATTTTTCAGAAGCGGCTTTAAGTTGAGAAAAACCTTGAGCATAAGATATAATTTTACCTAAATATAACGCTTTTCTTATTTTTTCAATAAAATCTTTTTTATTAAAAGATAATTTATCCATTTCAGGTCCAGATAAAATTTTAGAAGCATAGACGCGTTGTTCCTTAAGAGCAGAAAGATAGCGCGAAAAAACAGATTCTGTAATCAAAGAAAGTGGCTCATCTAAATCTAAAGCACTTTTACTAGTCCATTTTCCTGTTCCTTTATTATCTGCATAGTCTAAAATGAAATCTATTAAATATTTTCCAGAACTATCTTTTTTCTTAAATATTTCTTTAGTAATACTGATTAAATAACTATTTAATTCGCCTTCATTCCAATTATCAAATGTGTTTGCTAATTCTTCATTACTCATTAATAACATATTTTTTAATAAAAAATATGTCTCTGATATTAGTTGCATATCACTATATTCTATTCCATTATGAACCATTTTTACGTAATGACCAGCTCCATCAGGACCAATATAATCAACACAAGATTCTTGATCATTGGTTTTTGCTGCAATTTTTTTAAATATAGGAGATATTAAATTATAAGATTTTTTTTGCCCACCTAACATAATAGACGGTCCGTTTAATGCTCCTTCCTCACCACCAGAAATACCTGCTCCAAAAAAAATTAAACCTATTCGAGATAATTCACTACAACGGCGTATTGTATCTTTATAAAAAGAATTTCCTCCGTCGATAAGAATGTCGCCTGTGTTAAGATAAGGAATAATAGATTCAATTGTTTTGTCTGTTGGTAATCCTGATTTTACCATAATCAAAATACAACGAGGTTTTTTTAAGGAATTAACAAATTCTTTTATTGAAAAATATGGGTAAATTCGTTTCCCTATGCTCTTTTTCATTAATTGATTTGTTTTTTCAGAAGAACGATTGAAAACAGAAACCGTATAATTATTTCTTTCTATATTTAGAGCTAAATTACTACCCATCACTGCTAAACCTACAACACCAATATTATTTTTTAACATTTTCACTCCTATTTTCTGAAAATAAATATATAAATAATACGATATATTTTAATAATTAATCAATTATTAAAAATTGATCAATTTTTTATTTAAATAAAAATATAAAAATAATATTATTATATAATTATTAAAATAAATAAGAAATCTAAATTAAAATTAAATATAAAAAATAATTAAGTATTTAATGATATAATAAAAATATTACTTATGTAAAAATTAGTACATTTTTACATAAAAATTAGTTATAAAAATCAATAAATACTATTTGTTTCTCTTACGCAAATTGGATATTATTAGATTAAAATCTAAAGATTGATTTTGTAGCAAAACCAGTAAATGAAATATCAAATCTGAAGATTCATCAATTAATTCTTCTCTATCGTTTGTCACAGCAGCAATTGCAGTTTCTATACCTTCTTCAGCAACTTTTTGAGCTATCCTTTTAGTACCCGAAGAATATAATTTATTTGTATAAGAAAGATTTTTATTAAATCTCTTTCTATTCTTTAAAATATTTTCCAAATGATATAAAAAAATAAAATCTGGAACGATATAAGATAAAAAACAGCTAATGCGATCTAAGTGACAAGTTTTACCTTCCGGTATAACCAATATTAAAATAGAATCATAATCACAATCCACACTAATATTGACTACTTTTAAATAATTACCTGAACTCTCTCCTTTAGTCCATAAACGTTTTTTTGTCCGCGAATAAAAAGTAACTATTTTTTCTTGATTGGTTTTATTTAAAGCCTCTTGATTCATGTATCCATGCATTAATACTTCACCAGACACATTATGTTGAATAATTGCCGGTAACATATCTTGAATTTTGTTCCAATTAATTTTCAAATATTCTTTTTTATTTAACATTCTCGAATCACAACACCTTTATTTAACAAAAATTTTTTTAGTTTTCTTATTTTTATAATTTCTTTATGGAAAATTGATGCAGCTAAAGCACCATCTACATTTGCATTATTAAAGACATCATAAAAATGTTCTACTTTACCAGCTCCTCCAGAAGCAATTAAAGGAACTTTACATACTTCACGTGCTTTCTTTAATAAACGAATATCATAACCACAACACATTCCATCCTGATTCATCATATTTAAAACAATTTCTCCAGCACCAAGTTTTTGTACTTTTTCTATCCATTTTAGAGTATCCAATTCCGTTTTAAATATTTTATTTTCATCTCCTGTATATTGATATACTTGATAAATATCTTTTTTTTCATCAAACCAAGAATCAATTCCTACTACTACGCATTGTACTCCAAAACGATCCGATATTCTGCTTATCAAACTTGGATCTTGTATTGCCGGTGAGTTAATGGATACTTTATCGGCTCCAAACTTAAGTATGTTCACTACATCACTGATGCTATTAATTCCTCCTGCTACACAGAAAGGGATATCTATTACTTCTGCAATTTTTTCTATCCATTTTTTATCTACTAATCTATTAGCAGGTGAGGCCGTAATATCATAAAAAACTAGTTCATCAGCACCTTCTTTCGCATAATATTTAGCTAACGGAATTATATCACCCATAATTTTATGATTACGAAATTGGACACCTTTAACTACTAAACCATCTTTGACATCCAAGCAAGGAATTATGCGTTTTGCCAACATTGAATTGCCTCTGATATAGTAAATTTATTTTCCAACAAACTTCTTCCTATCACTATTCCATGTATTCCGCATGATTTAAGACAAGAAATATCATTTAACGTACTTACTCCACCTGAAGATTGAAATTTAATGTGTTTAAATAAACTTGATATTTCTTCATATAAAACAAAATTAGGACCAAGCAAAGTACCATCTTTAGATATATCTGTACACAAAACATGTTCTAATCCTACTTCAGAAAATTCATTGATAACATCTTCTAAAATTAATTTAGAGAAATTTTGCCAGCCATTAATTAAAATTTCTTTTTCTTTTTTTTCGTTTATTAAAACATCTAAAGCAAGAACTATTGCATCTCCGCCGTAAATATTAAACCATTTTTTTACCTCTTTTGGATTTATAATTGCAGAAGAACTAACAACTACTCTTTTAACTCCTGATCGAAATAAAACTTCAATATCTTTTTCTGTTCTAATACCACCACCAATTTGCAAAGGTACATTTACTTTAGCTAATATTCGTTTTAATAAATGAATCTGCTTATTATTAGGATCTTTAGCTCCATCGAGATCTACTAAATGGATAATTTTAATTTCTTGAATATTATGGTAATTTGACAATTTAGTATAAATGTCGTCGTTATAATATTTTATTTTAGAGTAATTACCTTGATACAATCGAACTATTTTAGCATTCATTATATCTATTGCTGGAATTATCATAATTTTATATCTCTAAAAAATTTTTTATTAATTGTGCACCATATTCACCAGATTTTTCTGGATGAAATTGTACTCCAAAAAAATTATTTTTTTCAACAATAGCACTAAAAAATGTTCCATAATATGCACTTGCTATTGTATACTTGTTAATTTCTATAGCATAACTATGTACAAAATAAAATCGAGATTTATTACTTATATTCCTTAATAATTTTGAATTATTATTTATAATAATTTCATTCCATCCTGTATGAGGTATAGATAACTTATCCACCTTTAACTTGGATACAAAAGTATCAATAACATTTAACATTTTGAGACCTGGACATTCTTGACTATATGAACATAATAATTGCATGCCAAGACAAATACCCATTACAGGTTTTTTAAAATTTTTAATAACTTTAATTAAATTTGATAAATGTAATTGTTGTATGGCTGTCTTAGGTGTTCCTACACCAGGTAAAAAAAGTTTATCTGCATTTAATATCAGATCTATTTCTCTGGTTATAATAGGACTATAACCTAATCTTCGTATAGCATATTTTAAAGAATACAAATTAGCGCAACCAGTATCGATTATGATAATATTCATTATAAAATTCCTTTCGAACTAAATATTTTATTTCCTTCTATACGAATTGCTTCTTTTAACACTCTTCCAAAAACTTTAAAGATACTTTCAATTTGATGGTGATCATTATTACCTGATGAACGAATATGAACTGTACTTTTCATTGCATAAGATAGTGAATAAAAAAAATGTTCAACCATATCTGTATTCATATCTCCCACAGATTGATTTTTAAATTGAGCTTGAAAATTTAAATAAGGACGTCCTGAAATGTCCAACATACACGTTGCAATACTTTCGTCCATTGGTAAAGAAAATCCATATCTATTAATTCCAATTTTGTTACCTAATGCTTTCAATAAAGACTGACCTAAACATATCCCAGTGTCTTCTATAGTGTGATGATCATCAACATAAATATCTCCTTTTGCAAGAACGTTTATAGAAATACCGCTATGGACAGAAATTTGTTCTAACATATGATTAAAAAACATTAATCCAGTATCGATATTACTTTTATTTTCTTTATCTAACCAAACTTCAACATGAATTTCAGTTTCTCTTGTTTTACGAAAAACCTTAGCAAATCTATTATTTGCAATTATTTTTTTTGCTATTTTGGACCAATTAAAATTTTCTCTATTGTATAAAATTCCTTTAATACCCATGTTATGTGCTAATTCCATATCTGTTTGTCTATCACCTATTACATAACTGACTTCTTTCTTTAAAGTATTATCATTTAACCAAGGTTTTACCATTTCTATTTTTGGTTTTCTACAACAACAGCGGTCATGTAAATTATGAGGACATATTAAAATATTATCAAAGGTAATACCTTGGGATTTAAATATTTCTAGCATAAATTTATGAGGTTTTTCAAAAGAAGAATGCGGAAAGCTATCTGTCCCCAAACCATCTTGATTAGTAATCATAACAAATTTATAACCATATTTTTTTAATGATAATAAAGCAGATATTACTTTTGGCTCTAACATAATTTTTTCAATACTGTCTATTTGATAATTTGTTTCTGGCTCAAAAATAAGCGTTCCATCACGATCAATAAATAAAACTTTTTCTGGCATAAATTTATCCTTTACTATCTGTGACAAATAATTTTAATACATTTATTAATTTTAAACATTCATTAAAATTACCTACCGATATACGTATACATTCATTTAAGTATATTTTAAGATTTTGATTTCTAACAATAATTCCCTGTTCCCAAAGGAAAAGAAAAATTTTATCAGCGTTAATAAAACGTACTAAAATGTAATTACTGTCACTTTTAAAAATTTCTTTAACATATTTATTTTTTTTTAATTCTTTTATTAACCACACTTTATTGGAATATAATTCCAATACTCTATTTTTCATTATACCAATATTTTTTTTAGACAAAGCTTGATAAGCTATATCAGTTACTGGTGTTGGTAATGGATAAGGAGCAATTACTGTGGACAAAACACGAATAATTTCTGTATTAGCCAACACAAAACCACAACGCAATCCGGCTAAAGCAAATGCTTTTGATAATGTTCTTAAAATTACTAAATTAGGATAATCTTGCAACCAAGAAACAACGCTTTTATTTTCACAAAACTCAATATAAGCTTCATCTACTATTACCAACGCAGTGTTAGAAAAAACCTGTAAAATAAAACGAATATCTTGACTATGAATGATATTTCCTGTTGGATTATTAGGACTGCAAATGTATATTAATTTTACTCCCAAAGATTTTTTTTCAATAGATTTAACATCTAATTGCCAATTTTGTAACATTGGAACACTACGCACTTTTACGCCAAATATATTCGCATTAATAACATACATATCGTAAGTAGGAGGACAATAAATAATTGAATCTATTTTAGGTTCGCAAAAAGCACGCATTAATAATTCAATGCCTTCATCAGCTCCACGTGTTACTAATATATTACTAGAGGATACTTTAACATAATCAGCATATCTCATAATTAATGATTTAGGTTGAGGTTCAGGATAACGATTAAAATAAGTTTCTTGCAAAGTAAATTGATCAGATATAGGAGACTCATTTGCATTTAACCATACATCTCCTTTCCCACCAATTTTACGAGCTGACTGATAGGGAATCAATTCCTGTATATTTTTACGAACTAAACTTATAATTTTTAGTTTCATTTTTCCCCTTTTATAAAATTGAGTCGTAATTTAATAGAATTACTATGAGCTTCCATTTTTTCTATTTTAGATAAAATCAAAACAGTAGATGAAATATTAAAAAATCCTTCTTCTGTTAACATTTGCACATTAATTCTTTTTTGAAAATCTATTAAACTTAAACCTGAATATACAGAGGCACATCCATAAGTAGGTAGAACATGATTTGGTCCTGAAGCATAATCTCCTATTGTTTCTGGAGACCATTGACCTAGAAATATAGAACCAGCATTGGTAATATCACGTAATAAATCTTGAGAATTGACTGTATTAATTATTAAATGTTCAGGTGCATATAAATTAGAAATATTAATACATTCTAATAAACTATGTGTAAAAATAATAAAACTTTTTGATAATGCTTTTTTTATTAAATTTGAATTAGGTAGTTGAACTAATTGAATTTCTAACTCTTTAAGCACAAGATTAACTAATTTTAAACTAGGAGTTAATAAAATTACTTGAGAATTAGGTCCGTGTTCTGCTTGAGCTAATAAATCTGAAGCAACAAAAACAGGATTAGCTTTAGAATCAGCAATCACTAAAACTTCAGAAGGACCTGCTAACATATCAATAGCCAAGTTATCTAACAATTCATTTACTTGCCTTTTAGCTTCAGTAACATACGCATTGCCAGGTCCAAATATTTTATTAACTTTGGGAATCTCATTTGTACCAAAAGCTAAAGCAGCAATTGCTTGAGCTCCACCAATTTCAAATATCTTATGTACGCCACATATATCTGCTGCATACAAAATTTCATCGGTAATAGGAGGTGGAGAACAAAGAATAATATTAGAGCATCCAGCAATATTCGCAGGTACTGACAACATTAATACTGTCGATACTAAAGGAGCATAACCACCTGGAATATATAATCCTACCGATTCTATTGGTCTAATTAACTGTTGACAACAGATTCCAGGTTGTACTTCGATAGAAATTGAATCCATTTTTTGTGCTAAATGAAAATATTTAATATTTTTTATTGCTGATAAAATAGCATTTTTTTTATTTTGACTGACATTAAAATGAGATCTAGATATTTTATCTCGACTAATCGTAAAATTATCTATATTCGAATTATCAAATATTTGAGAATATTTTCTTAATGCTACATCTCCTGATATTCTAACATCTGAAATTATTTTTTTTACTGATTCTTTAATTTTATTAGATTCAGAAAAAACCGGCCTGATAAAAATCTTATTTTTTTCAAAAAAACTTAATTCTTCCCAATTAATTATCTTTAAAATATTTTTCACAAAATTTACTCCATCATTTTCTCAATAGGTAAAACTAAAATTGAACTGGCACCTAAAGATTTTAATTTCTCCATAGTTTCCCAAAATAAAGTTTCACTACTTACCATGTGCATTGCAACTTTGGTTTTATCTCCTGCTAAATTTAATACTGTTGGTTTTTCCGCTCCATGTAATAAAGAAACCACTTCTTCTAATTTACAAATAGGAGCATGTAACATTATATATTTAGATCCCCTAGCTTTGATCACTCCTTGAATACGGGTCATTAGTTTACTAATAATTTCTTTTTTAAAATCTGACAGAAGACCTGGACGACATACTAAACATGCGTTTGATTTATAAATTACTTCTACTTCTTGTAATCCATTAGCTTCTAATGTCGCTCCTGTAGAAACCAAATCACATACAGCGTCAGCTAAACCTGCTCGCGGTGCTACTTCTACAGAACCATTTAACATACAAACTTTAAATAAAATACTTTTCTTATCAAGATACTTTTTTAACAAATGAGGATATGAAGTAGCTATTCTCATGTTACTTAAATACTTAATATTTTTATATTTTTCATTTATCGGTATGGCTAAAGATAATCTACAAATACCAAAATCAAGACGTTTTAAAATAGTATAAAAACCATTCCGTAATTGAGCTTGACGACTTAGCAATTCTTCTTCTAGAACATTTTCTCCTACAATACCCAAATCTACTACTTCATCCATAATTAAACCTGGAATATCATCATCACGTACTCTCATAACGTCAATAGGCATATTTTCAGCAAAAGCAATTAAACGTTGTTGATTTAAATTAATTTTCAAACCACATCTAGTCAATAATTTTCTAGAATCATCACTGAGTCTACCGCTTTTTTGCATAGCTATTCGTAAACGATTATTATTTATCATTAATTAAATCCCATTTTTATAAATTATTGATAAATGAGAGCATTTAATTTAAAAAAATCTTGTACAATTAAAAAGATTTTTTTAAATTAAATGCTCTCATTTATCAATAATTTATAAAAAAAAGAATGTAAATTTAATTATAAAATATTTATTTGAAATATAATAGTAAATAATACTAATTATAATATATATATTTAATAAATAATACCCATTAAAAAATTGTTAGAATAAATTTATAAATATTAAAGATTGAATTACTTTTCACTAAAAAACATATTTTGTGCTGAAAATACTATAAATGTAATGTAAATTATCCCTTGCAGGAATTGAACCTGCAACTAACTCTTAGGAGGAGTTTATTATATCCATTTAACTAAAGGGACAAAAGAATAAATATAATTATCTTACTATTTTACATATATAAAAGTTATATTCTATTTTCCTAAAAATATTTTTCTAAAAAATAAAAAAATAAATATTAAAAGTATATTCTTATACACTCATATTTAATATAAAAATGCAATATTTTCAATATTGATCCACTAAAAAATATATCTATATAATAAAATTATAAACCATGCAAAGATTTACATTAATTATTTTAAGTATAATATCCATATTATCATATGTAATATTAATTATTTTATAATTAATATTACATATTTTAAATTAAGATAAACATCTTATAAAAATAACATTTTATATTTAAACATATTTTCTATAGAAAAATTATAAAATTCTAATTAATCGCTACAAAAAATAATTAAATGTATCACTTTGTAAAATATTTTTATATTAAATATCTTTTAGTAGAAAAAAATCAAGAATTCATAAAATCATTATATTTTATATAATAAACATATTTTAAATACATTTAATCCTTTAAAAAAAATATACATTTAAAAAAAATATTTTTACTAAAAATAAATATAATTTAATTTTTATCTATTTCGATTAAAAAAATAATAGCAGCTCCATTACCAAATACTTTCGATGAACGATAAAATGCTATTATATCAGGATGTTTAGATAACCATAAAGGAGTTTCTTGTTTTAAAATATGTTTACCATGCCCATGTATAATTCCAGCACAAAAAAAATGTTTTTCTCTGCAAATCGCTATTAATTTTCCTAATTCTCTTTTTGCTTCATATCGTGTTAAACCGTGTAAATCAAGAAAAATATCAGGATTATATTTCCCTTTTTTTAAATTATATAACTCTAGTTTATTAATATCATTACGTACATAACATTCTGAACTATCATTTATTTTAGTCTGCAATCTGTACGATGAAAAATAATGAGCATGTGCTTCTGCTTCATGAATCTTTCTTCTCAAAAAATTACAATTGCCTTTTTTGCTCGTCCGAGAATGATAAATAGTATCTTGTACTATTTTTTTTGTTCCATTAATAAACTGATGAAAGATAAAATTATCTCCGACGATAATAGAACTACTTTTACTCATAATTTTAAATCACTAAAATAATAATTACCTATAAAATCTATATTCTGATTTAAAATAAACTATAATTTTAGCAATACCTCCTTATTTGATCAATAGATATTATTCAAGATAATTTGTAATCAGCTAAGAAGTCAATAAAATATTCAAATAATATACCATTTAAACTATTAACACCAAAATAACAAAAATAATTACATAATAAAAATATGATACTATATTAATAACATAAAAAAATAAATCTTATATCTTCATCAAAAGTATTTAACTTTATTCATATCAAACTAACTAAAAATGACATCAATATTTTAAATTATGATTTTTATTGTCTAAAAATATAAGGAAAATACATGGCTGGAAATAAAATTGGGAAAATGTTTACCGTAACTACATTTGGAGAATCCCATGGCCCTTCATTGGGCTGTATTATAGACGGCATACCTCCTGGATTTCCATTATCTACTGATGATTTACAAAAAGAACTAAACCGTAGAAGACCAGGAAAATCGAAATATACAACTC
>NZ_JAIWQW010000014.1 GCF_026122815.1 Buchnera aphidicola (Pemphigus obesinymphae) | reverse complement strand
TATTAATTGTATGATTTTTATAATTTCTTTGTAAAGCATCATTTAATAAAGCAGCGACAATTGGATTACGTTCTATCATACAAACTTGACAACCTAAAGCAGCCAATATGAAAGCATCTTTACCTAATCCAGCTGTTGCATCCAAAACGTTAGGATAATAATTTTTTTTAATTCCAACTGCTTTTCTTATAGCTTCTTTTTTAAGAAAACAATTTTTTATTCGATATTCCATTTTTTTGTGAGCAAAGTCAATCCAAAAATTACCTAAATGAGGTTCGTCTCTTTTAAATATTTCTAATCTATCTTGTTTTATAATTAAAGCCATGATTGATGACGAATCATGTTCTAATCCCCATTTATTTATAATATTTTTTTTTTTAAAAGATTCATTAATTATATAAATTTTCATATTTTAAATTCTATTATTTATCAATTTTTATGTAAAAAAATTAATTTTTTAATTTTATATACATAAAAAATGTGATTTTATTATATGCGCGTATTATAAAAATATCAAATATTAAATAATTGATTTTAATTAACATATATGAATATTAATTCAATTAAAATTTGTATTTATTAAAAATTAATAATTAAAAAAAATAAAAAAATAATATTTTTATATATAAGAAATCCTTTTGTTAGTAAATATTTTTACATTAAAAGAACGTGGGAAAAGTATTAATTATATTCAATTTTAAAAAAAAATAATTATTTTTAATTAATTCGATCTCTGATAACTTGACTAAAAAACTAAATTCAAGTAAAAAGGAAGAATAAAGAATAAAAAGAGGACATAACTTCATGTCATCCGTATCATTTACAAGTCAAACACAATTCTTGGATTTAAAAAATAAAATAAGAATAGAAGAAAATAAAAAAATTAAAGCATATATTAAAAATAAAGATGTAAAAGATTCTTCATCTATTTCTTTACAAAAAGATACTTCAGTAAATTTAATTTCTGAAAACAAATCTGATCTTTATAGTATATCTTTCAGTAATAAGCCTTTAGTTAAAAGACATCTGACGGTAAAAAAAAATATCAGTCGTTACAATTCATCAAACGCAGATATATTAAAAATAAAAAAATATATAAGTGATTTTATTTTGGAAGATTCAACTCATAAATTTATTTCACTTACATCTACGGAAATAAATAAACAAAATAATAAAGTCACAAGAGTTGCTAAAAAATTAATAAATTTAGGAGAATTAACTTTAAATTCTTCTATTTCTTTTACTAAAAAAATTATTCATAAATTTATACATCGTTTTAATAAACCATCGATAAATCAAATATTTGATGAAAAAATGATTAATCAGATACTTCAACAAAAAGATGGTATATCTAAAAACAAAAATCATGTTAATAAAATAAAATCTACAGATGATATAAATAGCAATAATATATTACCAGAGAAAAACAATTCTATAAATAATGCATCTTTTTATGAACCTGAGTATCAAAAAGAAATTTTTGTAGGTGAAAAACAAAAATATCTTATTGTTTGGAAACCATTAAAAAAATTAAATTCATCCGTACAAGCTGCAAATTTTGCAAACCAATATCAAGATAATTTTTATAGATTAAAAAATACTAATAAATTGGATAAAAATTTTATTTATATAGGAGATAACTCTTTATTCACTGTTAATGGAAATAAAGTTTATAAGTCATCACCAATGACAATGTTACATTCATTTAAAAAAATAATACCAAATCTTGAATCTAGACAATTGCTTTCTGCATATTTACATCCTGATATTTTCACTCAAGCTTATTATGATGTTTATTCTAGACATCCAGATTTATCTGAGTGTGAACAAAAAAGACCGGTAATTTCATACAATGTTCAAGAGTTAAATAATGGAAAATTTGAAATAACAGCAAAAAATACAGCGGAATTAATACCTCTTGATGAAAATTCTGTTAGTAAATATAATATTCTTGGTATTAAAACATCCATTTTACTATCAAAAAATTCAGAACCTGAAATTACATATTCTGCTTTTATTGAATAAATGAAATAGATTAATATTTTATATTAATTTTTTGGGGATGTTAGTATCAAAAAGTTTGTATATATTTATTAAATATAAAAATAGGAATATAAAATGGAATTTATATTCCTATTTAATTAGTTTTTTACGGCAAAATTGGTGTTTTATTTATAACAATAAATTTATTAAAAAACTACGTTTTGGGTAAAGGGAATAATTTTAAATATAATATATCGAGATTAATCAAAAAATAAAATTCATAAGTTACCAATAATTTTCGCTAGTTATATGTCCGGGATTACGACGATAATGTTTTCGCATGTTTTTAATTTCTAAAAGAATTTTTTGCGTATCCCGAACCATGTTTGGATTTCCACACAACATAACATGCGAACAATTTGAGTTTAATTCAAGTCCTACTTTATTTTCTAATTCTTTGTTTTTGATTAAATTTGGGATTCTACCCATAAGCGAGTTATCTGTCTTTTCTCGACTGACAATAGTATGAATATGTAATTTCCCTTCATGTTTTTTTTTCAATTTATTTATAAGAGGAGTGTAATTCAATTCATTAATATATCTTACAGCATGTATTAATATAATGTTTTTAAATTTTTTAATTTTATCTTTTTTATCTTGTAATATTGATAAATAAGGACCGATACCTGTTCCCGTTGCAAACATCCATAAATTTTTACATTCAGGTATTTCTGATATGGTAAAAAAACCAGAGGCTTCTTTTGTAATTAAAATTTCATCGTTTGGTATTAAGTTATAAAGTCTGTTTGTCATTTCTCCTGATTTAACTAATATTATATAAAACTCTAAATTTTTGTTATCAGGTGCGTTAACATACGAATAAGCACGTTGTATTTTTTTTTCATTTTTAAAAGACAATTTAACAAATTGTCCGGCAATAAATGGTGCAATTGGGGCATTTAAAATTATGCTGAATAAATGTGAATTCCATTTTTTTATTTTTATTATTTTTCCTGTTATCCATTGTGTCATATTAAATTCCTATTTTTATATAATATTAAATTAAAAATATATTTGAATTTTGATTTTTATATAATTTAAAATAGCAATACTGCTATTTTAAATTATATAAAATATATCAAAATTGATAATAAATATTTTTGTCTCAAATATTTTGTTAATTAAAATGTAAAAAAAAAAGCAAAGAAAATATAAAACATGGGAATATTTTTATATTTATTAAGAAAAAATAAATTAAATATATTTTTTATATTATATTATTTTTTTACTGATCAATACTTTTGATATTAAATTTAAAATATAAATTACTAATTTAAATGTATTTATTTTGAACAAATTTTAATTTTTTAGAGAATAACTTTCCTATTTTAGATAAATCACTAATATAGGAAAGCCAATAATAGTTTTATTAAACAACTACAAAACAAATTTACTAAGATCTTCGTTTGATATTAATTTATCTAAATGTTGTCGTACATAATCATGATCAATATTAATAATTTCTCCATTTTTTTCACTAGCATGAAACGATATATCTTCAGTTAAACGTTCTAATACAGTGTACAAACGACGGGCTCCAATGTTTTCCATGGATTCATTCACTTGCCATGCTGTTTCAGCTATACGACGTATCCCTTCTGGAGTAAAATTAATCGTCACTCCTTCTGTTTTCATTAAAGCTTTATATTGCATAATAATGGAAGTAGTAGGTTCTATTAAGATTCTTTCAAAATCGCTTACAGTTAAAGCTTTTAGTTCTACACGAATCGGTAGTCGACCTTGCAATTCTGGAATTAGATCAGATGGAGTAGTGGTTTGAAAAGCACCGGAAGCAATAAATAGGATATGATCAGTTTTTACCATACCATATTTGGTTGATATTGTACATCCCTCTATTAAAGGTAATAAATCACGTTGCACTCCTTCTCGTGAAACATCTGGTCCTGAAGAAGGACCACTACGTTTACAAATTTTATCAATTTCATCGATAAATACAATACCTTGTTGTTCTACAGCGTTTATGGCAGATTTTTTTAACTCTTCTTGATTAATTAATTTGTTTCCTTCTTCTTCTTTTAATAATTTAATTGCATCTTTTATTTTTAACTTTCTAATACTTTTTTTATTTCCTCCTAAATTTTGAAAAAGCGATTGCAATTGACCTGTTAATTCTTCCATACCAGGTGGAGCCATTATTTCAACTCCCATTGGATGGGTTGCTATATTAATTTCAATTTCTTTTTCGTCTAATTCACCGTCACGTAATTTTTTTCGAAAAGCTTGAATAGTGTTGGAAGGTTTTTTAGAATCTTCAGATTCTTTCCAATTTTTTTTTACAGTGGGAACTAATATGTCCAATATTCTTTCTTCTACTTTTTCGTTGACATGATCGTTATTTCTTTTGATAGTTTGCATACGAACTATTTTAATAGCAATGTCTGTTAAATCTCGAATAATAGAATCGACTTCTTTGCCAACATATCCGACTTCTGTAAATTTAGTAGCTTCTATTTTTATGAATGGAGAATCTGCTAATTTTGCTAATCTTCTGGCTATTTCTGTTTTACCAACACCTGTAGGTCCAATCATTAATATATTTTTAGGTGTAATTTCACATTTTAGTTCATTATTAAGTTGCATGCGTCGCCAACGGTTACGTAAAGCGATGGCTACAGCACGTTTTGCTTTTACTTGACCGATAATGAATTTATTAAGTTCTCTGACGATCTCGTGAGGAGTCATTTCAGACATGGGGATGATCCTTACTTTTCTGAAGGTAATTCTTTAATAGTAAAATTATTATTTGTATATATGCAGATATTAGCGGCAATATAAAGTGATTTTTTTACAATTTTATTAGCGGAAAGAGAACTATTTTCTAATAATGCTATTGCTGCTGCTTGTGCATACGGTCCACCTGAACCAATGGCTATTAGATCGTTTTCTGGTTGAATAACATCTCCATTTCCTGTAATAATTAAAGATGTTTCTTTATCTGCAACAGCCAACAAAGCTTCTAATTTTCGTAATATACGATCAGTTCTCCAATCTTTTGCTAATTCAATTGCTGATCTCAACAATTTTCCTTGATACATCGCTAATTTTTTTTCAAATAATTCAAATAACGTAAAAGCATCAGCAGTTCCACCGGCAAATCCTGCTATTATTTTTTTATGATAAAGTGATCTTATTTTTTTTACGTTACTTTTCATAATAGTATTTCCTAAAGTAGCCTGTCCATCTCCACCAATAACTACTTTATCTTTTAATCGAACGCTTAAAATAGTTGTCACGAATTCAATCCTAAATTATACAAATAATGTATCTAGTATACTTTAAATTTAATTTAATATTGTAGAGAAATATAAAAATATAATTATTCTAATAATCAAAATCAATATAAAAAAATTAAAATATAAAGTTACAAGACATAAATTGTGGAAAATTATTATTATCTATATAAATTTGCGTATTTTATTGTTAAAAAAATAATTTTTAATTTTTTTTATCCATTTTCTAGAATCAATTAAATGTTGATTATTTTTTTTATTTTAAAAAATAAGAAGAATAACTATTTTTTAACTAGTATTAAAAATAAATAATTAATTAGTGTTAATTATACAAAGTATTTTTATAATTGAGTATTATTGTTACTTGGTTATAAATTTTAAATTTATTTTTTTTAAAATTACTATTTTTACTACATTGTTGTATTTGCAATTTCTTTTTTGAGATAGTATTAATATACTATATTAATGTTTAGATATGTATTAATTAATATTAATTTTCGTAAGAGTAAAATATATATGTATTATATTGCATATATAATTTCAATTTAGGTGTGATATGAAAAAAAAAATTCATCCAAGCTATCAAAAAGTTACGGCAACATGTTCTTGTGGTCACATAATTTTATTTTTTTCTACTGTTAATAAGAATATTAATCTTGACGTATGTTCTAAATGTCATCCTTTTTATACAGGAAAACAGAGAATATTAGATACAGGAGGGCAAATAGAAAAATTTAATAAACGTTTTAAAATGATCAACAAGATATAATACTTTTATTAAAAATATACTTTCAATAAAGATAAAGGTAGAAACAATAATATATTTTTATTAAGTATAAAACATTAATTACAGATATTATTTATTATAAATAATTTTTAATGTTTCGTGTATAGTGTTTTATATGATTTTATCATTAATATTGTTAATAAAATTTATTTTTTAAATTAGTAAATATGGAAGATCTGGGTTTATACGATAGATGAATCCAGATCTTTTTAGATAAGATTTATGCGTAAATATAAAAATTTTAAATATCTTAATTTTTTTTTAAATATTGTATTTATAATACGCTTTTTGTAATTAAAATAAAAATATTTTTTACGTAAAATATAATTATTATTTTATAAATAATATTGTTTTTTAAAAATTTTATGTATATTTAATTAATAGTTATTTTTTATTTATAAACGATAAATAAAATATTTTTATGATGTAAAATGAAAAAACTAAAAATATTAGTTTTAATAAGCCATAAAATGGAATTTAATTTAATTTAAATTAAAATATTTAAGATTTTTACATATTTTATGTTCAACAATTTTGTTTTAAATAAAAATTTAATAGCGGGAAACGAGATTCGAACTCGCGACCCCAACCTTGGCAAGGTTGTACTCTACCAACTGAGCTATTCCCGCATAATTTTAATATTTTTCATCAAAAAATATTAAAATTATTTTAAATATGCTTGATATTATATAAAAATATTGATATGTATTCAAGTTTTATTAATTATAAATATATTAAAATTAATTTTTACTGAGATGTAAAAATGTTATTTTTTAAAAAGTATTGTCGATAATAAGATAGTTCTTTTATTGAATTTTTTACGTCTTGCAATGCTGAATGATTATTTTCTTTTACATATTTTTTTACAATATTGGGTTTCCATAAGAGGATTATTTCTTTAAGGGTACTTACATCGATATTCCTGTAGTGGAAATATTTTTCTAACTTAGGCATATATTTAAATAAAAATTGTCTATCGTGATGAATACTGTTACCACACATTGGAGAAGTATTACATAAGGTCCATTTTTTTAAAAAATTGATAGTTCTTTTTTCGGCATATTTT
This sequence comes from Buchnera aphidicola (Pemphigus obesinymphae), assembly GCF_026122815.1. Taxonomy (GTDB): domain Bacteria; phylum Pseudomonadota; class Gammaproteobacteria; order Enterobacterales; family Enterobacteriaceae; genus Buchnera_C; species Buchnera_C aphidicola_BJ. The sequence goes on along the minus strand of NZ_JAIWQW010000014.1, from coordinate 4,989 downwards.
TCATTATATAAACTATTTTCTACCTTTTTAATTAAACCATTTTTTGTATGTGTTTTTATGTTCCATTTGTCCATATTTTTTAGTGTTATTGAAGATTGATGAATTGCTATTTCAGGTCCTATGGATAGAATGTTCAATTTTTTATCTGTAATTATAGTAGAAATTTCAATAATTCTATTTTTATTGGGATCAAGTCCTGTCATTTCTAAATCAAGCCAAATAAGATTATTTTTTTTATCCATGTTTTATTATTAATTCCTTGTATGTACTTGTATAGTTTTATATTACTAAACATTACATAATATATTTACTCTGTAAATATAGACTAAACATATTTTATGCATTTAAGTACATAGGAAGTGATTTTTAATCATCAATAGTTTACTATCTATGTATAAATTTTATATAATTAATAGTATTTAATGTTTTTGTAAAAATAAATACTAAAAGAATTAAAATTTAGCAAACATTAGATTTCATTTAATTAAATGTTATATATATATAATATATTTATTATTGAATTTTCTAGTAAAATTAATAGAAGTAACATAAAAAAAGATACAATAATGCAATTTTTTTACTTGATTAAATGTATTTATTTTAATTAATTTTAATATGTATTAATTAATTTTAGTAGAAATAAAATAATAATATATATTTTACCTGTGTATAAACATAAAATAACTTATCTTTATGATAATTAAAGATGTTAGGAATATTTTTAATTATATATTTTTAAAATGGAATAAAGAATACATATACTATATATATAGAAAAATTTGATAAGTATTAAACGTTTTATTTTATTAATTTTAATTAATATAAAATTTTATTTTTATTTTATGTTCATCAATTTGATATTAGAACATCAAATAATTATTTAAATAATTTTAAAATTGATAATAATATAATATTAGAGAATATTTTATGGATATAAAAGTCGATATTTATTTTAAATAAAAATATAGATCAATATCTATTTTAAATATTAAAGAGTAAGTATGAAAAACATTAATCCTATTAACACTATTGCTTGGAAAGAATTAAAGAATCATTATAAGATTGTAAAAAACATACGTATGTTGGACTTATTTTTAAAAGATAATCTACGTTTTAAAAAATTTTCACTATATTTTAATGACGAAATATTGGTTGATTTTTCCAAAAATTTAATTACTGATGAAACTATATTGAAATTGTTAAATTTAGTGAAAGAAGTTAATTTATCTAATGCTATTAAAGCCATGTTTCAAGGAGATAAAATAAATAAAACGGAAAATCGTGCAGTTTTACATACAGCATTAAGAAATAAAATTGATCATCCAATTATGTTAGATGATAAAAATATCATGTTAGATGTCAATTTTATTTTAGAAAAAATGAAAAATTTTTCCGAAAAAGTAATCAATGGTGATTGGAAAGGGTGTACCGGTAAAAAAATTACTGATATAGTGAATATTGGAATTGGAGGTTCTGATTTAGGTCCTCGTATGGTTACGGAGTCGCTTCGTCCTTATAAGAATCATTTAAATATACATTATGTATCGAATATAGATGGTACAGAAATTTCTGAAGTACTAAAAAAAATATCTTATGATACTACATTATTTATTATTATTTCGAAAACTTTTAAAACTCAGGAAACAATGACAAATGCATATACTGCCAGAAATTGGTTTTTAAAATATACAGGTGATGAAAATAATATTAGACAACATTTTGTTGCTGTATCGACGAATGTCAAAAAAGTGATTAGTTTTGGTATTTATGTGAAAAATATTTTCACATTTTGGGATTGGGTAGGAGGTCGTTATTCTCTTTGGTCTTCTGTTGGTTTATCTATTGTACTGTCTATCGGTTTTAAAAATTTTTCTAAATTATTAAAAGGTGCTTATGATATGGATATGCATTTTTATCAAACTCCTTTTGATAAAAATATTCCAATATTATTGGCCCTTATTGGTATTTGGTATAATAATTTTTTTTGTGCAGAAACAGAAGCAATTTTTCCATATGATCAAAATATGCATCTTTTCCCTGCTTATTTGCAACAAGCTAATATGGAATCTAACGGTAAAAATGTGGATCGTAATGGAAAACATATTTCGTATCAAACAGGACCAATTGTTTGGGGAACATCAGGTACTAATGGTCAACATGCTTTTTATCAATTAATATATCAAGGTACTAAATTAATACCTTGTGATTTTATTGCTCCGATTATCAGTCATCATATGTTACATGATCATCATGAAAAATTATTATCTAATTTTTTTGCTCAAACTAAAACGTTAGCATTTGGTAACATAATAAAAAATATTCAAAAAAATGATAAAAAATGTTTTAATTTTAATTTAAAAAAATCAACACATATGTTTCAATACAAAAATATCAAAGGAAACGTTCCAACAAATTCAATTTTATTAAGAAAAATAACACCCTATACTTTGGGAGCATTAATTGCAATGTACGAACATAAAATTTTCACTCAAGGTATAATATTGAATATTTTTAGTTTTGATCAGTGGGGAGTTGAATCAGGTAAGAAAGTAGCTGATAAAATTTTACACGATCTTAAAAAAAATAAAAAAAATGTAAATTATGATACATCTACAAACGGTTTAATTGATTTTTATCATATATGGATTAATAAACATTAAAAACGGAATTAAAGTAATAAATATATTCAATAATATTGATATAAATATGTTTTTATAATAAATATGTTTTAAAAATATAATAGATAAGAAACGTTTTATTTTTTAAAAAAAATTATCTTCTTAAATATATTAAAAAGTTTTTAATGTATTTTTTTAACAAAATTATTAATTTTTTATAAAGTATAAAAATAAATATTTTTATGAGAATTTATCATGGTTATTCGTGTTCTTCCTATAGAAATAATTAATCAAATTGCGGCAGGAGAAATTATTTATAGTCCTAGTTCAGTAATAAAAGAACTGATAGAAAATAGTATTGATGCTGGTGCTACTAAAATTTGTGTTAACGTTGAAGAAAGTGGTTTGCAATCCATTAGTGTTTCTGATAATGGTTCAGGTATGGATAAAAAAAATTTAAAAATAGCTGTATTACAGCATACTACTAGTAAAATATTTTCCTTGAACGATTTGGAAAATATCAATAGTTTGGGTTTTCGTGGCGAAGCTTTATCAAGCATTACCTCAATATCACGTACTACTTTAATTTCTTGTACCAAAAAAAATGAAGAAGCATGGTCATTATACACAGAAGGATATAATAATCCATTAATTTTCAAACCAACATCCCATCCTGTAGGTACTAGTGTAATAGTATGTGATTTATTTTATAATGTTCCTGTTCGTCGGAAATTTATAAAAAATGTGAAAAATGAATTTCTTAAAATTCATGAAATAGTACGTTGCATGGTTTTATCTAAGAATAATATCGATATTAAATTAAAACATAATAGTAAATTAATTAAACATTACACTAAAATAGATGATACTAGTCAAGAAAAGAGTAGATTGCAAAATGTATTTGGATTTGATTTTTTAAAAAAATTAATACCAATAGATTTAAGAAATAATTTTATGCGTGTGCATGGTTGGATTTCATTGTCTGAAAAAAGTTCTTTTTATAATAATAAAAAATATTATTATGTAAACAATCGTATTGTAAATAATCATCTTATTCGTCATGCAATACATCAAGGTATTAAAGAAATATTTAATAAGAACGTTTCTTATGCTTCTATTTTTTATGTTTTTATTTCTAATAATCAAATAGATGTTAATATTCATCCTACTAAATCTGAAATAAAATTTCATCAATCTCGTTTAGTTCATGGTTTTATTTATCAAGCAATAATTTACGCTTTTAAAAAAAATAATAAGAAAAATGAAATTATTAAATCTGTTGATTGGGTATTAGAGAATTCTAAAATATCTGGTGAAAATTATTTTGAAAAAAAGGAAGAAAAAAAAAATATAGTTTTTAAAAAAACATGTTTAGAAAATATATCGAAAGATAGTGAAATCATTCAAGGAGCAAGGAAAGAAATGTATTTTTTTAAAAAAAATGTTTTGTTTAATAATTTTTATAAATGTTTTGGATATTTGTTATCTTTAATTTATAATTGTTATTTAATGGTTGAAAACATTAAAGGATTTGCATTGGTTTCTCTTCCTATGGCTGAAAGATTAGTTTTTGTTAGTAATACAAAACATATTATTAATAATAAAATAAAATTGTTTATTTTACCTAAAATTTTTAAAGTTCAAATTATTTCTGTAGAATATGATTCTATCATAAATAATAAAGATATTTTATTAAAATTTGGATTAAATTTTTTTATTTCTTCACATTTTTTTTGTTTAAAATCTATACCCTTAATTTTAAAAAAACAAAATTGGAAAAAGTTATTTTTATGTTTTTTGACGTATATTTTTTTAAAAAAAACTATTACTTATGAAGAATTGTTAAAATGGTTTGCTTTAAATATAAGCATATCAAAAACAAAATGGGATAATTTTAAAATTATGAAAGTACTATCAGATATGGAAAAATTTTGTCCTATTTTTATAGAATTTCCGCCTTCAGAATTATTACAACCAATAAATTTCGATAAAAAAATAAGATTTTTAAAAATATGAGTAAAATTATATCGAATAAACCCATAGTAATTTTTGTTATGGGGCCAACTGCAAGTGGAAAAACTAAATTAGCTATTTCCTTAAGAAATTATTTACCAGTAGATATTATCAGTGTAGATTCAGGTTTAATATATAGAGATCTGAATATCGGAACGGCTAAACCGACTGAAAGAGAACTTTTAAAGGCTCCCCATAAATTAATCAATATCAAAAGTTCAGAAGAAAATTATTCGGTAGGTGAATTTAAAGAAGATGCTTTAGAAGCAATATCAGATATTGTTAACCATAAAAGAATACCTTTATTGGTAGGGGGAACAATGTTGTATTATAAAGTATTGTTGAAAGGTTTAGCACC
>NZ_JAIWQW010000146.1 GCF_026122815.1 Buchnera aphidicola (Pemphigus obesinymphae) | reverse complement strand
AGTACAAGCAGGAGCAGGCATAGTATTAGACTCTGTGCCGCAAGAAGAGGCTAATGAGAGCCGAAATAAAGCTCAGGCAGTAATCCAGGCAATAATTTACGCTCACAGCTCCAGAGAGGTCGTTTAATGGCTAATTTGCTTCTTTTAGATAATATCGGAAAAGTACAAGCAGGAGCAGGCATAGTATTAGACTCTGTGCCGCAAGAAGAGGCTAATGAGAGCCGAAATAAAGCTCAGGCAGTAATCCAGGCAATAATTTACGCTCACA
>NZ_JAIWQW010000145.1 GCF_026122815.1 Buchnera aphidicola (Pemphigus obesinymphae) | reverse complement strand
TTTTTAACAGGAATATTAAACTTATCTCTAATATATAATATCGCTTCTAAATTAATTTTTTTTATTTGATGTGCAATATTTTTCCCTTCTGCTACAGGTCCCATTCCATATCCTTTAACTGTATGAGCTAAAATAACAACAGGTTTGCCTTTTGTTTCTTTAGCTTTTTTAAGAGCAGCGTATATTTTCTTAGGATCATGTCCTCCTCTGTTCAGATCACAAATTTGAGAATCAGTCATATTATCTACTAATTTCATTGTTTCTTTATATTTTCCAAAA
>NZ_JAIWQW010000144.1 GCF_026122815.1 Buchnera aphidicola (Pemphigus obesinymphae) | reverse complement strand
TATACCTTAATTAATTTTAAAATAATTCTTAAATCTTTGCACTATTTTAATAATGCAAAGATTTTTTATTAATTACTATTTAAATTTAAAAACTTATTTACTTAAATAGTAATACTCAAATTAAGCAATAGCAAATAATATATACAAAGCAAGACCAACAGCTATCATTGGAATAGCATCCACTAAACCCATAACAATAAAAAATTTAGTACGTAATAAAGGAACTAAATCTGGTTGCCGTGCTGCACCTTCTATAAATTTACTACCTAAAATTCCAATA
>NZ_JAIWQW010000143.1 GCF_026122815.1 Buchnera aphidicola (Pemphigus obesinymphae) | reverse complement strand
CTAGTTCCTTCACCCAGGTTCTCTCAAACGCCTTAGTATTCTCTACCTAACTACCTGTGTCGGTTTATGGTAAGATTTTATATTACCTGATGCTTAGAGGATTTTCTTGGAAGCGTGGTATAGGTTACTTCATCACCTTAATGACTCGTCATCACGCCTCAGATTAAAAAAGACCGGATTTGCCTTATCTTTATACCTACACGCTTAAACCAGGACAACCGTCGCCTGGCTAACTTAACCTTCTCCGTCCCCCCTTCGCAGTAACACAAAGCACAGGAATA
>NZ_JAIWQW010000142.1 GCF_026122815.1 Buchnera aphidicola (Pemphigus obesinymphae) | reverse complement strand
AAATTCTATGAGACATGGTGCTAAAGGAATTAAAGTAGAAATTAGTGGAAGATTAGGTGGTTCAGAAATTGCTAGAACAGAATGGCAAAGAGAAGGCAGAGTACCATTACATACATTACGTGCAGATATTGATTATAGTTTTGTTCCAGCTCATACTATTTATGGTGTAGTAGGAGTGAAAGTTTGGATTTTTAAAGGAGAAATTTTAGGAGGAATGCCAAATATTGAAGATAAAAATTATTCTAATATAAATTTTACTAAAAATAAAAAAAATAAAAGAT
>NZ_JAIWQW010000013.1 GCF_026122815.1 Buchnera aphidicola (Pemphigus obesinymphae) | reverse complement strand
GCCGCAAAATTATTAAATTCAAAAGAATTTACTTTCGATATAGCATATACTTCAATGTTAAAAAGAGCTATTCATACTTTGTGGCTAATTCTTAAAGATCTTAATCAGTCTTGGATTCCAATTAACAAATCTTGGCATTTAAATGAAAGACATTATGGAGCTTTACAAGGTTTAAATAAATTAGAAACTGCTAAAAAATACGGAGTAGAACAAGTAAAAAAATGGAGAAGAAGTTTTAATACTATTCCTCCTAAAGTAGACATTTTAGATAAACGATTTCCGGGCAACGATATTCGTTATTCTCACTTAAAACCTGAGCAACTACCAGTTTCTGAAAGTTTAGAAATCACAATAAACAGAGTTATCCCTTATTGGAATAAAATAATTTTTCCATCTTTGAAAAAAAATAAAAAAATAATAATAGTAGCTCATGGTAATTCATTACGTGCCTTAATAAAATATTTAAATAATATAGATAATGATAAAATATTAGAATTAGAAATACCTACAGGTATGCCTATTGTTTATGAATTTAATAAAAAATTTGAACCTATTAAATATTTTTATTTAAAAAATAATTCATAATGTTCATATTTAAATAAAATTATTTTTAATTTATAATAATATTTATTATGAGGAAAATATGATTAAAAAAATAGGAGTACTTACCAGTGGAGGTGATGCTCCTGGTATGAATGCAGCTATTAGAGGTGTTGTAAGGACAGGACTCGGTAAAAAATTAGAAGTATTTGGTATTTATGATGGTTATTCAGGATTATATAACAATAGAATTGTTAAATTAGATAGATATAGTGTTTCTGATATGATAAATAGAGGGGGCACTTTTCTAGGTTCTGCACGTTTCCCAAAATTTAAAGAAATTGAAACAAGAGAAATAGCCATTAAAAATTTAAAAAAAAAAGAAATAGATTTTCTTATAGTAATCGGAGGAGATGGATCTTATATAGGAGCTAAATTATTAACGGAAATGGGTCTTCCTTGTATTTGTTTACCAGGTACAATAGATAATGACGTAGTTGGAACAGATTATACTATAGGATATTTTACGGCATTAGAAACCATTGTAGGTGCTATTGATCGATTACGAGACACATCTTCTTCTCATCAACGTATCTCCATTGTAGAAATTATGGGCAGACATTGTGGAGATTTAACTCTTGCTGCTGCCATTGCAGGAGGATGTGAATTTATTCTGTTACCAGAAATTAATTCTACAAAAGAAGAATTGTTAAAAGAAATAAGAAAAGGTATCAAAAAAGGTAAAAAACATGCCATAGTGGTAATAACAGAACATATTTGTGATGTTGAAAAATTGGCAAAATATATTGAAAAAAAAACTAAAAGAGAAACAAGAGCCACTATTTTAGGACACATTCAAAGAGGAGGATCTCCTGTTGCTTATGATCGTATTTTGGCTTCGAGAATGGGTGCTTATTCTGTAGAATTGTTATTAAAAGGATATAAAGGGCATTGCATAGGGATAAAGAATGATATTATGATACATAATGATATCACTTACGCTCTTAAAAATATGAAACGTACTTTTAAAAAAGATTGGCTAAAAATTGCAAAAAAATTATATTAAAACATAATAACATATTATTTATACGTAATAATATAATTTGTATAGTATATAAATTATATAAATTAATTATTTTTATCAAAAAAACACCAATAAAATTAAATATAGATAAAAATAATTAATTTTATATTTAAAAACTAAAATGCATTTACAATATCAATTATTTTTTTAAATTTGTTATAATTTAAAGAAGCTCCTCCTACCAATACGCCGTCAATATCAGCTTCATATAATAATTGAGCTACATTATTTTCATCTACTGATCCGCCATATTGAACCGATATTTTGTCAGAATTAACAAAACCGTATTTTTTTATGTATTCTTTAATAAATCTATGTATTTTTTGTACAGAAGATGGAGTAGCTGTTTCTCCTGAACCGATTGCCCAAATTGGTTCGTAAGCAATAATGGTATCATTAAATATTTGCGGACCACAGATGGAAATAACAGAATTTAATTGTCTTGCACATACTTCTTGAGTTTGTCCTAATTTTTTTTCTTCTTTGTTTTCACCAACACATAATATTGGAATTAAATTAGCTTTTTTAACTAATTCAAATTTTTTTGCAATGAGTGTGTCACTTTCTTTATGGTATTTTCGACGTTCAGAATGACCAAGAATAACATAATCGATACCTATATCTTTTAACATATTTACAGAAATTTCTCCTGTAAATGGACCACTAAGATTTACATCTATATTTTGTGCTCCTAAAAAAATATTTTTTTTATAAATTATTGTCTTAGCTAAATATAAATATATTACTGGAAAAGACATTATTATTTTACATTTTTCTTCTATATCATGTTTATTCAATAGATTTAAAAAATTAAGAATACTTACTTTATTACCATTCAATTTCCAATTAGCTATGATTAACTTTTTTTTCATATTATAAAATCGCTTTTAAAATTTAAATATTACGTAATTATTAATACAACTAAGTTAAAATACCATAATGATAGTTACTTAGTTGTATTAAATTATAATATAGTTAACATTTACAAAAAAATAAATCACACATTTACTCTATCTCTTAATTTTTTTCCAGCTTTAAAATAAGGAACGTATTTATCTAAAAGGTAAATAATGTCACCTGTCTTAGGATTTCTACTTTTTCTAGAACGTCTATAATGTAAAGAAAAACTGCCAAATCCTCTAATTTCTATACGATTACCTTGTTTTAATGAATAAATTATGTGTTCTAAAATTTTTTTTACTGCTGAATCTATTTTCTTTTTTGGAATGTAATTAACAGATTTGAAAATTCTTTTAAATAATTCTGATTTAGTCATAAATCCTCTAATAAATATTATTATTTATATAAGAATTAATTAATATTCTAAAATATTTTTATTTACTAAAAAAAATTATTCTATATTTTTAGCTACTCTAAATGCTTCTGTCATAGCATTAGAAAATTTTTTATCTTCTGTTTTATTATCAGAATTTAAAACTGGTTCTATTTCTTTTAATTGAATGATAAGATGAATAAATCTATTTTTACGATCAATGTTATTCAATTTAGCTTCTACAAAATCTCCGATATTAAATTTTACTTCTTTTCCTAAATTATAGTTAACAGGAAATAATACATCAGAATGTTTAAAAACACCTTCTACTCCTGCTGATAATTCAACGGTAAAAGATTTGGTATCACTTTTAATAATTTTACCAGTAACCACAGATCCTTTCTTATTATTCATAATATAAGTGTGAAAAGGATCATCTTTTAATTGTTTAATACCTAATGATATACGTTCACGATCAGCATCTACCTGTAACACAACAGCAGATATTTCATCTCCTTTCTTATATTCTCGAACAGCTTCTTCTCCAGATTTACTCCAAGAAATATCAGATAAATGCACCAATCCATCAATACCACCAGATAATCCAATAAAAATCCCAAAATCTGTAATGGATTTGATCTTTCCTTCTACTCGATTACCTTTTTTATGTATCTCTGAGAATTCTTTCCAAGGATTTACCTTACACTGTTTCAAACCAAGAGAAATTCGGCGACGATCTTCATCTATATCTAATACCATTACTTCTACTATGTCATTTACTTTTACCACTTTAGAAGGATGAATATTCTTATTCGTCCAATCCATTTCTGATACGTGTACAAGACCTTCTACACCTTCTTCAATTTCAACAAAACATCCATAGTCTGTTAAATTAGTTACTCTTCCTGTAACTTTTTTTTCTTCAGGATAACGTTTAGAAAGGGCTATCCATGGATCTTCTCCTAATTGTTTCAAACCTAATGATACTCTTGTTTTTTCACGATCAAATTTTAAAATTTTAACATTAATTTCATCACCTACATTAACTATTTCACTTGGATGTTTTACTCTTTTCCAAGCCATATCAGTAATATGCAGCAAACCATCTACACCACCTAAATCCACAAAAGCACCATAATCAGTAAGATTTTTTACTATTCCTTTAACTTCTATCCCTTCTTGTAAATTTTTTAAAAGATAATCTCGTTCGGCACTATTTTCTGATTCTATCACTGCTCGACGAGATACTACGACATTGTTTCTTTTTTTATCTAATTTTATTACTTTAAATTCTAATTCTTTTCCTTCTAAATGTATAGTTTCACGAACTGGTCTGACGTCAACTAAAGATCCAGGTAAAAACGCTCGAATATCATTTAATTCAACTGTAAATCCACCTTTAACTTTTCCATTAATTATTCCCAACACTGAATCAGATTTTTCATGCGCCTGTTCTAAAATTATCCAAGATTCATGCCGCTTTGCTTTATCGCGTGACAAAATAGTTTCACCAAATCCATCTTCTATGGCATCTAAAGCCACATCAACTGTGTCTCCTAATTTTATTTCAAACTTACCTTGAGAATTTTTAAATTGTTCAGCAGGAATCGCTGATTCAGATTTAAGACCTGCATCAACTAATACAATATCCTTATTGATAGAAACAACTATACCTTGAATGATAGATCCTGGTTGAGTTGTAATTTCCTGTAAAGATTCAGTAAATAATTTGGAAAAAGATTCTGTCATATTAATAATGTTAAAACACTTTTTATAAACGTAGATTTAGCATCTTGCTAAATTAGTGTTATTTGTAAGATTTACAATATTCCTTATCGTAAAATTATAATATCAAATTTTAATAAAAAATTAATTTAATTTTTTATTAATGTGACTTATAGCAATATTGAACACCGCTTCAACATTGATATCGGTAGAATTTATTATTAAAGCATCTTTTGGTACCGATAACGGGCAACATGATCTATTTTGGTCCTGTTGATCTCGTTTCTGCATGTCGGACAAAATGTTATTAAAATTAGCATTGATGCCGTTATTTTGTAGTTCTGAAATACGCCTTTTAGCTCTAATTTTAATATTAGCATATAAAAATATTTTAACTACAGCATCGGGAAAAACTACAGTTCCCATATCGCGGCCATTAGTTACCAAACCTGGAGATTTTCTAAACAATCTTTGTTTGTGTAATAGAAATTTTCTAATATGAGGTAAAGTAGCAATTTCCGATGCAAAATTTACAATATTGTGTAACATCAATTTTTTTTTTAAAACATTTATGAAATAATAATTTTTAAAAAAATCATTTTGTAAGTTTAAATAAGAATCTAATTTTTTTTCAATAACATCAATATTCTTTCTATCAAAAGAAAGTTTATTTTTTAATATAATAAACGATACTAATCTGTATATGAATCCTGATTCAAGTAAATTCCATTTCAGTGCTTTAGAAATATTTTGACTAAGCACACTTTTCCCAGCTCCACTGAATCCATCAATTGCAACCACAGGAACTAGTTCTTTCATTTATTTTCCTAATATATATGATTCAATATAATTTAGTATTAAAAAATTATTTAATGATACTTCAGAATAAAAACAAAATTTAATTTTAAAATGTCTTTGTTAATAGATCAATAAAATATTTTTCTCTAATAATATACATATAAAATACATTAATTAAAACTAATGCTTGATAATACAGGAAAATAATTAGGAAATGTTTTTGAAGTACATTTTGGATTTATAATTGAAACAATAGCATCTGATAATGCTATTAAAGAAAAACACATAGCCATGCGATGATCATTGTAAGTTTCGATATTGGCATTAAAAAATTTTTTAGGAGGAGTAATGGATATGTAATCTTTGCCTTCTATAACTTCTGCACCTATTTTCCTTAATTCCGTAGACATCGCAGCTAATCTATCGGTTTCCTTAACTCTCCAGTTGTAAACATTACGAATAGTAGTTGTACCTTTAGCAAAAAGTGCAACAATAGCTATTGTCATTGCTGAATCGGGAATATGATTCATATCTAAATTAACGGCATGTAAAGTGTTTCTAGTACATGAAATAAATTCATCTCCCCAATTAATAATTGCTCCCATATTTTTTAATACATTAGCAAAATTAATATCTCCTTGTATACTTTTTGATCCGATTCCAGTTACACATACTGTACCTCCTTTAATTGCTGCTGCTGCTAAAAAATATGAAGCTGAAGATGCATCACCTTCTATCCAATATTTTCCAGGAGATCGATATTTTTGATTCCCTTTTATATAAAAAAAACGATAAGCATCATTATGAATAAAAATTCCAAATAATTTTATTAAATTTAAAGTGATATCTATATAAGGTTTAGAAACTAGTTCTCCTTTAACAATAATTTCTGTATCTAACGAAGCAAGAGGAGCCGACATCAATAATGCACTTAGAAATTGACTGGAAATACTACCATTTATTTTTAATTTGCCTCCTAAAAATCCTCCCTTAACATAAATAGGAGGATAATGTTTATTATCACAATATTCAATAGTAGCTCCTCCTTGTCTTAAAACATCTACTAAATGGTGAATCGGTCTTTCTTTCATCCTGTTATCACCAGTTAGCAAAACATTATTTTTTCTTAAAGAAAACATAGAAACCAACGGTCTCATTACAGTACCTGCATTTCCTAAAAACAAAGATAATTTTTTCCCAATGCTAAATGGTTCTCCCTGACCATATATTTCACATTCTGTATTATTATTATAAAGAGTATATTTAATGCCAATTTTTTTTAAAGCATGTAACATATGATATATATCATCACTAACTAATAAATTTCTTAAATATGTTTTTCCATGTGCTACAGCACTTAGTAATAGCACTCTATTAGAAATACTTTTAGAACCAGGTAATTTTACATTTCCGTTAATATAAGTAATAGGATTTAAAGTTAAAGAATCCTTAGTATGCAAAATAATCTCCGTCTAATTAGATTAATATTTAAATTGAAATTTTTATCCGTATTTATTTTCAAAATACACCATAAATTTAATTAATTCTTTAATTCCTTCTATGGGCATAGCATTATAAATAGAAGCTCTAAATCCTCCTACTATACGATGTCCTCTTAAAGCATGTAAACCATTATTGAATGATTCTTTTTCAAATAAATCTATTAAATTTTTATTTAATAATCGAAATGTAACATTCATATTAGATCGGTTTAAATGATTAATGTCATTAAAATACAAATCACTATTATCTATTGTTTTGTACAATAAATCTGATTTAACTTTATTAATAAATTCTATTTTTTTAACACCACCCATATTTTTTAACCATTTTAAGATTAATCCGGATACATACCAAGAAAAAGTAGGAGGAGTATTAAACATCGAATTATGATAAGATAATATTTTGTAATCAAGTATAGAAGGTGCAACATTTTTTGATTTTTTTAATAAATCATCTCGAATAATAACTAAAGTTATCCCAGATATACCAATGTTTTTTTGTGCACTAGCATAAATGATGCCATATTTTTTTACATTAATAAAACTTGATAAAAGAGCAGAAGAAAAATCACCGACAATAATTTTGTTATCCATACTAGGTTCTTCATAGACAGCAGTTCCGTCTATAGTTTCATTGGGACAATAATGAATATACGCAGGTCTTTTTGATATTTTCCAATTATGTGGAGATAAAATATATTTTTTCCCATTATATTCTTTTTTTACATTAATAATATTAGGAACACAATATTTTTCAGCTTCTATACGTGCTGCTTGTGACCAATAACCACTTTCTATATAATCTGGATTATTACTAAATTCATCTAATAAATTTATAGGAACAGCAGAAAATTGTCCTCTAGCACCTCCTTGACAAAATAAAACTTTATAATTGGATGGAATTTGCAGTAAATCTCTTAAATCTTGTTCAATTTCCTGAACTAATTGAAGAAAATGTTCATTACGATGGCTAATTTCCATTACTGATATACCTAATCCTTTCCAATTATATAAATCTTTTTTTATTTGACTTAACACTGAAAGTGGTAACATAGCTGGTCCAGCACTGAAATTATAAATTGTTTTCATAATTTTTACTCTATCTTTTAATTTATCAATGTTTTTCTTAATAAAAAATCAATGCATTTATTCATTTTGATGAAAATAATTATATATTATTAATAATCTATTTAAACAATTTAATTAGCAATTATAAATAGAGTTTCATTTGATAAAAATAAATATAAAATAAAATTATTAATAATAGAATTAAAAAATATTGCCAACATAAATTTTTTAATTATTCGCATACTATGACTAGTAAAATTTATATTAAGATATAAATTTTAAATTATTCATATAAGGTTTTCTTAACACTTCAGGTACTTTAATACTGCCATTTTTACACTGATAATTTTCTAAAATTGCTGCTAATGTTCTTCCTATTGCTAATCCAGAACCATTAATAGTATGAACAAAATATTTTTTTTTATCTGATTCATTAAAAAAACGAGCTTGTATTCGGCGAGCTTGAAAATCCGACATATTAGAACACGAAGAAATTTCTCTATAAATTTTTTGACTCGGAAACCATACTTCTAAATCATAAGTTTTAGTCGCAGAAAAACCTATTTCACCTGAACATAATAATACTTTTCTATAAGGTAACTTTAATAATTGCAATATTTTTTCAGCATGATTAGTTAATTTTTCCAATGCTTCCATAGATTTATCAGGATGTACAATTTGAACTAATTCTACTTTATCAAATTGATGCGTACGTATTAAACCTCTAGTATCTTTACCGTAAGAAGAAGATTCTGACCGAAAACAAGGAGTAAGAGCTGTTAGCTTAATAGGTAATTCATTTTCCTTCAAAATTTTGTTTTGAATAATATTTGTAAGTGGTACTTCTGCTGTAGGTATCAATATATAATTATTAGTTTTTTTTTCTTTATAAAAAGTATTTATGTGAAATAAATCATCACTAAATTTAGGTAATTGACCCGTTCCATATAAACTTTTTTGATTAACTAAATATGGTACATTAGTTTCTAGGTATCCATTTTCTTTTGTATGTATATCTAACATAAATTGACCTAGAGCACGATGCAGCAAAGCAATTTTCCCTTTCATAATGACAAATCGAGATCCAGACATTTTGGCTGCTGTGTTCCAATCAAATCCCTGTATATTTTCTCCTAAAAAAACATGATCTTGCACAAGAAAATTGTATTGTTTTATTTTCCCCCACCGCATTATCTCTTTATTATTTATAGATTCTGTCCCGTTTGGTATGTTACTATCCGGTATATTAGGTAAATTTATTAAAAAATTATGTATTTTTTCCTTTAACTCGTTAAATTCTAATTGAATAATACTTAAATCTTGATTAATTTTACTTACTCTCTTAATTAGTAATTTAATATCTGTATTGGTATTTTTTTTTTGTCCTATTAATTTTGATAGTTTATTACGACTAGATTGTAGTTTTTCGGTTTTTATTTGTAATTTTTTTCTTTTTTTTTCCATAAACGAAAATTCTTCTATATTTAGGGAAAAACCACGTCGCGCTAATTTCTTAGAAATTAATTCGAGTTTATTGCGTAAAAGATTAGAATCAAGCATAATTTATTTCAGTATATTTATACTATTTTGAATAGTTGTGAGTGTCATGACATAATGTTATATTAAATAACATTAAATACGATATAAAGTAATATTTATATCTAAATTTTAATTAATTTGATAAATAAACAAAAAATATAAAAAATTAACTCAGAAACGTCAAATGTATATTTGAAATTATAAAAAATATCAGGAAGTTATTAACCATTTTTTATTTAAATAAAATATCTATACAATAGATAAAATAATTTTTTGTACGAAAAAATAAAAAATTAATTTTATCTCAACAGTAAAATAAAATTAAAATATACGATGTATATCATTTTAAACAAAAAAATGAGTCATATATTATAATATTATTAAAGAATAATTGCAAAAATGAAAAAAAAAATAAATTACAATAAAAAATTAATTATTATCGGTTCTGGTCCAGCTGGATATACTGCAGCTATTTATGCATCAAGAGCTAATTTAAACCCAATATTAATAACAGGACCAAATCCTGGTGGACAATTAATGAACACTGATACAATTGAAAATTGGCCTGGAGATTATAAAAAATTAACTGGTTCTCACTTAATGCATAAAATGTATCTACATGCAAAAGAATTAAAAACACAAATTTTAGAAGAAGTCATCGTCAGTGTTCATCTTAAAACAAAACCTTTTCTTTTCGTTACAGAATCTAAGAAAAAATATACATCTGATGCCGTTATTATTGCTACTGGTGCGTTACCTCGTTATTTAGGTTTACCTTCTGAAACTATCTTTAAAGGCAAAGGAGTATCAGCATGCGCTGTGTGTGACGGTTTTTTTCATAAAAATAAAGATGTTTCTGTTGTAGGAGGAGGTAATACGGCTATAGAAGAAGCTTTATATTTATCTAACATAGCTCTTAAAGTTCATTTAATTCATAGAAAAAACACTTTTCGTGCAGAAAAAATATTAATATCTCGTCTTTTAAGAAAAGTACATGAAGGAAAAATTGTTTTACATACCAATTTCATAATAAACGAAATATTAGGAAATCAATATGGAGTAACTGGAGTGCAAATTAAAAATATAAAAAATGCAAATGAATCTAAAACATTAAATATATCTGGTTTATTTATAGCAATAGGACATACTCCAAATAGCTGCTTGTTTAAAAATCAATTAGAAATGCACAATGGTTATATAAAAGTTAATTTTAATCTGCATGGAAATTCAACTGCAACCAGTATTCCAGGTGTTTTTGCAGCAGGAGATGTAATAGATCATGTTTATAGACAAGCTATTACTTCTGCTTCCACTGGATGCATGGCAGCATTAGATGCTGAACGTTATTTAGACACACTTATTTAATTGATTTTTTAATAATGCATGTGTATTAAAATTACATCCCAAATATGGAAATTAATTGAATTGATATATATATATGTTAAATTTTATAATTATAAATAGCATATATTTATTCAAATAATTAAATATATTAAAAATATAAAATATTTTATTTCTAACTTATATTTGTAAAAATAATTTTATAATAATATTTTAAATATTTTATATTAATTAATGTTATTATAAATAACATCAACTTAACAATTAAAGCTAGAGAATGCAATGAAAAAAGAAGAAAATATAGAGATGCAAGGCATTGTAATAGATACATTACCGAATACTACATTTCGAGTAGAATTAGAAAATAAACATATTGTTACTGCTCATATATCAGGAAAAATGAGAAAAAATTATATTCGTATATTAACAGGAGATAAAGTTACAGTAGAACTAACTCCTTATGATCTAAGTAAAGGTAGAATTATATTTAGAAGTCGATAATAATAAATAATTTTTTTTTATGCAAATGTTATTTTAAATCAATTCTTAATACTTTAAATATTGATTTTTATTTTAATTAACAATTATTATTTTTATAATAAAAAAATGTATTTTTTAAAACAAAAAATAAATAATATTGTTATAATTTTTTAATAAAAAATTATTCTATTGTACTAATAATATTTAACTATCGATTTCAAAAATCACATTACATTAAATATATTTATAATCTTAAAATATCTAAAATTGTTTCTTACGTACTATTAAAATAAATATTTATATTAAAAAGGATATCAATGAGAACTAAATATTGCGGAAAATTGGGATTATCAGATGTTGATAAAACAGTTATTTTATGTGGTTGGGTTAATAAAATTCGTGTTTTTGGGAACATTATTTTTATTGATATGCGTGATCAAGAAGGTATTGTTCAAATCTTTTTTGATGGTAAAATAATATTTTTAAAAGATGTTTTAAAATTAAAAAATGAATTTTGTATTCAAGTAACCGGAGTTGTTAGAAAAAGAGAAAAAAAAAATATTAATCCTGATTTAAGTACTGGAAATATAGAAGTATTAGCAATAAAATTAAATATAATTAATACTTCTGAAATTTTGCCTTTAGATTATAAAAAAAATAATTCCGAAGAATTACGTTTAAAATACAGATATTTAGATCTTCGTCGTCCTGATATGGTAGAAAAAATTAAAATACGTAATGAAATTTATAGTACTGTAAGATCTTTTATGAAAAAAAATAAATTTTTGGAAATTGAAACACCAATGCTCACAAAACCGACACCTGAAGGTGCTAGAGATTACTTAATACCCAGTCGAATCCATTTAGGAAAATTTTATGCATTACCTCAATCACCTCAATTATTTAAACAATTATTAATGATTTCAGGTATTGATAGATATTACCAAATTACAAAATGTTTTCGAGACGAAGATCTGCGCTCAGATAGACAACCTGAATTTACACAAATTGATATTGAAATGTCTTTCATAAAAACTATAAAATTACGAAACATAATGGAAAATATGATACGAAATTTATGGATGAAAATAAAAAAAATAGATTTAAAAATATTTCCTGTAATAACATATAAAGAAGCTTTACACCGATTTGGTTCTGATAAACCAGATTTAAGAAATCCAATAGAATTAATAGATATTGACGACATTTTACAGGATAATAATAATCCTATATTTTTAAAATTTATTAATAATGATAATTACCGAATTACAGTTTTATGTATTCCAGGAGGTAATGTACTTTCTCAAAAAAAAATAAATTCATATAAAAATCTGGTAAAACAATATGGAGCTAAAAAATTATTTGATATAAAAGTTAATGATATTGAATTAGAAAAAAAAGATACTAAAAATTCAATATACCGATTTTTAAATAAAACAACACTTAAAAAAATCATTCTAAAAACGTCAGCAAAAAGTACAGATTTAATATTATTGATTGCAGATAAAAATGATATAGTGACACGAGCCTTTGGTGCTTTACGATTAAAAATAGGGAAGGATATTAACATTATTAAAAAATTCAGTTGGAAACCATTATGGATAATTGATTTCCCTATGTTTAAGAAAAATAAGATAAGTACATTTTCTCCTGTGCATCATCCTTTTACAGCTCCTAAAAATATGACAATCGAACAAATACAAAAAACACCAGAAAAAGCCATTGCTAACTCTTACGATATAGTTATTAATGGATATGAAATAGGAGGTGGTTCAGTCAGAAATCATAATAAAAAAATGCAAGAAACTATTTTCGATATTCTGGGTATTCCAATTGATACTCAAAAAGAAAAATTTGGTTTCCTTATAGATGCATTAAGTTATGGAGCACCTCCTCATGCAGGTATCGCTTTTGGATTAGATCGATTAGCAATGTTATTAACTGACAGCAGTAATATCAGAGATGTGATTGCTTTTCCAAAAACTACTGCAGCATCTTGTCTTATAACTGATGCACCGAGTAACATGGATTCTAGTCTGTTAAAAGAATTATCTATTTATATTAATAATAAATAATATTATTTATCATCAATAAACATCGTCATTAATAAAAATTGTTATAAAAATTAATTTGTAGATATTATGAGTATAATATGTGTTGCTGTTTTTTTAGTACATAATATAATATAAAAATTATTTTAATGTAATAAAAATTTTAAAAAATACATCTTATAAAAATATATAAAAATACTTAGAGAAAATAAAATGGCAGGACACAGTAAATGGGCAAATACAAAGCATCGCAAAGCTTCTCAAGACTTTAAAAAAAGTAAAATTTTCACAAAAATTATTAAAGAACTGATTATTGCTTCCAAATCTGGAGGAGAAAATCCTAATACAAATCCTAATCTACGTGCTATTATAGAAAAAGCTTTGAACCATAACATGTCTCTTAATACAATTAATAGAACTATCAATAAAAAAAATAATATTAATAAAAATTATTCTCTTAAAAGAATTCAATATGGAGGATATGGTAAAAAAGGAATTGCTATTATATTAGATTGTTTAAGTGATAATAAAAATAGAACTGTTGCTGAAATACGTTATATTTTTTCAAAATTTAATTTTA
>NZ_JAIWQW010000141.1 GCF_026122815.1 Buchnera aphidicola (Pemphigus obesinymphae) | reverse complement strand
ATCCGAATTTGCATACTTGATGTTTGAGTTCTAAGTAACCTATTGATGTCAAACCAAAAAGTATCCTTATTAGATCTAGAAGGATGATTGTGAGATATATTTAACGCACTAAAATTATGATATTCATCTTCTATTTCAGGACCTGTGATTGATTTAAATCCTAAATTCAAAAAAAACCGTTCTATATTATTAATAATGATTGTAATTGGATGCATAGCACCATTTTCAACACGACGACCCGACAATGAAATATCAATTTTTTCTTTATTTATTTTTTTTTCA
>NZ_JAIWQW010000140.1 GCF_026122815.1 Buchnera aphidicola (Pemphigus obesinymphae) | reverse complement strand
AACTTGGGGTTGCCAAATGAATGAATATGATTCATCAATGATTATAGGCATACTAAAAAAAGAAAATAATTACGAAGTTACAGAAATACCAGAAAAAGCAGATATTCTAATTTTAAATACTTGTTCTATAAGAGAGAAAGCACAAGAAAAAGTATTTCACCAATTGGGAAGATGGAAAAACCTAAAAAAAAATAAACCTAATTTAATTATTGCTGTTGGAGGATGTGTCGCCACACAAGAGGGACAAGAAATAAAATAACGCGCAAAATACGTTGATATTATA
>NZ_JAIWQW010000139.1 GCF_026122815.1 Buchnera aphidicola (Pemphigus obesinymphae) | reverse complement strand
ATGTAGAAAAATAAAGAGCAGCTATAGCTATTATAGCTGGTGTTCCTGCACAAATTAATATTTCAGAAGTAAGAAAACAAGAGTTAGATGCAAAATTAGTAGCCGATAATATTACTTCTCAATTAGAAAGAAGAATAATGTTTCGTCGAGCTATGAAAAGAGCAGTTCAAAACGCCATGCGACAAGGAGCAAAATGGATAAAAGTTAAAATAAGTGGACGTTTAGGAGGGGCAGAAATAGCAAGAAAAGAATGGTATCGTGAAGGGAGAGTCCCATTACATAC
>NZ_JAIWQW010000138.1 GCF_026122815.1 Buchnera aphidicola (Pemphigus obesinymphae) | reverse complement strand
TATTCCCTTCCGAAAAGTTATTGATTCAATATCTTTAGTAGAAATAATTGTTCCATCTAATACAGGAGTCATACAAGATATGATCAGATTTCCTTTTTCTGAACGCAAAGTATCGTATTTTGTAACTGCACATTGACGACATGATCCAACACTACCTAACATTGGATGCCAACAAAAATAAGGAATATTAATACCCAAAGATAAACATGCTTGTAATAAATTATCTGATGCATCTACATTATATTTTTCACCATCAACATAAATTTTAGCCATTAAAGAACCC
>NZ_JAIWQW010000137.1 GCF_026122815.1 Buchnera aphidicola (Pemphigus obesinymphae) | reverse complement strand
TTAATTAATTTTAAAGCATAAACTAAAGCATGTGCAGATTCTAAAGCTGGTATAATACCTTCTTTTTCAGATAAAGTTTGGAAAGCTGTTAGTGCTTCTTGATCTGTGATAGAGACATAATTCGCACGACCGACATTTTTTAACCATGCGTGTTCAGGACCTACTGAAGGAAAATATAATCCAGCAGAAATAGACCATGATTCTTTAATTTGACCTTCTTTTGTTTGAATCAAAGGAGCTTTCATACCAAAATATATTACTATTCTACCTAATTTTAAAGCAGCTC
>NZ_JAIWQW010000136.1 GCF_026122815.1 Buchnera aphidicola (Pemphigus obesinymphae) | reverse complement strand
GTTTAGGGGATGCTATTCCAATGATAGCTGTTGGTCTTGCTTTGTATATATTTTTTGCTATTGCTTAATTTGAGTATTACTATTTAAGTAAATACGTTTTTAAATTTAAATAGTAACTAATAAAAAATCTTTGCATTATTAAAATAGTGCAAAGATTTAAGAATTATTTTAAAATAAATTAAGGTATAAAATTGTGAATCTCAATTCCACTATTTTAGGGCAATCTATTTCATTTTTTTTATTTGTTTGGGTTTGTATGAAATACATATGGCCTCCTATTTTAATAA
>NZ_JAIWQW010000012.1 GCF_026122815.1 Buchnera aphidicola (Pemphigus obesinymphae) | reverse complement strand
CAAATTTAATAAAAAAAATTAATGAAGATAAAACGTTAACTAAAAATATAGAACAAACGTTAATATTATTAATATCAGAATTTAAGTCTACTCAATGTTGGTAGTTATTTTAAAATACTATGTATTTCAAGGACTTAAGATGGTAGCGGAAAAAGAAATTTATAATAAAATAAGCAGTATAAAGAATACAAAAAAAATAACCAAAGCCATGGAAATGGTAGCTGTTTCTAAAATGAGAAAAACTGTACAAAGAATGCAAATAAGACGTCCGTATTCTAGTATGATAAAAAAAATTATAAATCATCTTGTGCAAGGTAATTTAGAACATAAGCACATTTATTTAGAAAAAAGAACTGTGAAACGTATTGGTTTAATCATTATATCAACAGATAGAGGACTATGCGGTAGTTTAAATACAAATCTTTTTAAAAAAGCATTAATTAAAATAAAAAAGTATTCAGATAAAAATGTTATCTCTGATTTGATTATCTTTGGTTTAAAAGGATTCACCTTTTTTAATAAATATAATAGCAATATTATTGCTTCTGTTAAAAATTCAGGTGATAAACCAAGTTTATCTCATTTTATTCATGCGATAAAAATTACTTTAAAATTGTATAAAAATAAATCGATTGATAAATTATTTTTAGCCAGCAATGAATTTAATAATACTATGGTTTATACTCCAATGATAAATCAATTGTTGCCTTTATTGAAAACAGATACTAAAAAAGAAGATTTATCCCAGATATGGGATTATTTGTATGAACCAAATTCCAATGTGTTATTAGATTTTTTATTAAATCGTTACGTTGAATCTCAAATATATCAAGGTATATTAGAAAATATAGCTAGTGAGCAAGCAGCACGTATGATGGCTATGAAGATGGCAACTGATAATAGTGGTAAAATTATTAAAGAATTAAAGTTAATTTATAATAAAACACGACAAGCCAGTATTACCAGAGAATTAACAGAAATTATTTCAGGAGCTGCTGCAGTTTCATTAACTTAATAAATTTTTTTTGAGGTTTGAACAATGGCTGTAGGGAAAATTATTCAAATAATAGGTGCGGTAGTAGATGTAGAATTCTCTCCAGGATTAGTTCCGAAAATATATAATGCTTTAGAAGTTAAAGATAAGGATTTAAATTTAATATTAGAAGTACAACAGCAATTAGGTTCAGGAGTCGTTCGAACAATTGCTATGGGTTCATCTAATGGTTTAAAACGAGGATTATCTGTTGTTGATTTAAAACATGCTATTAAAGTTCCAGTAGGGAAAGCAACTTTAGGTCGTATTATAGATGTTTTAGGGAATCCTATTGATATGAAAGGACCTGTGGTAGAAAAAGAAGGTAAAATTACAGAATATTGGGAAATTCACAGACCAGCTCCCACTTATGAAGAACAACTTGGTTCTCAAAATATTTTAGAAACAGGTATTAAAGTTATCGATTTAATCTGTCCATTTTCAAAAGGTGGGAAAGTAGGTTTATTTGGAGGAGCAGGTGTTGGTAAAACAGTAAATATGATGGAATTAATTCGAAATATTGCCATTGAGCATGCTGGTTATTCGGTATTTACAGGAGTTGGAGAAAGAACACGTGAAGGTAACGATTTTTATCACGAAATGAAAGTTTCTAATGTATTAGATAAAGTATCATTAGTTTATGGACAAATGAATGAACCTCCTGGTAATCGATTACGGGTGGCTTTCACTGGTTTAACTTTGGCAGAAAAATTTCGGGATGAAGGGAAAGATGTTTTATTATTTATTGATAATATATATCGCTATACATTAGCTGGAACAGAAGTTTCGGCTTTACTTGGTAGAATGCCATCTTCTGTCGGATATCAACCTACGTTAGCTGAAGAAATGGGAATGTTACAGGAACGTATTACTTCTACAAAAAAAGGTTCCATCACTTCCATTCAAGCTGTTTACGTGCCTGCTGATGATTTAACTGATCCTTCTCCTGCTACGACATTTGCGCATTTAGATTCAACAGTAACTTTAAGTAGGCAGATAGCTAGTTTAGGAATATATCCTGCTGTTGATCCTTTAAACTCAACTAGCCGTTATTTAGATCCTAATATTATAAGTTTTGATCATTATGAAACAGCCCGAACAGTTCAAGCAACATTACAAAGATACCAAGAATTGAGAGATATAATCGCGATATTAGGAATGGATGAATTATCAGAAGAAGATAAATTATTAGTATCACGAGCTCGGAAAATACAGCGGTTTTTATCACAGCCATTTTTTGTAGCAGAAGTATTTACTGGGTTTCCAGGAAAATATGTGTCTTTAAAAAACACTATCTTTGGTTTTAAAGAAATAATAAACGGTAATTGCGATCATTTACCAGAACAGGCATTTTATATGGTTGGAACTATTGAGGAAGTAATAGAAAAATCAAAAACATTGTCTTCATAAAGCGATTATTAGGTGTTTTTGGGAAAAAAATCATGATTTTTCAATTAAATATAGTGAGTTTTGAAACAAATATTTTTTCCGGTTTAGTGGAAAAAGTGCGGATAACCGGCAGTGAAGGAGAACTCGGTATATACCCAGGACATGCTCCATTATTAACGTTCATAAAAAAAGCTGGCTATATCTATTTTTTAAATAATCTAGGAAAAACTGAATATGTTTATATTTCTGATGGTATTTTAGAAATACAGCCTTTTGAAGTTACTGTTTTAGCCGATAATGCTATTAGAGCAATGGATTTAGATTATAATCTTATTTTAGAAGAAAAGAAAAAAGCTGAAGAATTAATTAAAAAGAATGATGTGAACATCAATAAAAAAAATATAAAAAAGCAATTAAAAGTGGTATTGGCGAAACTTCATATTATTCAAATGATGGAGAGATCTTAATATTTAAAGTAATTTTTTAGCGGCAGGTTTTTTAGTTTCTTCCTGTCGCATATTTTTGTATTATTTTTTAAATTATTTTCTATAAATGGTATTTATATAGTACATATTAATATAGATATATATTAATATTATTTATTTTTTAAGTAAAATTAAGTCTCTTAAATATCTATATTTTCTACTTTTAGAGCATTTTTTTCTATAAAATTTCTTCTGGGTTCTACTGCGTCTCCCATTAATGTAGAAAATAATTTATTTGCAGAATATGCATCTTTAATGTTGACTTGAAGCATTCTTCTGGTATTTGGATTCATAGTTGTATTCCATAATTGTTCAGGATTCATTTCTCCTAATCCTTTATAACGTTGAATCGAAATTCCTTTTTGAGATTGTTTTATTAATTTTTCCAATAATGTTTCTAAATTATCAATTTTGTAAGTAATTTCTCCTTTTTTTATAAACGCTTTTTGTTCTATTAATTGAGATATTTTTTTATGCATTTTACAAATTTTTCGATATTCTGTGCTTTCAAAAAATGCATAGTCTAATTTATGTATTTTAACTAAGGAATATTTTGATATTTTTATTATTGGGATAAACAATTTATTATTTTTTTCAAATTGAATATTACCAGTGTAAGTAAAAGAATTTTTTTCTTTTTTATTTAAATCATTGGCTAATTTATTTATCCAATTTTTTACTGCATTTTTATTTTCTAAAGAAAGTAAAGATGGTTGATAGATTAGTTCGTTCAAAATGACTAATGGATATTGATCTTTAATAGATTGTATTGTTTGTTGAATGTTGTTAAATTGATTAATTAATTTTTTTAATTCATTAGTGAGAATACATATTGTAGAATTGTTTTTTATTTGCAAAGTAGCATCTTCTAGTGCTATCTGTATTTGGTATTTTCTCATAGATTCATCATCTTTTATATAACGTTCTTTTTTTCCTTTTTTTATTTTATATAGAGGTGGTTGGGCAATATAAAGATATCCTTTTTCTATGATTTCTGGAATTTGTCGATAAAAAAAAGTCAGTAATAAAGTTCGAATATGAGAACCGTCAATATCGGCATCTGTCATAATAATGATACTATGATATCTTAATTTCGTTAAATTGTACTCATTTTTTCCTATACTGCATCCTAAAGCAGTAATTAAAGTGGCAATTTCTTGAGAAGAAAGCATTTTCTCAAAACTAGATTTTTCTACATTTAATATTTTTCCTTTAAGTGGTAAAATGGCTTGATTTTTTCTATTTCTTCCTTGTTTTGCAGAACCTCCTGCTGAATCTCCCTCTACTAAATAGATTTCGGACAATACAGGATTTTTTTCTTGACAATCGGCCAGTTTTCCAGGTAATCCATTTATATCTAAGGATCCTTGTTTCCTAGTAATTTCACGAGCTCGGCGAGCCGCATCTCTGGCTCGGGCTGCGTCTATAATTTTATTTGAAATAATTTTGGAATCTTGTGGATTTTCTAAAAGATATGCTAAAAGACGTTCATTCGTTAGAGATTCTACAATGGATTTAACTTCAGATGATATTAGTTTTTCTTTTGTTTGAGATGAAAATTTAGGATTAGGAATTTTTATTGAAATAATAGCAACTAATCCTTCACGAGCATCGTCTCCTGTGACAACGATTTTTGTTTTTTTACTGTATCCTTCTTTTTCTATATAGGTGTTTAATGTTCGAGTTATTGCTGTTCTGAAACCTACCAGATGTGTTCCACCATCTTCTTGTGAGATGTTGTTAGTAAAACAATATATATTTTCCTGAAAAGAATCGTTCCATTGCATCGCAATTTCGACAGATATATTATCTTTTATAGCAGTGAAATAAAATACATTTGTGTGAATAGGAGTTTTATTTTTATTTAAAAAATTTATAAAGGATTTTATTCCACCTTGATAGTGATAGTGATCATGGATATTCCTTTTTATGTCTATAAGATAAATTTCTATACCTGGATTAAGAAAAGATAATTCACGTAATCTTTTAGATAAGATTTCATATTTAAACGTAGTGACATTGGTAAATGTTTGATGACTAGGCCAGAATCTTATTTCTGTACCAGTTTTTTTAGTTTTACCTACGATCGACAAACTATTTTGAGGCTTTCCATGTGTATAGAATTGTTGATATATTTTATTATTTCTGTAAATGTTCAGTTCTAATTTTTCAGACAATGCATTAACTACAGATATACCTACTCCATGTAATCCTCCTGATACTTTATATGAATCATTGTCAAATTTCCCTCCAGCATGAAGTACTGTCATAATTACTTCAGCAGCAGATATATCTGCATCAGGATGAATATCAACAGGAATACCTCTTCCGTTATCTTTCACTGAAATTGAGTTATCGTAATTTACAGTTACGATGATTTCTGTGCAATATCCAGCTAATGCTTCGTCAATGGAATTATCCACTACTTCAAACACCATGTGATGTAATCCTGTCCCATTATCGGTATCACCAATGTACATACCAGGGCGTTTTTTTACTGCATCTAAACCTTTTAAAATTTTAATACTAGATGAGTTGTAGGATTTAGACATAAAACCTCTTTTTGTTGAATTAATAATTTATCGTTAATATGTTTTAAAATAATAAAACATAGTATTAATCAAAAAAATAATTTTTTGTATTAGATACTATTTATTTTTTAAAATGTTTCAATTTTCATATAGCAACGTTCAATATAAGAATATTACTATCCGATTTTAATTATTTTGTTTTTTAAAAAATTATTTTGAACAATTTTCAAAATAGTAAATAAACTGATGATTTTTTTATTTTAAATATGTAAAGGCATTATAATATAGGAAACAGAAGATATTTGATCTTCTTCTAATTGAATTTTAGAAGTATTTTTTTGCATTAAAAAATACACATTTTCACCAGTAAGCGTATTTAATACATCTAAAATATAATTTACGTTAATATTGATTCTAAAATCAACGTTTGCGAAGTAGATTAAATCAATAATTTCTTTTGCTTCTTCTTCTTCTTGATTTTTAGCACTAATTTCCAATTTTCCATTGTGTAAATATAAATGAATACCGTGGATATTTTGATTAGATAAGATTGCTACTCGTAATAATGATTTTTTTAATGTGCTAATTTTTACTCCTATAATTTTAATTGGATGATGTAATAAAATCGTATTGTAATTTGGAAACACTCCTGAAATTAGTTTAGATGTAAATGTAATATTTTCTATATTTATTCGAATATTGTTTTTTCCTATTAAAATATGTAATAAAGATTCGCAGTTATGTAATAAACGGACTAGTTCTAAGATACTCTTTCTAGGTATAATAATTGAACAAGAATAAGTAGAAAAATCAATGGGTGTATTGTAAACAGCCATGCGGTAACCATCTGTTGTAACGGTACGAAAATTTTTTTCTTTAATATCAAACAACATACCGTTAAGATAATAACGTATATCTTGGTTTGCCATAGAAAACTGAGTTGCGAGAATCATTTTTCTTAAGATAAATTGGGATACATAGAATTCTTTTTTATATTCGAATTGACATAAATTAGGAAAATGTTTTGATGGTATTGTAATTAATGAAAAAAAACTGTTATTTGAAATAATATTAATTTTATTATTTTTTTTTTCCATTTGAATCATTGACTGATTAGGTAAATTACGGCAAATGTTTAATAATTTTTTTCCTGAAACAACGATGCTACCTGTTTGATAAACATAATTTATTGGTATTGTGGTAATTATTTCTGTTTCTAAATTAGTAGCAGTTAATGATAATATATTTTCTTTAATTTTTATTAATATGTTTTCTAGTATGGGGAAAGATTGATTTTTAACCAATAAGGATCCCACTTGTTGAAGACCTTTTAATAGGTCATTTTTTATTATATTAAATTTCATAAAGTTATGAAGATAATGTTAGTATTAAATTGGAAAAATCTGTTAGAATATCAAAATTTTCTTTACAAAGTTGTTCTACTTTTCGGCAGGCATGTAATACAGTGGTGTGGTCTCTTCCTCCAAAAGCATCTCCAATTTCAAGTAAACTGCGATCGGTAAGTTTTTTTGACATTGCCATTGCTATTTGTCTTGGTTGAGCAACTGAACGAGAACGACGTCTAGATAATAAATCAGATACTTTTATTTTATAATGTTCTGCAACTTTTTTTTGAATTTTATCGATAGTTATTAATTTTTCTTTTAGTTTAAACATATCTTTTAAAGTCTCACGTACAAAATCTATTGTAATTATACGGCTAGTGAAGTTTGCATTGGCTATCACACGATTTAAAGCACCTTCTAATTCACGTACATTGGACCTTAATCTTTTTGCAATAAAAAAAGCAACTTCATTAGGTAAATGAATGTTATTTGCTTTTGCTTTATTAATGAGAATATTAATTCTAGTTTCTAACTCAGGAGGATTAATAGAAATAGTTAAACCCCATCCAAATCTTGATTTTAAGCGATCTTCCATGCCATTAATTTCTTTAGGATAGCGATCTGAAGTTAATATTATTTGTTGATTGCCTTCTAAAAGAGAATTAAAAGTATGAAAAAATTCTTCTTGAGATCGTTCTTTATTTTTAAAAAATTGGATATCATCGATTAGCAATACATCTACTGAACGAAAGTAAATTTTAAAATTTTCTATCGTATTATTTTTTAAAGATTTCACCATATCTTCTACGAAACGTTCTGAGTGCATATAAACTACTTTAGCATTATATTGATTTTCTAGCATTTTATTTCCTGCAGCATGTAATAAATGTGTTTTTCCTAACCCTGTTCTGCCATATAAAAATAGTGGATTGTATAAAATCCCAGGGTTGTTAGTTACTTGATATATTTCTTTAAGTGCAAGTTGATTTGATTTTCCTGATATAAAATTAGAAAATTTATATTTTTTATTAATATTAGAACAATAAGATATTTTTTTTGATATTGATATATTATCCCATAATAGTGATTTTTTTTTATATTGATGATGTAATTTTATTAATTTTCTAATATCTTTTTTTTTGTATGTATTTTTAACTTTAAACGTGAGTATAGGTGCATTTTGGCCACAGAAGTTATATAGAAGTTGTTTGATATTTGCAAGATATTTATCTTTTACCCAGTCTAATACAAATCTATTAGGTGCTGATAGTTCTAACATATTTTCTTTTAATTTGGCTTGTAGTGGACGTATCCACATACTAAATTCTGTTGGTGACAGAATAGCCTGTAAGCAAGTAAGACATTGTTGCCAAAGTAAAAGTGACACGGTCGACTCCACACAAACAAAATTAATAAGGAATAAAATTATTTAAAATAATGAATGTATTTATCGTGTATTTATGCATAAAATATTTTTGAATTTTTTATATTCATTTTTTATTACAGTTATATTATGTAAGATTTATAATCAAAGAATGAATATTTAGTAAAAATTTTTTTATATTTTTGATTTCACTTTTTGTCCAATAGGATTATTATGGAGATGAGCTTGTTATTTAATTTAAATTTTATTTTTCAATGGAATAAAATTTTTTATAGAATAAAAATTTTGAATATTTGAAAACATTTTTTAAATTAATCAAAAATTGATCATATTAATGTTTATATGATTTACAAAGATTTTTATAAAGTTTATTGACTCAATAAGGAAGAATTATTATTCTTGTTATTATAATAAAAATAAATATTTTATATATTTATAAAATGAGTTATTAAATAAAAAGAGGTAAATAATAGTTATGAAACGTACCTTTCAACCTTCTATTTTAAAAAGAAATCGTTCACATGGATTTCGTATTCGTATGTCTACAAAAAATGGTCGTCATATTTTAGCGCGTAGACGTGCTAAATTACGCGTTTTTTTAACTGTTTCTTCTAGATAGAAGTTATTACAATGATTCGTTTTTATTTCAAAAAGAAGTTTCGTTTATCTACTCAAGCTAATTTTAATTTTGTATTTGAAAAATCGGTAAAGTTGGAAACATTAGAAATAATAATGTTAAGTAGATTAAATTTTTTAGAATATTCACGTCTTGGTTTAAGCATAAAAAAAAAAATGTTAAATATGCTCATGATAGAAATAGATTAAAAAGATTAATTCGAGAAAGTTTTAGGTTATCTCAACATAAAATCCTTAAAATGGATTTTGTCGTTATGGTAAAAAAAAACGCTATGCGACCGAATATTTTTTTATTGAAAAAAAAATTGGAGAAATTATGGTTAAATTATTATCAATAATTTCTAATTTTTTAATATTTTTGATTATTATATATCAGCAATGTATTAGTATTTTTTTAAAACCTTGTTGTCGTTTTTATCCTAGCTGTTCACAATATGCGTTAAATGTATTAAAACAATTTAATTTATTAAAGAGTATATATTTAATATTAAAAAGAGTATTACAATGTCATCCTTTTTATTTTTATAAAAATGATATTGTATCAAAAAATACAAAAAATAAAAGAGAATATAAATGATGGATCTACGACGTAATATTTTGATCTTTTTTTTTTTATTATGTTCTTTTTTATTGTGGCAATCATGGAAAGTAGAAATTAATTCAAAATCATCTGTTATCCAGATAAAAGAAAATAAGAAGAGATTATTTATTCCAAAAAAAGAAGAGAAAAAAAATATTTTTATAAAAACAGATACTGTATTTTTAAGTATTAATCGGTATGGTGGAGATATAGATCAAGCTATTTTGCTTGCATATAAGGACAAATTACATTCTTTACAGTGTTTGAGATTACTTGAAACGAAATCTGATTTTTTTTATCAAGCACAAAGCGGTTTAACAGGAAAGGATGGTCCTGATAATCCTCATTATGGTACGAGACCTATTTATGTTAGCGCTAAAAGTTATTTTAAATTGAATAAAAATCAGAAAGAATTACGTGTTCCAATGGTCTGGATTGGGAAGAATGGCGTTATTTATACAAAAATTTTTATATTTACATCTGGATCTTATGATATTAAAGTTCAGTATGAAATTAAAAATAGGACTAACAAAATTTTAGAATGTTCCATGTTTGGACAATTAAAACAAACTATTAATTTACCAAAGAGTAGAGATTTTTACAGTAAAAATTTTGCATTACAAAGTTTTCGAGGAGCTGCTTATTCTACTGAGAATAGCAAATTTAATAAATATAAATTTAATAATATTGTTAAAAATGAGAATTTATATATTCAAACAAGAAATGGTTGGATAGCTATGTTGCAACAATATTTTGTTACTGCTTGGATTCCACAATCAAAAGGTATGAATGTTATATATACATCTCATTTCAATCATGACGTTGCGGCTATTGGATATAAATCTAATACAATTTATATTATGCCTAACGAAAATTATAAAATACATGCAAATTTATGGATCGGTCCAGAAATACAAGAAAAAATGGCTATTTTGTCTCCTGGTCTTGATTTAACTGTAGATTACGGTTTTTTATGGTTTTTATCTCAGCCATTATTTAGATTTTTGAAATTATTATATAATATTATAGGTAATTGGGGTATTTCTATTATTATTATTACTCTAATTATGAGAGGGATATTGTATCCCTTAACTAAAGTACAATACATTTCAATGGCAAAAATGCGTAAATTACAACCTAAAATTGATGATTTAAAAAATAAATTTTCGGATGATAAAAATAGTCTCAATAAAGCAATGATGAATCTTTATCAACAAGAAAAAATAAATCCTTTTGGTGGTTGTTTGCCTTTATTAATACAGATGCCTATTTTTTTAGCGTTATATTATATGCTCATGAGTTCTATAGAACTACGTCATGCGCCTTTTTGCTTATGGATTCAAGATTTATCAGATCAAGATCCTTATTATATTTTACCTATAATAATGGGTTTAACAATGTTTTATATTCAAAAAATCTCACCAAGTACTGTATCTGATCCTGTACAACAAAAGATTTTAAATTTTGTACCTATTTTATTTTCTGTATTTTTTTTATGGTTTCCCTCTGGTTTGGTTTTATATTATATTGTCAGTAATATTATAACCATTGTACAACAAAAATTAATTTTTTATCATTTAGAAAAAAAATGATTTTTTAGTATCATATATTTTTTATATTATAAAAAATAAATTAAATAAGGTGATATTTATCATATGACATATGATAAAAACGTTACAATAATAGCACAAATTACTCCTCAAGGAAGAGGTGGTGTAGGTATATTAAGAATTTCAGGAGAACGTTCAAAAGCAGTTGCTTTAAAAGTATTAGGGAAAATACCAAAAACACGATGCGTGAATCATATGTTTTTTTTAGATAAAAATGGTTTAATTTTAGATAAAGGGATAGCTTTATGGTTTAATAAACCTAATTCTTATACGGGTGAAGATGTATTGGAGTTACAGGGACACGGTAGTCCAGTAATATTGGATTTACTTATTAAAAATATTACTTTAATCGATGGAGTAAGAATTGCTAGACCAGGTGAATTTTCTGAGCGCGCTTTTTTAAATGGTAAAATGGATTTAGCTCAAGCTGAATCAATAATAGATTTAATCAATGCTACATCTGAAAAAGCAGCAAAGTTGTCTTTACAATCTTTACAAGGAGTTTTTTCTTCTAAAATTTTCAAGTTAATGAATAGTATTAAAAAAATACGTTTAAATTTGGAAGCGGAGATGAATTTTCCAGAAGAAGAAATGGCTCTTTTTTCCGAAGAAGATATTGTTGATCAATTAAATTCTATTATTTCATCTATTAATAAAATTTTAAATATATCGAATCAAGGAAGAATATTGAGAGAAGGTGTAAAAGTTGTAATAGTTGGACCAGCTAATGCTGGTAAGTCAAGTTTATTTAATTCTTTGTCTCTTTCTAATTCTGCTATTGTCACTGATCAACAAGGTACCACTCGTGATGTATTACGAGAATACGTGAATATTGATGGTATTCAATTTGAAATAGTTGATACAGCTGGATTACGTAGTACCGATAATGAAATAGAGTCTATTGGTATTGAACGTGCGTATAAGGAAATAGAATTGGCCGAACATATTTTATTTGTAATCGATAGTACGTTAGATCAATCGATTCAAAATAAAACGTATTTTGATTTTTGTAATACTGTGCAGAATAAGTCTTCCATAACTGTGATTTTAAATAAATCGGATCTACTTTCTCAAAAAAATAGTATTAAAAATATAAATGGACAAACATTTATTTCTTTATCTGCATATACCGGTGATGGAATATCTTTGTTACGTCGACATTTAAAGGAAAAAAATTTAGGATCATGTGAAAGTACAGAAGGTATTTTTTTAGCTAGACGTCGTCATCTTAATGCTTTAAATTCTGCATTGAAAGTAATTTCTGAAAGTAAAGAAAATTGGATAATATCCAGAAAATGGGAGTTGTTAGCTGATGATTTACGTATAGCTCAAAATTTCTTAGGTCAAATATTAGGCGTTTTTACTACTGATGATTTATTAGAAAATATTTTTTCTGAATTTTGTATTGGAAAATAAGTAGTTTTAATAAATTAATTTTTATTCACATAAAAATATTTTTTTTAATAACGGTTTTAAGGTTTGAGTAGGATGAGTTACCTTTGTGCTCCACCTATAAATGAAAAAACACTGCTTAGATTTGCAGATGGATTATCAGGATGTTCTTTAGGAGAATTATCTTCTATAATATCAAAGATTATACCTGATACGTTAAAAAGCAATAAAGGATTTGCAGGACATCTTTTAGAAAAAATATTAGGAGCTAATGTTGGAAGCAAAGTGCAACAAGATTTTTCAGATATTGGAGTTGAATTAAAAACTATTCCTATCAATAAAAAAGGGATTGTTTTAGAATCTACTTTTATCTGTAGTGTTCCATTAATTAAAAATGTTGCTCTAATATGGACTAATTCTTATTTTTATAAAAAAATAAGGCGCATACTTTGGATTCCGATTCAAGGAGATAATAGTGTTTTGTTATCGGATAGATTAATTGGTAAACCTTTTCTTTGGACTCCTGATAGCATGCAAGAAAATTTAATAAGGAGTGATTGGGAAGAGTTTATGGATTTAATTATATTAGGCAAAGTAGAAGAGATAACAGGAAATTATGGTGAAGTATTATATATTTTAAAAAGGTCAAAAAATTATTCTTATTTAACTCGTGCTATAGGAAAGGATGGTTCGGTTATTTACACTAAACCACGGTGTTTTTATTTCAGAAAAAAATTTACTTATTCAATATTAAAAAAAAATTTTAAATATTTTTAAAAAACAATATATTTTTTAGATTATTGTTATGTATTTGAATTATGCCCGAAGGCGGAATTGAACCACCGACACGGGGATTTTCAGTCCCCTGCTCTACCAACTGAGCTATTCGGGCGTAATTTTATTAATACATTAAACTTAAAGTTCTGTCAATGATTTTATTATATCTTAAAATAAATTAACATGTTTTTATATAATGGAAAATTTTAATTTTATTTAATCTAATATTTATTTTTTTTAAAATTTTAATTTTTTAATTATTTTTTAGTAAAAAAATTATTAATAATTTTAATTATAGAAAATTACAAAATAAATGATAAAAATATTTGTTTATATATTGATTAATTATAAATAATTAACAATTTTAAAAAATTATTGATTGTAACAATATATATTAAATAATTTTAATAGAATGAAATAAAAAAAATAATACCCCTTGAAAGTTTCAATTATCATCCATATATAATATACATACAAAGATATATATTTTACATCTTACTTTTTTGATTATGTTGATTACATAATAGTAACTTAAAAGAGGAAATTTTAAATGAAAATTCGTCCGTTGCATGATAGAGTTATTATTAAAAGACAAGAAGTAGAGTCGAAGTCAGCTGGTGGTATTGTGTTGACAGGTTCAGCAGCAGGAAAATCTACTAGAGGAATAGTCACAGC
Organism: Buchnera aphidicola (Pemphigus obesinymphae); assembly: GCF_026122815.1. Classification (GTDB taxonomy): domain Bacteria; phylum Pseudomonadota; class Gammaproteobacteria; order Enterobacterales; family Enterobacteriaceae; genus Buchnera_C; species Buchnera_C aphidicola_BJ. The sequence continues at coordinate 1,317 of NZ_JAIWQW010000012.1, read as the reverse complement.
AGTAGGTAATGGTCGAGTTTTAGATAATGGTGAATTAAAAGCACTTGATGTTAAAATAGGTGATACTGTTATTTTTAGTGAAGGATATGGTGCAAAAATTGAAAAAATTGATAATGAAGAATTTTTAATTCTAACTGAAAGTGATATTTTAGCAGTTGTTGAAGATTAGATTTTAGGTTTTTACTATAATTTAATTTAAATTATTTAAGGAAAATAAAATGGCAGCTAAAGATGTAAAATTTGGTAATGAAGCACGTGTAAAAATGCTTCGTGGTGTAAATGTTTTAGCAGATGCAGTAAAAGTGACTTTGGGACCAAAAGGTCGTAATGTAGTTTTAGATAAGTCATTTGGGGCTCCTAGTATTACTAAAGATGGAGTTTCTGTAGCTCGTGAAATAGAATTAGAAGATAAATTTGAAAACATGGGTGCACAAATGGTAAAAGAAGTAGCATCTAAAGCAAATGATGCTGCTGGTGACGGTACTACTACGGCTACTTTATTAGCTCAGGCAATTGTTAACGAAGGTTTAAAAGCGGTAGCAGCTGGAATGAATCCGATGGATTTAAAAAGAGGAATTGATAAAGCTGTTATTTGTGCTGTAAAAGAGTTAAAAAAATTATCTGTTCCATGTTCTGATTCTAAAGCAATTACTCAAGTAGGTACAATTTCTGCTAATGCTGATGAAAAAGTAGGGGTTTTAATTGCGGACGCGATGGAAAAAGTAGGTAACGATGGGGTAATTACCGTTGAAGAAGGAACAGGTTTAGAGAATGAATTAGAAGTTGTAAAAGGTATGCAATTTGATAGAGGTTATTTATCTCCTTATTTTATTAATAAACCAGAAACGGGTATTGTAGAATTAGAAAATCCTTATATTTTAATGGCGGATAAAAAAATATCTAATATTCGAGAATTACTGCCATTATTAGAAGCTGTTGCAAAATCTAGTAAACCTTTATTAATTATTTCAGAAGATTTAGAAGGGGAAGCTTTAGCTACTTTAGTAGTAAATTCTATGAGAGGTATAGTAAAAGTAGCTGCAGTAAAAGCACCTGGTTTTGGTGATCGACGTAAATCTATGTTACAAGATATTGCTGTTTTAACAGCTGGAAATGTAATATCTGAAGAATTAGCAATGGAATTAGAAAAATCTACCTTAGAAGATTTAGGACAAGCCAAAAGAGTTGTGATTAATAAAGATACAACTACTATCATTGGTGGAATAGGTGAAAAATATTCTATTAAAAATAGAGTATCTCAAATACGTCAAGAAATTCAAGAAGCTACTTCTGATTACGATAAAGAAAAATTAAATG
>NZ_JAIWQW010000135.1 GCF_026122815.1 Buchnera aphidicola (Pemphigus obesinymphae) | reverse complement strand
CGTACCTGTTCCACTACATCTAGGGCAAATATGATAATTCGATTCACCTAAAGAAGGACTAATTCGTTGTCGAGACATTTCTAATAAACCGAATTTAGAAATATTTCCAATTTGGATTTTAGCACGATCTTGTCTCATGGATTCGCGTAATTGATTTTCAATTTTACGTTGATTACAAACAGGTGTCATATCTATAAAATCAATAACTATTAAACCTCCTAAATCACGTAATCTTAATTGACGAGAAATTTCATCAACAGCTTCGATGTTAGTATTTAATGCTGTTT
>NZ_JAIWQW010000134.1 GCF_026122815.1 Buchnera aphidicola (Pemphigus obesinymphae) | reverse complement strand
AATTTACATACTAACATTAAACATAAAAAAATATATAGAACTAGTAAATTAATTAGTGAAATTTGTAACACTATTATTCCATCCAATAAAGCTAGTGTAGGAACTAATGCTTTTTCTCATTCATCTGGTATTCATCAGGATGGTATATTAAAAAATAGGAAAAATTATGAAATAATTACACCAGAAAGTAATGGTTTAAAACCTATTAAATTAAATTTAACATCACGCTCTGGCAGAGCTGCTGTAAAACATTATATGACAGAAATGGGTTATGATGAAAAGTTATAT
>NZ_JAIWQW010000133.1 GCF_026122815.1 Buchnera aphidicola (Pemphigus obesinymphae) | reverse complement strand
AATATTCCATATATTTTTATTAATTTTATATGTAAAAGTAATTTTAATATGTATATATGTATATAAATAAAATTTATTGATTTATAAAAAAAATAGTGATAAAATCTTATTTTCCTCTGTAGTTCAGTTGGTAGAACGGCGGACTGTTAATCCGTATGTCACTGGTTCGAATCCAGTCGGAGGAGCCACACAATTTTTCTACTGATGTTTTTTTATTTTTATAATTTAAATTTTTTTATAAGATTATTAATTTTATCTGATTTAAATTTATTTTTTGATTCTATATATTT
>NZ_JAIWQW010000132.1 GCF_026122815.1 Buchnera aphidicola (Pemphigus obesinymphae) | reverse complement strand
GATAAGTTTATCTTACGAAGTCGAAATAAATAATTACAGAGTATAAAGAATGCCACGTACTCTTAAAAAGGGTCCTTTTATTGATCTCAATTTATTAAAGAAAGTAGAAAAATCTATTAAAAAAAATGATAAAAAACCATTACGTACTTGGTCTCGTCGTTCTACTGTTTTTCCAAATATGATTTGTTTAACTATAGCAATACATAACGGTCGTCAACATGTTCCTGTTTTTATTACCGAAGATATGGTAGGTCATAAATTAGGAGAATTTTCTTTAACTAGGACTTATA
>NZ_JAIWQW010000131.1 GCF_026122815.1 Buchnera aphidicola (Pemphigus obesinymphae) | reverse complement strand
AAAATTTTATTGAGAATTGATATGAAGAAAAAAAAATTTACTTATTTAGATCAACTTGAGTCAGAAAGTATCTTTATTATTCGCGAAGCAGTAGCAGAATTTCAAAATCAAGTTATGTTATATTCCATAGGAAAAGATTCTTCAGTTATGTTACATCTTGCTAGAAAAGCTTTTTATCCGGGGATAATACCTTTTCCTTTATTGCATGTAGATACTGGTTGGAAATTTTCTGAAATGTATAAATTTCGTGATCAAGTGATTAAAGATTTAGACATTGAATTAATTGTTTAT
>NZ_JAIWQW010000130.1 GCF_026122815.1 Buchnera aphidicola (Pemphigus obesinymphae) | reverse complement strand
ATAATGAAATCTAACAAAAAAAAACAACAAACTATAAAACAAGCGTTAAAAATTAAATTTAATATGCTTTCGTAAAAATATTATTTAAAAATAAAAACTATTTTTTTAAAACGTATTGTTAAGAAGTGAAGAATAATTATTGCAAATAATTGTTCAGAAATATACTTTTAGATAATATCGGAAAAGTACAAGCAGGAGCAGGCATAGTATTAGACTCTGTGCCGCAAGAAGAGGCTAATGAGAGCCGAAATAAAGCTCAGGCAGTAATCCAGGCAATAATTTACGCTCACA
>NZ_JAIWQW010000129.1 GCF_026122815.1 Buchnera aphidicola (Pemphigus obesinymphae) | reverse complement strand
TGTTGGTCTTGCTTTGTATATATTATTTGCTATTGCTTAATTTGAGTATTACTATTTAAGTAAATACGTTTTTAAATTTAAATATTAATTAATAAAAAATCTTTGCATTATTAAAATAGTGCAAAGATTTAAGAGTTATTTTAAAATTAATTAAGGTATAAAATTGTGAATCTCAATTCCACTATTTTAGGGCAATCTATTTCATTTTTTTTATTTGTTTGGATTTGTATGAAATACATATGGCCTCCTATTTTAATAACTATAGAAAAAAGACAGAAAGATATTTCCGATAGT
>NZ_JAIWQW010000128.1 GCF_026122815.1 Buchnera aphidicola (Pemphigus obesinymphae) | reverse complement strand
TGACGTTGCTACTTCATTGTTCCAATTATGTAAACATAGACAAGGTATATCAGGAATTAAATGTGATCAGATAAAATTATTAACTAATGCAAAAGAAATAATAAAAACTTTAATACATGATATTTATTTAGCTAAAAATAATATAGAAATGGTATTTTATATATGGAAACCTGGTGGTTTGGCAGATGATGTCGCCAACGCTTTGATCTCATCAGCAAAAAGAGGTATACATTGTAGATTAATGTTAGATTCTGCTGGTAGTGTTGATTTTTTCCGCAGTAAATGGGCACAAATA
>NZ_JAIWQW010000011.1 GCF_026122815.1 Buchnera aphidicola (Pemphigus obesinymphae) | reverse complement strand
CCTACAGGACAAGATAAAGCAGAAGCCATTTCACGATGTATCTGACTTTCTGTAGTTCTTGCACCTATAGCTCCCCAACTAATAAGATCTGCTATAAATTGTCCAATTACTATATCCAAAAATTCTGTAGCCGCAGGCATACCTAATCTATTTATATCTAATAATAACTTTCTAGCAATAGATAAGCCATGATTAACTCGAAAACTACTATTAAGATCAGGATCAGAAATCAATCCTTTCCATCCAACGACAGTTCTCGGTTTTTCGAAATAAGTTCTCATTACAATTTCAAGACGAGAATAATACTTTTTCCTTAATTCATTAAGTTTAAATGCATATTCTACCGCTGCTTCTGGATCATGTACTGAACAAGGTCCTATGATAACCAATAAACGTTTATCTTTACCTGTTATTATTCTTGCAATATTGTTTCTTGTTGTAATAACGTTTTCCGTAATTTCCGGAGTGATAATGTGACGCTGAGCTAATTCAGCAGGTGTAACTAATGGATCGATTCGTATCGTTCGTAATTCGTCTGTTTTTTTCATTCTTTTCTCTATAAATAATCTGTATTCTAAGAGAATACTAAGATATAATTAGAATTGAAATAAAACCAATTAAATAGTAAATTGTTTAATCTAAACATAAAAATATTTCTTAAAAATTTTTATTAAAAATAATACTTTTTTTAAAAAAGTAACATGTAAATAAATCTAACATTTATCAATAATATTTTTAAATAAATTTATATTTTTATATAACAATATTAATTAGCACATATTTATTTTTGATATAAAAATATAAAAAAATTTTTAATAAGAAATTTTTTATAAAAATAAAATAATTATATTATAAATTTCAATATAATTAAATAATTTATCTTACAGATTAATATTCAAATTATTGAAAATATATTGATACTCTATTCTAATTATTTTTATAATAAAAAATAATTCTTTATATATATCTCATACAAAAAACATTATTACTTTTTTTTTTAGATATTCTTTTTATCGATACATTAGCTAATGAATCAGGAGAAGGAATCTCATCCATCCAAGACAATATTAAACGATATGATATCACTAAAACTACTGGACCAATAAATAAACCAATCATACCAAATGCAAGCAATCCTCCAATCACCCCAGATAAAATTAATAAAGTAGGTAAATCAGCACCTATACGTATTAGAATTGGTCGTAAAATATGATCTAAAATACATAATATACTACTCCAAATTAATAATGCAGTTCCACAAGTTACATTACTATGCCAATAAAGCCAAATAATAGCAGGAATTAAAATTGGTAAAGGACCTAATTGAATCAAACAAAATAAAATAATTAATATCATTAGTAAAGAAGCATATGGTATACCTGATATCGCTAATCCTATACCTCCTAATATTCCCTGTACCAAAGCTGTTACAACCACACCTAATGCAACTGCTCGAATAGCCTGTCCTGCAAGTAATACGACTGTATCTCCTGGTTTAGCAGCTAATCTAAATGCAAAATGACGTATAACATTTCCAACTTGCTCACCATTCCAGTACAATATCGAACTAAAAATCAACATAAAAATTAAATCAATAACAAATCGGCCAAAATTACCTACTTGTATGATAAAAAATTCAGTAGTAATACCCATGTAAGGTTGAATTTGAGTAATTAATGCTACTCCTCCTTCATTTAATAATTTATGATAACTTATAAATAACTTCATTCCAATAATAGGTACATCTTGTAACCAATTTAAATTAGGAAGTTTTAAATTACCCGAAGTTAACCAATTCATCAAGGGAACGCTATTTTCTATTAAATTATTCACTAAAAAAACAACAGGAACAATAAACAAAAGTAATAAAACAATAGTCATTATAACAACAGCAAAACAACGTTTTCCTCCAAACCAAAATTGTACTTTTAACATAAATGGCCAAGTAGCAATTACAATCATGCTTGCCCAAGAAAATCCCAAAACAAATGGACGAATAATCCAAAAACTCATTAATATCATAATAATAAAAAAAATTAATGAAAATATAGCCTGCGGAAAATCTATACTATTCTTGTAATTATACATAATAAATTACACCTCAATAGTTCTTGGATTATTTTAAAACCATTAAAAATTATTGTCTCTTATAAAAAGAGATAATATGTACCACATATATATAAAAATTATATATGTATGCAAAAAAAATAAAAAATAAAAAAATACCCAATATTTTATATTATATTGTTTTTTTTAAAATATAAATATACATTTAAGTTCGATAACTGTCTTAAAATATTTAATTTTTATATAAAAAACTTTTTTATTTAAAGATCAATTTACAAAATTAAAAATAAATCATAAAATATTCTTATAACTAATTTATTGTTATTTTTAATAAATATATTGTTTTAAATATTCATTTAAAATTACAAATACCATTTATTCACATAAAAGTGTATGTTTTTTTATATATATGACATTAAATATAAAAATGTTATAAATAAATTTCTTCACATCAAATAATATTCGTAAAAAAAATCATGCACTATAATAATATATTATATAACATATTAATTTATTTATCTAAAATAACTAATTATCGATTATTCATCAGTAAGGATTCAAAAAATGCAAAATATTACTAAAAAAACAAAAAATAAAAAATTATTTAAAGGAATTACTTTAACAAAAAATGCATCAATACAAATGTTACATTTAATTAATAAAAACTCAAAAAATAAAGGAATTAGATTAAATATAAAAAAATCAGGATGTGCTGGATTTCGTATTATAATGGAATTAGCCCAAGAAAAAAAAGAAGAAGAAATTGAATTGTTTCAAAATGGCACTGTTTTATTTATATCTAAAAAAATATTAAAAATATTAGAAGGCATGGAAATTGACTTTATAGAAAAAGATTTCAATAAAATATTTCAATATAAACACAGTAATAAAAAAAATCACTGTGGTTGTGGAGAAAGTTTTGAATTATAAAAATAAAAATTATTGTCAAAAATCATTACAAATAAAAATAAGTTATTCCAATATTTATATCCATATATAATTTTACTTATACAGAAATTTTTACCAACATAATAAACAATGATTTTTTTTACCACGACGTAATAAAGTAAATTTTCCAAATATTTTATCAGAATCTTTAAAAAAATATTTAATATCTTTTTGAATACGATTGTTTATATATATTGCATTAGAAGAAATCATATTGCGAGCTTGGCCACGAGAAGGCGCTAAAATAGAATTAACCAATGCTTGCTGTAAATCTTCATTTCCTAATAATTTAACAAAAGGCATACCATCTTGTTTCAATTGTTTAAAATCAGATAAAATTAAATTATCTAATGATTGAGAGAATAAAAAAGATGAAATTCTTTTTGCAGCAGATACTCCTTTTTCTCCATGAACTAAATTAGTTATACTATCTGCTAAAATCCTTCTAGGAAAGTAAAAATCATTATTTTTTATACTTTCTTTTTCTATATTCTTAATGTTTTCAACGGTCAAAAAAGTAAACATTTTTAATAAATTAAACACTTCTTCGTCTGATCGATTAATCCAAAATTGATAAAACTTATAAGGACTCGTTTTTTTAGGATTTAACCAAATAGTTCCTGTTTCTGTTTTTCCAAATTTAACACCATTATCCTGTATTAATAAAGGTAAAGTTAATCCAAAAACTTTTTGGTTAAATAATCGATGAGTTAAAAAAATACCGGAAGTAATATTTCCCCATTGGTCTGACCCCCCAATTTGCAAAACTACTCCATATTTTTTATATAATACAGAAAAATCATATGCTTGTAATAAATTATAGGAAAATTCAGTAAAAGATATTCCTTGATTATTAGAAATAATTCTTCTTTTTACCGATTCTCTATTAATCATCCTATTTACTGAAAAATGTTTTCCAACATCACGTAAAAATTTTAATAAATTAATTTGACCTAACCAATCTTTATTATTAACAATTTCAGCGCTGTTCGAATCACTATTAAAATCAAGAAAAAAAGCAATTTGTTTAGCAATACATTCTCTCCATAAAATAATATTTTCTAAATTATTAAATTTTCTTTCTGCAGTCTTAAAACTAGGATCTCCTATTAAACTTGTTGCTTCACCTAATAAAACAATTGGTTTATGCCCTAATAATTGAAATCTTTTTAAAGAAAGTAACGGTAAAATATGGCCTATATGTAAACTATCGGCAGTAATATCAAATCCACAATAAAGCACAATAGAACCTTTTAACATACATTTTAATAATCTTTTTTCATCTGTTAACTGTGCTATGCATTTTCTTTCTTTTAACTCATTAATTAATTTTTCATATAACATAAAATCTCCATATTGATATACCACTATTAAATACAAATTTTTGTTTATCATTCTTATCAAAAATATTTTCGTTAATTTTCTCAGAATTTTTAAAATACTTAGTTATTAATCTTTTATCAACACTGTTTAACTAAAAAATTAATATTTATTCCAAATAAACCATTCATTAAGCATACTACTGTATTTTATATATATAAAGAAACGAAGATTAATACGAAAATTTATCAACATAATATATATAATGTATAAAATTTTTTACGTTTTTTAAATATCAATAGGATCTACATCTAATTTCCATTTTATTTTTCGAAACATAGGAATTACACTGATAAAATCAATACTACATTGCAATAAATTATGTAATTCATTACGAGAAGAACTCTGTAATAATAATTTATGAACAGAGTATTTTCTATTTGTAGATTGATACAATTCAGGACAAGTACCCATCATCCAAATATTGCTGTTATTTTCTTTTTCACTATTCTTTATAATATCTTGTAAAATTAAAAAAAGATTTTCTATTTTACAACATTTTTTGATTTTAACATAAATCATAACATGATAAGTAAATGGAGGTAATTGCAAAACCTTTCTTTTTTTCAATAAATTAATAGATAAATTAGAATAACCTTCTTTTATCAACTGATTTAAGTTAATATCATTAGGATATACAGTTTGTATCAAAACTTCAAAATATTGAGAATAATTACTTAATAAATCAATAGAATGGGTATAAAATTGAGCAAATCGTTCTATAGAACGAAATGTCATAGATGTGAAATAAGAATCAATTAAAACCATTGCCACCAAAGTAATATTAAAAAATAAATGTACACTATAAATATCTTTTTCTCTAATTAATATTATAGCTCCTTTTCGTAAAATATGCTGCAAAGAATTTTTATTAATATTTTTTTTTAATTTTGTACTTATGTAATTAATACATAATACAGGTGTATTAGAAAATATTCTTTTAATCGACACTTTCATATGTTCTATACCGAAACTACGAGAAATTAAATCTGCAGATCCACAATCAAAACAAAATAAAGGAACAGAAAACCTAACAAAACAAAATTTGCAACATAAATCTTGATAATGTTCATTAAAATAATAATACTCATTACATAAATTACATTTAGCTATCCAATTACAATTTTTACAACATAAAACAAAAAAAATACAATTATTATTATTTATAATTAATAATACAGTTTTATTATTATAAATATGTTGATTAATTGAATTAATTAAAGTAATAGATAAACCTCCTTTTAACCTTTCACTTCTAATATCGATTATATTTTGTATTATCTTTTTCTTATTTAAAATCGCTCGGTGCAAATTAACATGTTGACATTTTTTATTTATAACATTATTTAATGTTTCTAAAGTAGGTGATACAGATTCTAATACTACAGGAATTTTTTCTTGATAAGCTCTCAAAATTCCTATATCTCTAGCGTTATAACACCATCCTTTTTTATTCTTATAAGAAATGCTATGTTCTTCATCTATAATAATGATTCCTAATTTAGCTATAGGAATAAAAATTGCTTTCTTAGTACCTATAATCACTGCTGTTTCATTATTTTTTGCCCTAAACCATATAGAAAATTTTTGATAATTAGTCGTACCAGAATAAAAAGCATCAATTGGTACATTAAAATAAATTTGAAATAAAGAAATAACCTGATCTACAACATTATCATTTGAAACTAAAATTAATATCTGTAATCCTCTTTTAAGAATTTTTAATACTAAATTAAAATATATTTGTCTTTTTATTGTATTTTCCATACCTGTTAATAACCAAGAAGTAAAATACCTTTCTTTATTTAAAATTTTTTCAATAGTAAGATACTCTTTTTTATTTAACTCTATGTCAAAATCTTTTATTAAAAAATTTTTTTTATCATTAATATACCAACGAGACGAAAGATATACATCACATAAACATTTATCTTTTAATTTTTTTAAAACATAATTAGATAAATTATATTTTTTAAATTCATTTTGAAAAACCGAACGATGACGCAATACCGACAAAGCATAATGTTGTTTTGGAGTTTTCTTTAAAATACCGATATCTATTTTCTTCCCTTTTTTTGTAATTGTCCATTTATACAATTGTACAGGAAAAATTCCTTTACCTTTTTTTAAAAAAACAGGCAAAACATGATACAAAATGTGTCCTATTGAACAATGATAATAAACAGAAGATAATTTTAATGTTTTCCATAACGTTTTAGTGTAAATAGGAGATTTATCAATAATAGAATAAATGGACCTTAATCTAAACTGCACTGTACAAATTTGATAATAAAAAGATACTATCATACCTATTACTTTTCTTGTTCCAAATGGAACTGATACACGACTGCCGATAATAGGAGTTATTTCTTTAGGACAAGAATATTCAAAAATTTTTTTTATTGGTAAAAAAAGTGCAACTTGTATAATAAACACAAAGATATCCACATAAAATATATGATTTATGTATAATGGCTATTGTTTTAAATAAACTAAAAATATTTTAATAATTAAGTATAATATTTTTATATTAAAAATATAAATCATTTTAATAAAAAATAAAATAATATCTATTATACTTTATTTTCAAATTCACATAAATGTTTGATAAAACATATTTTACATTTCGGTTTAATAGAAGTACATACATAACGACCATGTTGTACTAACCAACTATGAAAATCTAACATGAAATAAATCGGAACATGATTTAACAATTCTTTTTCTAATTCTTTAACTGTTTTTCCTGTTGCAAAATTAGTTCTATGAGATACTCGAAAAACGTGAGTATCCACAGCAATTGTACTCCAATTAAAAATCAAATTTAATATTACGTTTGCTGTTTTTCTTCCTACTCCAGGTAATTTTTCTAAATTTTTACGATCTTTAGGAACTTGACCATCATATTTTAATAACAAAATACGACAAGTATTAATAATATTTTTTGCTTTATTATTATACAATCCTAATTTTTTTATATAATTTTTCAATTTATTTACGCCAAGCGACAATATCTCTTCCGGAGTATTAGCTACAAAATATAAATTTTTAGTTACTTTATTAACATTTATATCTTTGGATTTTGCTGATAAAATTACGGATATTAAACATTCAAATGAAGAAGAAAATAATAGTTCTGTACGAAACAATATTTTTTTTTTATTAAAAATTTTCATAATATCATAACGTGTTTTTTTATTCAAAAAAAATATCCTCAATGCAAATATTTTTTACAACAATTATTGTAAACATCACTATTTTTATCATCATTCTTTCTATTATCTAAAAAATGTTTACATGCTGAAAGCAATGCTAAAATTATGAAACCTCCTGATGGAAATAAACTCAATAAAAGAGTATAATGTTGATCTAGCACTTGAATAGGGAAAAAACTAAACCAATTACCAAATAATTTTTCAGAACCATTAAATAACGTCCCATTACCTAATATTTCTCGTACAGCACCCAGAAAAAACATTGCTATACTAGCTCCTATACCAGTATATAAACCATCTAAAAATGAAAAAAAAGGAGTATTTTTTATTGCTACAGAATCAGCTCTACCCAATACAATACAGTTAGTAACTATTAAAGAAATAAAAATACCTAACGAATTATATAAATTAAATGCCCAAGCATGCAATAACATTTCAATACAACTTACCATAGAGGAAATAATCATCATACAAATAGGTATTCGTGTATCTTTAGATATGAATTTTCTAAAAAATGAAATAACAGTATTAGTACATACAAGAACTAAAGTGGTAGCAAAACCTAAACTTAATCCATTAATAGCTGTAGAAGTTACTGCTAATACAGGACATAATCCTAAAAATTGAACTAAAGCAGAATTATTCCTCCATACCTTAATGATTGATAAAGATTTATTTAACTTCATGATTTTTCTCGCAAATATTACATTTTGATACCGAAGATGATATTTTTACTATTGAAATAACTACTCTTTTAATAATATTTACCATTGCTTGAGGAGTAATCGTCGCACCAGTAAACTGATCAATTTGACCTCCGTACTTTTTTAGTTTGAAACGAGAATCCTTTAAACCAAATATATGTTTCCCTGAAAAATGAGTTACCCAATTAGAAATATCTATACTAATTTTATCCCCTATTCCTGGCGTTTCATGATGCTCTATAACCCGTACACCAAGAATATTGCCATAAACATCAATTCCTAACAAGATTTTAATAAAACCAGAATAACCTTCTCTACTGATTACCTCAATAGCTATTGCTTTTATTTTATTATTTTTTTTAGCAATCCATAATCGGTGATTAAATGTATCTCCTAAAACTTTATTTTTTATATAATAACACTCATTTTGAACATTATTATTATATAAATATAAAGGTAAAACATCTGATAAAATTTTCCTATTGTTTCTTTTTATCTGTAGTTGTATTTTATTTTTTGTTAACTCATAAACAATAGACGTTATACCTGACGTTAAAAAAGCAAAAAAACCAAAAACTAATGCTTTTTTAAAAATATTAAGAAACATAATTATTCCTTATTATACCCGTACACTCGAGGTACAGTGTAATAATCTATCAAAGGCACTGTAATATTAGCTAATAATACCGAAAAAGCAATAGCATCAGGATAACCTCCAAAACCACGAATTAACCAAACTAAAAATCCAATTAACATACCAAAAATAATACGTCCTTTTTTAGTGGTAGGAATAGTAACTGGATCAGTGGCAATAAAAAATGCACCTAACATAGTAGCTCCAGAAAATAAATTAGTTACAGGTGAAACTAATCTTTCCGAATCATAAAAAAAACCTAAAATAGATAAAAAAGTTAAAATGAATAAAAAAGAAAATGGAATTCTATAACAAATAACATTCATACTCAATAAAAAAATACCTCCTAAAAAGTATCCTATATTAATCCATTTCCAAATAACATTTATTTGCGAAAAATCACACATTAACGAATACCAAGATCTAGAATTTTTATCTTGTATATTTTTATTTTTCAAATAAATATCTGTTTTAAACTTATCTAAAGGTGTAGCTTGCGTTAAATTATTATTTTTTTTAATTAATTCTACAATTATATCCTTAGAATAATCGTAATCATAAAAAATAATATTTATAGTTTTGCTGAAACTAAGAGGATTGGATAATCGATCATAAGGAACCTTAAAGCTCGTCATAAAAACAGGAGAAGAGATTAATAAAAATACATAACCTGCCATAGCAGGATTAAATAAATTTTGACCTAAACCTCCATACAATTGTTTAACTATGACTATAGAAAAAAATATACCAATTATATTTAACCAAAATGGTAAAAAAGGAGGAATACTAATACCAAATAAAACAGCAGTAACAATAGCTGAATGATCGGTTAAAACATTTTTAACCGATTTCTTTCTAATTAACAAAATTAACAATTCTGACAAAACCGCAGTAATTATCGCTATCAATATTTGTAATATTATTCCATATCCACAATAGTAAAATTGAACAATAATTCCTGGAATACATGCTATGACTACCAAAAACATTATCTGTTTAGTACTGTATTTTTGATATATATTATTAAAATTTATCATTGCATAATTTTCTATTTTTATGTTAACGTTTTAAATATATATTATTAAAATAATTAATACATACATATTTATATATTAATATTTCTATTATTTAATATTTAATTAAAATTTATTTTTTTATTTTTTACTCTTTCAATAGCATCGTGAATACTTTTTTTTCTTGCTTCTTTTTCTTTTTTTAACATAGATTTTTTTATCAATTTTTTTTCAAAAATATTTTCAAATATATCATTTTTTTCAAAATTAAAAGTAGAATCAAATAATATATTTTTTATTGATATTATTTTCCTACTATTTAGTCTAAATTGTTTTTTTTGAAATCTATCTTTAGCTTCCTTAGATTTTTTTTTAAAAATTTCAATTTCTTTTAGTATTCTTTTCTCTTTTCTAAAATAATTAAGTAATGGAATATCACTGGGACATACTTGTTCACATATGCCACATTCTATACAATCTTTAATTTTATATTCTTTAGTTTTATTATGATTCAAACCTTTAGAATACCAATAAAGTTGTTGAGGTAATAGTTTCATGGGACATCCATTAGAACATTTACCACAACGAATACAAGGTTGTTCTAATCCTTTTTTTTTAATTTCATTATCAGAAGGTATTAAAATACAATTTGTACCTTTTAACACAGGCGTCTGAATATTAGAAATTTCAGAACCCATTAATGGTCCACCTACTATTACTGATTTATTTTTTAAATTAAAATAATTCAGATGCATCAATAAATCATTAATAGATACACCAAATCTCACCCACATATTACCAGAATATGTAAGAGCCCCTCCCGTTATAGTAACTGCACGACTAATCAACGGTTCTCCTTCTATAACAGCTTTTTTTACAGCATATACAGTTCCAACATTATACATTACTATTCCCAAATTAGTCGCGTGTCCGTTATGAGGAATTTCTTTACCAGTTAAAAGTTTAATTAACTGCTTACTGCTACCTGAAGGATATTTTTTTTTTATAAAACGCAACTGAAAACCAGGATAATCCAATACTTCTTTATTTATTTTTATAAAAAAATCATCTTTATCATCTGCTATTGCAATAATTACGTTTTTTACTTTTAATATCCATTGAATAATTTCACATCCTTTTAAAATATCGGATGCATAATTTTTCATTAACCATTTATCGGCTGTAATATAAGGTTCACTTTCCAAAGAATTAATTATTAAAGTATCTACATTATTATGAAGAGCCATGTATAATTTATGAGTAGTGGGAAAAAGAGCTCCTCCTAAACCAACTATTCCATTTTGATAAATTAATTTAATAATACTTTCCCGATTTATTTTTTTATAATGGTGTATTGGAAACAATTTTTTACTAATATCTTTCCCATCTGAAATTAAAAAAAATTCTATTCTATATTTATTTAAAATAAGATCATACACATATCTTTTTATATCAACAATTTGACCTGAAGTAGGAGCATGTATAGGAACTATATGTTTCTTTCCTTCAACTAACATTTGTCCTTTAAAAACATAATCTCCTATTTCTACTCTTAATTGAATTTTTTCAAAAGTATAAAAATCTAAATAAACTACAAATTGATCTCCTGATAATATCGTTTTCTCTGGTAATGTTTTTATGTTTTTCCCCATGAATAAAAAGTCTATTCCACCATGAAAATCTTGTTTCCTTTTATCAAAAAAAAAATAACTATTTTTTTTATCTTTAAATATAAAACAGAAAAAAAATTAAAAATCAATTTTTTAAAACTTATTAAATAATTTTTTATTTTCATGAACAATACTTTTAGTATGAATACAATCGAGAGGACAAACTGGTATACATAAATTACAACCTGTGCAAAAATCAGTTAATACTGTATGCATCAAATTTAACGAACCAATTATTGCATCTACCGGACAAATTTCACGACATTTAGCACAACCAACACAATTCTGTTCATCGATAAACACTACTGTAGGAATAATTCTTACTGGTAAAGAATTGATATTATATTCAGTTGTATCGATACTTAACAAATTTTGCAATTGTAAGAATACATCTTTACCACCTGGAAGACATTTATTGATTTTTTCTTTATTTTTAAAAATAGCTTTTGCATAAGGCAAACAACCTGGATATCCACATTGTCCACATTGACTCTGTGGTAAAATATCCTCTATTTTATCTAAAATAGAATTTTTTTTTATTTTATATTTATAAGAAAAATAATGTAAAAAAAATCCTAATATTATGCTAAAAAAACTAAAAATAAAAATAGTTCTAATAATTTGTATTATCAAAATTTTATTAAACCATTAAATCCCATAAACGACATCGACATTAATCCAGCAGTAACTAACGCAATGGGTGATCCCTTAAAAGGCAAAGGTACATCAGCCAAAAAAATACGTTCTCTCATACTCGAAAATAATATCATCACCAATGAGAAACCAATAGAAGAACTCAGTCCGTACATAACTGCTGGAATAAAACCGTAATTTAACTTTAAATTTAATAAAGGAATAGCTAAAACAACACAATTGGTAGTAATTAAAGGTAAAAATATACCTAATAATCTATAAAAATAAAAACTCAATTTTTTTATTATAATTTCTATAACTTGTACGCTAACTGAAATAATTAACATATACATTATAATACGAAGATATACCATGTTACACGGTACCAAAATATAGTAGTTTACCAACCAAGAAATAATTACAGAAATAGTAATAACAAAAGTAGTAGCCAAACTAATCCCTATAGCTGATTCAATTCTCTTCGATGCCCCAATGAAAGGACAAATTCCCAAAAATTGCACTAAAATAAAATTATTTATCAATATGTTACTGATAAATATAACGCTATAATCAATCATATTAAACTCAAGAATAAACACTATTTTAAAAAGTAAATCACCAATTTTTTTTATAAAATATTCCTAATATTAAGAATACTATACTGTTCATAATGCCGATATTATTTCTTATTAATGATAAATTTCTCATATATATAAATTTTTATAATTTTATATTATAAAAATAATATTTTTATAACACGTAATGCCATATAAATTTAGGAACACAACCTAAATCAAATAATTGACCCCCAGAAGCTAATTCAGCTCTGCGATGATCAGCTGCTCTATACATATTAATTAATTCATGATCATTTAGTAAAGAATAATTAAGATGATCAAAAAGTTTTTCAAGACTTTTTAAAGAATTAACTCGACGAAATTTTAATAAATAATCTTGTGTTGTCATAATTTTTAAAATAATCAAAAAATAAAAGAAATGTATACGAAAATAACATATACAATATATTAAATATATTAAACATAATTAATAAAAATAAAATACAAATTTTTTAAATATTTTTAAAAAATATTAATTTTTAACATTGATCAAATTTAATATATCAAATTATATTTAATTTTTTAAATAAATTTGATTCAATAAAATTAAAAACACTTATATTATATATATAAATAACATTTATTATTGTTTTTTTATCTGATGTAATCAATGCCAATAAAAATAAAATGTAATATATATTACATAACTTTATTTAAATATTTTTTATTTAAAAAACATGAATATTAATTCCAATTAAAACTAATTAATATTAAAATAATGTAAAACCTAATATTATTTTATTTTGTAAAAAATTACTTGTTTAATATTTTTTCTGAATTATCTATTAATAATTTTGTATAATAATCGACTTCAATATTAACGGTATCACCTATTTTTTTATTTCCCAATGTTGTTAGTAACATCGTTTCTGGAATTAAATGCACATAAAACATATTATTAACTACTCTTCCTACAGTTAAACTTACTCCATCAATAGAAATAAATCCTTTATACAATATATATTTCATAATATATTTTTCATTTATATAAAAACATATTACTCTATTTTCCTTAGATAAAAAGACATTTATAATAACAGCTGTGGTGATTACGTGTCCAGATATTATATGTCCTCCTATTTCATCTCCAAATTTTGCAGATCTTTCGATATTGATGTTATCTCCCAATTTTAATAAAGACAAATTGGTACAATCTACAGTTTCTTTAATAACATCAAAATAAACAATATTGTTCTTAATATATTTAACAGTTAAACAACAACCATTATTTGCTACTGAATCTCCTGTCTTTAATTTTTTTAACAAAAACATGGTAAATTTGATACCATACGTAAAAAAAACACTATTGCCTTCAACACTGGAAACTGTCCCAATACCATTAATAATGCCAGTAAACATATAAGAATATCAATCCTAATTTAAAATATAGATATTTATTATCTTTTTTAAAAAAATTAATAATATATCAAAATCTATTTTCGCTATCTGTCAATATCTTTAATTAAAATTAATTTTTTATTGATAAATTATCATAACTAGTTTTTATTATTTAATAATACATATTATATAACAATATAAAAAAATTATATAACATAAAATTTTATTTTTAAAATATAAAAATAATGTTATATTATTAATATTTTTTATGATATCATAAACGAAAAATATATTATATCATATATTTAGTAACTGAATTATTTACCACGTTTATATTAATAAAAATAAAATATATGTAATATCTCCTTCAAACCATATAAATAAATTTAGTTATTATTAAGAAAAAAAGTATCCTTAATATTTATTTTCAAATAAAAATAATCACGATATCTATTCGATAATTTTTTATAATATTAAAAATAAAATAATAACATTACTATTAACATATACAAAAATAATTTGTATTTAAAGTAATAACTTATTTTTATATTTTATGTAGGATATAACATTTAATATCATTAAAAATATTATAAATAATTTTATATACGTCCGTAGCTCAGTTGGTTAGAGTATCACCATGACAAGGTGAAGGTCGGTGGTTCAAATCCACTCGGACGTACCAGAATATAAAAAAATAATAAGTGATATAAATAATGTTAGAAGAATTAAAAAAAATACTGAATAAAAAAAAATATTTTTTAATATGTTATAGTGGAGGATTGGATTCTACAGTTCTTTTACATCTGTTATTAAAATTAAAACAAATAAAAAAAATTTTTTTCCGCGCAATCCACATTAATCATAAATTAAATATTAATTCTGATAATTGGAGTTATCATTGCAAAAAAGAATGTGAAAAATACAATATTCCCATTATTATAAAAAACATTAATTTTAATTTAAAAAAAAATATTGAAGCAGAAGCTAGATCTATGAGATATAACGAAATATATAAAAATCTACTGCCTAAAGAAATAATATTAACAGCTCATAATTTAAATGATCAATGTGAAACTTTTTTATTGGCTTTAAAAAGAGGGAGTGGACCAAAAGGTTTATCTAGTATGAATACTTATAAAAATATAGGTAATATAATTCATATCAGACCATTGTTAAAAATAGATAGAAACACAATAGAAAAATGGGCCAAAGAAAACAAATTAAAATGGATTGAAGATAGCAGTAACTGGGATATAAATTACGATCGTAATTTTTTAAGAAGAGAAATAATACCGATATTAAAAAAAAGATGGCCACAATTTATAAAAAATTGCACACGTAGTGCTAAAATTTGTGGTGAGCAAGAAGAAGCATTAAATTATTTTACAAACGACGTTATAAAAAAAACAGTATGTTCAGATAACACATTAAATATTACTGATCTTAAATATCTAAAAAAAGAAATACTTAATATCATTTTAAGACATTGGATCTCTTTACATAACGTCAATATGCCTTCCTATAAAGGACTATATAAAATTTATACAGATATTATTAATAGCAAAAAATCAGCTTCACCTAAAATAAATTTTAAACAATATGAAATTAGAAGATATAGAAAAAAATTATATTTAATCAAACCAATTATACCTTCTTTAAAAAATAAAATAATTTTTTGGCACAAACATCAAATATCTTTGAAACTTCCTAATCAATTAGGATATATAACTCAAAATAAAATGGGAGTTAAATTACCAAGTCCCCAAAAAAAAGAATTAGTAAATATTCGTTTCCAAGCCAATGGTATTTTCCATATCGAGGGACAAAAACACAAAAAAAAATTAAAAAAAATATGGCAGTTACTTAATATACCAACATGGCAAAGAGAAACAATTCCCTTATTATTTTATAATAATCGTTTCATTAGTGCCCTTGGTGTTTTCGTCATAAAAAATAAAAATATCAAAATACATAATTATTGGTATTTATCTTGGTATAACCATATCACCAAAAAATAATCAAATTATATATGTATACTAAAAGTAATTTTTATCACTATAATTGAATTTTATTAATGTCAATCCTTTTATATAAAATTTTGAATTTAGAAATGGTATGATTCAATAAAGGTTTTTTTATACCTTTCCAATCTAATTTTATTTTTAAAAATAATTCTGATCTTTCTGCTAAAGATGGTGTTACTGGTTTTAGCCAAGTCATAATTACTCTGAATAAGTTTACTCCCATAGATGCAATCATATGTAATTGATCATATTTTTCTATTTCTAATTTCCATGGTTTTTGATCATTTATGTATTTGTTAGCAATATCTGACAATGCCATAATTTTTTTCATAGCTAAAGAAAATTCACGATTATTAAAAAGCACCTCTATACTTTTAGATTCAGAAATAAATTTCATATATAATTTTATATCACTTAATTGATCAGCGAGTTTCCCACAAAAATTTTTATTGATAAAACTAGCACTACGTGAAGCTAAATTAACAACTTTATTCACAATATCTGTATTAACTTTCTCTACTAATTGATAAATGTTAAATTCAATATCTTGAATATTATTAGATAATTTACATGCATAATAATATCGCAAACTATCTGAATCTAAATATTTTAACCAATCTGATGCTAAAATAAAATCATTTTTAGATTTTGACAATTTATTCCCATGAATGGTAACATAACCGTGTACAAAAATCTTTGTAGGTTTGCGGAATCCACTTGCTTCTAATATTGCTGGCCAAAATAAAGTATGAAAATACACAATATCTTTGCCAATAAAATGATATAACTCACAATTTGAATTTTTGTTCCAAAATTCATCAAAATTTAAATTTTTTCTTTTTTTACAAAGGTTTTCAAAGGTACTCATGTAACCAATAGGAGCATCTAACCAAACATAAAAATATTTATTTAAATAATTTAAAATCTTAAATCCAAAATAAGGTCCATCTCTAGATATATCCCATTTTTTTAAACCAATTTTAAACCATTCCTTAGTTTTATTTAAAACATTTTTGTCCAATACTCCAGAAAAAATCCATTTTTCTAAAAAATCACTAAAAAATGGTAAATTAAAAAATAAATGAACAGAAGTACGTACAATAGGAACAGAATTAGATAAAACAGATAAAGGATTAACTAAATCTATGGCAGAATAAACAGC
>NZ_JAIWQW010000127.1 GCF_026122815.1 Buchnera aphidicola (Pemphigus obesinymphae) | reverse complement strand
CCATCTAAGGGTACCAGTGGTCTTAAATCAGGTGGTAAAATAGGGAGTACATTAAGGATCATCCATTCTGGTTTATTATTTGATTGTATAAATGATTCGAGTAATTTAATACGTTTGGTTAATTTTTTTCTTTTAGTTTCAGAATGGCTGTTTTTTAATTCGTTTCTTAATGTTTCGCATTCTTCTTTTAGGTTCATGTTTTTTAAAAGTATTTGTATTGCTTCAGCTCCCATTTTAGCATCAAAATCATCTCCAAATTCCTCTAGTGCATCTAAATATTGTTCTTCAGTTAAAATTT
>NZ_JAIWQW010000126.1 GCF_026122815.1 Buchnera aphidicola (Pemphigus obesinymphae) | reverse complement strand
GATATCGGTTTTTCACCTGTTAATCTGCTAAACATGTTATCTATTTGTTTAAACCGATCTGAAAACATATCGTCGTATAGACCAGGAACTAAAGAGAAAGAACGCTAAGACATGAAAATTCTCCTCATTTGAGACCTAATTAGTAAAATTTCTTAGTATATTAATACTAAATTATATTTCTTTCATTTGCTTATATAAGGGTATTTCTCATTTTTTCAAGGCATTTTAATCCTTACATAAAAAAATAATTATTAATTATGCGATATTTGTTACTGATAATTTTTACCTTTCGTATTTTT
>NZ_JAIWQW010000125.1 GCF_026122815.1 Buchnera aphidicola (Pemphigus obesinymphae) | reverse complement strand
TAGATTGAAGAGCTTGTTCACCATCTCGTAAAGTGGTGTCAAAAATAATAATTTGTTCACTCATTAAATTTTCCTACATATTTTAATATTGATTAGATATTAATATAACATTTAATATTAGTGAAAAATATATTTATTCAAAAAACAACATTTTTTATAAATTTTATTTCATAAAAATAAGAATAAAAATTATTTCAATAAAAAAATATATAATTTGAAATTATCTTTTAAGTTTTTTAAATTATTTTAATGATAAAAAATATTCTTTTTAATTTAAAAAATAAAATATCAATTTCGTT
>NZ_JAIWQW010000124.1 GCF_026122815.1 Buchnera aphidicola (Pemphigus obesinymphae) | reverse complement strand
AAATAATTTCATAATTAATTTAAAGTATGTATTGATATTTATTTTAAATAAATTTTTTGAAATTTTTTTAATATATGTAATTATTATATAATTAAATTTTAATTTGCAAAAATATATAAAATTATTGTTAAAAAGATAATAATTTTGGGGAAATTTATGAACTTAAAAAAAAATTTTAAAGCAAAACTACCTACTCCATGGGGCGATTTTTTTATTATTGGATTTGAAGAAGAAATAGGTATTAAAAATCACATTGCTCTTATTTATGGTGATATTTCTTTAGCTGATCCAATATTAAC
>NZ_JAIWQW010000123.1 GCF_026122815.1 Buchnera aphidicola (Pemphigus obesinymphae) | reverse complement strand
TATTTTTTACAGGATGTATTTCTAAACTAGAAATAATATTTTTAGGTATTTCTTCTAAATCACGTTTATTTTCATAAGGGATTAATACTTTTTTTATTCCTCCACGATGAGCAGCTAATAATTTTTCTTTTAGTCCTCCTATTGTTAGAACTTCACCTCTCAGAGTAATTTCTCCTGTCATTGCAATATCCGCATGTACTGGATTTTTTGTAAGAGAAGAAACTATTGCTGTACACATAGCTATTCCTGCACTAGGTCCATCTTTGGGAGTAGCACCTTCTGGAACATGTACGTGTATATC
>NZ_JAIWQW010000122.1 GCF_026122815.1 Buchnera aphidicola (Pemphigus obesinymphae) | reverse complement strand
ATCGGATCAAAAAGTATACAAGGAGATATTAATTTTGCTAATGTATTAAAAAATATGGGAGCAATTATTAATTGGGGAGATGAATTTATTTCATGTACTAGAAACACTTTATATGCCGTTAATTTAGATATGAATCATATTCCCGATTCAGCAATGACAATAGCTATTGTTGCACTTTTTGCTAAAGGTACAACTACTATTCGTAATGTTTACAACTGGAGAGTTAAGGAAACCGATAGATTAGCTGCGATGTCTACTGAATTAAGGAAAATAGGTGCAGAAGTTATAGAAGGCAAAGATTA
>NZ_JAIWQW010000121.1 GCF_026122815.1 Buchnera aphidicola (Pemphigus obesinymphae) | reverse complement strand
TTAAATCCGGATCGTATTTCTTTACCTGATTTTGATATTGATTTTTGTATGGATAAGAGAGATAAAGTAATTGAACATGTATCAGAAATATACGGAAAAGAGGCTGTTGCGCAAATTATTACATTTGGGACTTTAACTGCAAAAGCAGTTATTAGAGATGTTGGTCGGGTATTGGGTTATCCATACGGTTTTGTGAATCGTATTTCTAAATTAATTCCGTTAGATTTAGGTATAACATTAAATAAAGCGTTATTGAATCAAACAGAGTTATTGGAATTATATAAATCAAATGTAGAAGTAAAAAG
>NZ_JAIWQW010000120.1 GCF_026122815.1 Buchnera aphidicola (Pemphigus obesinymphae) | reverse complement strand
TGAAGAAGGAACAGGTTTAGAGCATGAATTAGAAGTTGTAAAAGGTATGCAATTTGATAGAGGTTATTTATCTCCTTATTTTATTAATAAACCAGAAACGGGTATTGTAGAATTATAAAATCCTTATATTTTAATTGCGGATAAAAAAATATCTAATATTCGAGAATTACTGCCATTATTAGAAGCTGTTGCAAAATCTAGTAAACATTTATTAATTATTTCAGAAGATTTAGAAGGGGAAGCTTTAGCTACTTTAGTAGTAAATTCTATGAGAGGTATAGTAAAAGAAGCTGCAGTAAAAGCACC
>NZ_JAIWQW010000119.1 GCF_026122815.1 Buchnera aphidicola (Pemphigus obesinymphae) | reverse complement strand
TATCCCCATCTTCCTTCTATTCCAACTTGTTCAGCAACAGTGATTTGAACATGATCTATAATTTTATTGTTCCAATTATTAGAAAATATAATATTTGAAAAACGTAATGAAAGTAAATTTAATATGATTTCTTTCCCTAAATAATGATCTATTCTAAATATTTGAGATTCTTTAAAATATTTACTGACCTGATTATTAATTTTTTGTGATGTTTTTAGAGATGTACCTAATGGTTTTTCCAGTACTATTCGGGTTGGAGGAAGATTTAATTGATTTTTACTTAAACCTTGACATATAGAACTAAATA